>CAZPCA010000028.1:0-22046 GCA_964584995.1 uncultured Bifidobacterium sp.
CCAGTACCGCAAAACGATATCCGATGCTTTCCGGCTATCAGGTAGTGATTGTCAGAGAGGCTCAGGAGATGAAAGCCTTGTTCCCAAAGGCACAGAAAGAAGATGCCGAAAAAAAAGAAAGCGCCAAAGAAAAAGACGATCCGCTGCTGAATTATATACTTCATCCGCAACCCTCCACCATTCTCGTTTTCTGCGTAAAGTACAAAGGACTGGACAAGAGAGGTAAACTCTTCAAAGCCATTGATAAAAACGGAGTTGTTTTCGAGATGAAAAAAATCTACGATGACAAACTCGTGCCATGGATTGAACACTACCTGTTCGCCAGTGGCACAAAAATCAATCCGAAAGCAGCACATCTAATGGCGGACCACCTGGGTAATGACCTATCCAGGATTGCCAATGAATGCGATAAATTACGAATCAACCTAAAGAAAGACGAAATCATCGACCTGCACCATATCGAGCTCTACATCGGGGTAAGCAAAGATTTCAATGTCTTCGAATTACAAAAGGCCATCGGCGAAAAAGACTTTTTGGTAAGCATGAAAATCGCCAATTACTTTGCTGCTAATCCTAAGGAACATCCGATTCAGGCCACCATCGCAGTCATGTATAATTTTTTCAGCAAGCTTTTACTCTATCACTCTTTACCGGACAAATCAAAAAACAGTGTAGCGGCGGCGCTTAAAATCAATCCATTCTTCATCAGGGATTACACACAGGCAGCCGGCAATTATTCTTACCTGAAACTGGAATCCATCGTGTCACTTTTGAAAGAGTACGATTTAAAATCGAAAGGGGTAGGATCTAACAGTACGCCGGATGGAGATCTGTTACGCGAACTCCTCGTACGAATCATTCAATCCTAGTGGAAAGTCAGCGCATTCGCTTGTCGGTAGTCAACTACCTGAATGCCCGCCCCTTTGCGGAGGGCTTCAAGTTGCTGCACCCGAAAATTGAATTTGAACTGAGTGAGGACATCCCCTCCCTCTGTGCTGAAAAACTTGAACAAAGACAGGTTGACATCGGGCTCATACCTGTGGCCAAAATAAAAGATATTCCTACATCAAGGATCATCACCTCTTATTGCATTGCAGCCGACGGACCCGTTGATTCTGTGGTACTCGTAAGTCATAAACCTTTAGAGCACATAACAGAAATCACTATGGACATGGAATCCCGCACATCTGTGATGCTGGCAAAAATACTGGCAGTGGAATTCTGGAAAATACAGCCGAAATGGACATCACAAGGTCCTCAACAGGATTTCGCAAGAGCGGATACTATTGAATCAGCGGTGATGATCGGCGACAAAGCCTTGCTTCATCGTCATCTTTATCCATATTGCTATGACCTTGCTGAAGCCTGGAAAAATTTCACCGGTTTGCCATTTGTATTCGCCGCATGGGTTTGCAATACAGACATCCGTCAGGAGTTTATTGACTACATGGATATCGCTTTTGATGCAGGGATGAAGCAAAAAGAGAAGATTGCACTACAATTCCAAGGGCACTACCCGCGTACGGATGTACTCAACTATCTGGAAGAAAAAATAAGATACGGATTGGGGAATAGGGAAAGATCAGGACTTGAGTTGTTTCTGCAGAAGTGCGAAACCCTTCCTGCTGATCAGGCACGATGATTACCGCCATGGAGATCAAACAACCTGGCGGTAGCTTTTGACAACTGGGAGATCAACTGTTGTTGTTGTTCATCCAGTCGGCCTTGAACGGGTTTCACCCTTTTCGTCAACTTCGCGACTGCTGAAACCGCCTTTCTTCTTTCGGGCATCAATTGCGCAACAATTTTCTGAATAGCCTTGCTACGTTCTGATGGCTCAAGGTCAAGTACCAATTTCTTAAGTCTTAGAACAGCATCGTCCAACTCGTGCTTAGAAGTATGGGGAGGGATGTTTTTCATCGATAGGGTTTTGACCTTGTACGCCCTTCTGATAACAAAGTTTCAGGCGAGTTCGCTCGATGCAAACAATGCTACACTGTCTTCCTTACGCTCCTTAGGCCAGGTAAAACTGAAGCACGCCCCGTTACCTGATTCGGTATCCACACGAATTTCACCCCCCTCGTCTTCAATGATTTTCTTTACGATGGCAAGACCGACACCTCGAGCTTCCACTTCGTCACGTGCGTTCAAGGTCTGGAAGATGACAAATATCTTCTCGTGGTAGCGGGGATCGATGCCGGGGCCATTATCGCGCACAAAAAACTCCCAGGCGGCACCCGCTTCGCGACACCCGATATCGACTTGCACATCTTCCTTGTCATTGTACTTGATAGCATTGTGAATGAGGTTCATGAACACTTGTTGCAACTTCACCCTTTCACCTTTGATCACGGGTAAATGATCGCGCACATTGATGATGGCATTGGCGGGCTGACCGAGCAATTCAATCGTTTCTAAGATCAGCTCCTCTGTTGAGAAGGGCACCCACTCGCCTACTTTACGCGATGCCTTGGTATAATCCAGAATCCCATCAATCAAGCCTTCCATACGCAAGACCCTGCTCTTGATGATCTTGAAATTATTCCTGGCATCTTCGGGCAACTGGTCGCCAATATCCTCCTCGATACACCCTGTGAGATTTCCTATTGCTCTCAGCGGAGCTTTCAGGTCATGCGATACCACATAGGCGAATTTATCGAGCTCAGCATTTGATTTTTCGAGGTTGTGCATATATCGATGCATGGCATCCTCCGCCATTTTGCGGGTTGTGATGTCGCTCTCGATAAATATGAACTTTTCCTGTTCCCCCGTTTCATCCGCAATGGGGGTCATGGTGATCTGTGTCCAAAACGATGTTCCATTTTTTCTGAAGCGAAGTATCTCTGCAGAAAAAGACTGACTGGATTGCATGGACGATTCCAGTTCCGATAAAGTACCTGTATCCGTCCCCTCACCCTTCAACATCAGGTGCGGTTTATTGCCTACCACTTCCTCAAACGCAAACCCCGAAAGCCGTACAAATCCATCGTTCACCCAGGTGGCGACCCCATTTCCATCGGTGATGGTGATGGCGTTCTCTGCTTTGCTGGCCACCAGTGACAACTTATGCAACTCCCTGTTTTTAGCGTGCAACTCGTTGCGCTGATCTGTAATCCGCTCAATAACGATATTTTTCCCGCTTTCCAGGTAACTCATCTGGGCGGAGAGGATCAACATGGCCAGAAAAAAGGTTGTCAGGTAATCGAAATTGACCATCCCGGCCGAATCGCCAATCAACTTGTATGAAATCCAATCCGTGTTTTCAGTCACATACCAGAAATAGATAATGTGCAGGGCAATCAAGCCGAAAACGATACGGCCCGCCTGGTTACCGAGGAGCATGTATGCCAGCAGCATAGTACCCGCCATGTACATGATGGCCGAGGCCCTCAATCCTCCTGAATAATAGCTGATGATATGCAGGGTCGCAAAAGCAGCCAGAACGATGGTGTAATAGGCGAAGCGATGGTTTCTGTGGACGGGCAGCAGAAAATAATTCAATACAAGGATGAGATTCAACAACCCGATGAGTGCCGCTGAAAAACCACCTGTTTTCACGATGAACGTCGCCTGTACGAAGGCATAGAAAATGACAGCTCCTGCCGTGAGTGTGGTGGTACGGAACAGACGGTAACGTTGCTTGGCTATGAGGTCATCATCCGGAATTGCATTCTGGTAGCGACTGTTTGCCTGAAACAATTTCAACAGGTCCATGTATGTAAACAACGTTCCTTGGAGTATTGGATTTCTGCGATTAATTATACATTTGAGGAGTCAGGCTCCGCAACTTTTTCTTTATACGATTGTGCACCTCACATGTTACACCTTACCTAAACTCATAAAAAATGAGTGTACACTCACTTAACATCCTCCACGTGGAGGATGACCAGGTTGACCGGATGGTCATACAACGCGTCATAAAGAAACTGGGTATCGCCGAGCAGGTCACCCAGGCGAGCAACGGAGAAGAGGCCTTGCAGATCCTTCGAGGGAGCCATAGCACCACCACCATCGGCGCTTTACCTCATCTTGTGCTTCTGGACATTAATATGCCCAAGATGAATGGATTAGAGTTCCTCAAAGAACTCCGGGCTGATCCTCAGCTCCGGCATATCAGTGTTTTTATGATGACGACCTCCAACGACGACGGAGATCGGACGGAAGCATACCGTTACAATGTGGCGGGCTACATTGTGAAGCCGGTGGACATTCAACAGTTCGAATCTACTTTTCAGACCCTTGGTGGGTTCTGGCGAATTAACGAGTGGATTTAGAAAATCAGGCATTGAAAAACAGTTAGTGTAGTTATAAGCTCGTCGGCTTTTTGTTCAGTTTAAAGAACCGGTTGATTTCCTGAATGGAGGTGCCGGTATCGTGCAAAGCCTCCGGCAATTGAGTTGAAACGTCTTCCAACAAACTGCGGATATCCTCCTTCGAGCTGTGCAAAGTGAGCGGAATACGAATACCTGTATTGTTATAGGAAACACTGGGAAATACGGAAAGATTCACATAATGCCCCATGTTCATTACACGCCTCACCATATTGTATCCGGTCAATGGCTTTCCAAGGCAGATGAATTTAACAGGAGAAATATCGTCGGTGAACAATGGGATATCCAGAAGTCTGGCCGTCTGGTTGAAATACTTGATCTTGTCCTGCAATTGTTTTTGCTTCGTATAGATCTCGGGGGACAAATGAATCTTGGCCGAAGCTACGGCAGCACCGAGTACAGGAGGGGGAAGCTGTATTGAAAAAATCCCTGTTTTACCATAATCGTGCACACGCCTGTACGCATCCTGATTGGGGAATACCATGACACCACCTCCTGCTCCGTACGCTTTACCGAGTGACGTGGAAAGGTACAATCGCTCGTGCATGGGCACCTGTCCCAGTACATATCCTGCCCCATGCTCACCTGCCCAACTCATACCATGGGCATCATCAATGTACAAGTGAAGCTGCTCATACATATCGAGTAGTTTCACTATTTCTTTTACCGGCGACAAATCACCAAACATGGAGTACACACCGTCAGACATGTACCATACCTTTTTATGCGATGCCATCAATGCACGCGTTCGGTCCTCTAAAATATCCAGTCTGTTATGCCGTATTATTTCGACAGGGATATTGCGTTCTTTCAGCAAGGCCACTGCCATCTGCACACTGGCATGCACGCTGACATCCAGGATCACCGCATCTTCATCCCCTACCAAAATAGGCAGGTTACTGAGGTGGCCCAAAGTCGTCGTATTGAACACCGCTGCAGGGGCTTTGAAAACCGAGGCCAGTTTCTCCTCCAGTTCGCCGTAAAGCGTAGAAGACAGATAGGAACGGGAGGAGGAGAATTGCACACCGTAGCGTGTTACCGCATCGATTGCTCCAGCCATCAGACGCTGATCGAGATCGAGTCCGAGATAGCTGCAGGAACTGAAGTTTTTCATCTGCCGACCCTGAATAGTCACATGACGGCCATCCAGTTCCGAATCCTCAATCGTCTGTAAGATGATCCCCAACTTCTTTCCGGATGTGGACACTTCATCCAGCAATGCCAACACCTGTTCGTGCTTGCTCCGTACCTCTTGTCCTGTTTTCATACCTGTTTACACGATAACTTCTTGTCGGGGAAGTATCCTTGTAAAGGTATCCGGGGGGATCATTTATGCCCCATACAATTCAGGGCAGTTATCAACCTGGAGCTGTTAATTGACAGCGCCCATTGCAGCAGAAGCAACTAGTTAAACTATAAACCTGCGGAGGCACCGGCATTCAGCTTGAGCTCAAAACCATTTTGGCGCAAATCACCCAGGTTCACTTTGCACTGCTCCTCCACGAAGATATCCTGTGAGAGCTGCAAGACCTGCGAAGGTGAGGCCTTATTGACGAGCAGACGACGCACCACGTTGTTTCTGGGTTGTGTCAGGAAAACACCCGTTTGCTGTGGATGACTTGCCGTATAGTACAAATAAGTCGCATCAGAATGAAAGTTACGCCGTTCGGTTTGAACATTCCCCCTCTTGCCTTTCGAAAAAATCCCGTCGGGATGCCCGATTCCCAATGTGGAACGCGTTTCGAGTATAAATGCCGCCTCACCGGTCATTACTCCCTGGTCACAGTACAACTCTCCGCCTTCTCTGACGGTCAGGTTACGCCCTTTGGAAATGGAACCCATCCGATCACCTTTAATCACCAGCGAATGACCGCCATCGATTTGAACATCACCCAGCTGCACATTACATTCTTGTTTTTGGATCCACCTGCTTTGGTTCTTTCCACTGAAACGAATCAGGGAATTCGGATTATGGTCAGATTCAAACACACCTCCCAGGAGCATGGCATCCCTTTCAACCCTCAGTTGCAAGGAAGCTCCCTCATTCCCCTGACCATCTATGAAAGAACCTCCTTTCATGATGATGCTCCCTTTGACCAAGCATTCTAACTCGCCTGTAAAAGCACCCGAAAACACCCCTCCGGTCTGAATCAAATCACCACCAACCACAATCATGTTCTGCCCTGAAAAAAACACGCCTGTAGCCGAGAGGCCTGTACGACGAATTTCCCAATTGCCCTGAATCGACCGTATCCTGCCGTTCAGGTCAGTGGGGGGCGCAGCAGCAGCGTCCAAGATAAGATGGCCGAACTGAACGTCCGGACGAAACGAAAGGTGGCTGTACTGGAAATAGACCTGAGAGGAGTTCCTATCCAGCACAGAAGTATTGGCAGGAAAGAGACCGGTTGAATTATGAATATACATCGCACCGCTTTCCATAAACATCTCATTGCAGACATACGCATCACTGAGTGCTGTGTCCATTTGTACAACGCCTCCGCAAGCCACCAGCATGGTATTCAATCTCAACGGAGAAGTGATGCGCAATTCTCCTCCTTTTTCCACCACCAGTGTTTGCAGATTGGAGCCTGTACTGCTGATCATCCGGTGGCCGGACTGAATAAAATAACTGTTTCTGGTTTCGTTCATCTGACGTGGCGAACTGCCTGTGCCGTCACGCTTTGAATTCCATGAAGCTACTTTGTTCACCGCATAGTTACCGGTGGAAAAATAGGGCACGTTCGCCTGGATGAATCGTTTCCCGAGCGGATCTGCGATAAGGGGTAAAAATGCGATATCTCCAATGCGGATTTCATGGCACATGGCATCTATGGTTCCGGGAGCTGTCAAGGCATCGGCCTTCACATCCACCGTCAACCAGAAATAATTCTTGCCTGGTAATAAGCTTTGAACGCCGACAAACTCAAAGGGCCGTGAACTGACTTTCTGTATGACTTTTCCGATTGTCTGCTGGGTGGAAAAAGAAGGATCATTTCCCGTATACCACAAGCGTGCATTTTCCACATTGGCTTCCACTGGCTCAGAGGTGCCTTTGGCAGAGAAACTCATAGCATTGAGCTTCAGCGGAGCGCCTTTGCCCGTCACTTCCACCACTACACCAATGACTTTCTGATGAATGCTCCCTCTCAAAACCCGAGCAGTATCCTGGTACACCATGGCTTCCTTAAAACTCATAGAGTTTTGTGCTTTGCCTTCTTCACGCTTGGAAACATTGAAAACAATGATCAGCAAAGCGACGAGTCCTGCACTGGCGGTGACCATTGCAGCCGTTCGCATACGAAGGGAGGTTTTTACGGTTGATTTCTGACGGAGTAGCTTACGGGCCATGGAAACACAGATTTTTAGATGGCTCGTTATACTCCTCTACTGCGAAATGGTTGCATGCAAAAGGGCGAACGAGATTACCGCCCGTTCGCCCTTCCTTTATCAATTTGATTATCAGAGATTACCGCGCAAGGCCTGCTCCCTTTCGATGGCCTCGAACAAAGCCTTGAAGTTCCCTTTTCCGAACGATTTAGCCCCTTTGCGCTGGATGATTTCGAAAAATACGGTGGGTCGATCTTCCACTGGTTTGGTGAACAACTGCAGCAGGTACCCCTCTTCATCGCGATCGACCAGAATACCGAGACGAGCCAAATCGTCCATATCCTCGTCAATCTTACCGACGCGCTGCGTGAGGTCATCGTAATACGTCTGCGGAACAGTGAGGAAATCGACACCCCTGTCTTTCAATTTGCTTACCGTTTCTATGATATCATTGGTGATGATGGCAATATGCTGGACACCTGCACCGTGGTAGAATTCAAGATACTCGTCAATCTGTGATTTCTTCTTGCCTTCAGCCGGTTCATTTATTGGAAATTTAACATATCCATTTCCGTTAGAAACCACCTTTGACATCAATGCACTGTACTCCGTGCTGATGTCCTTGTCATCAAAAGTGATGATCATCTTGAAGCCCATGACATCCTCGTAGAACTTCACCCATTCATTCATGCGGCCGAGTTCCACATTTCCGACACAATGATCCACGTACTCCAGTCCAACAGGCTCGGAGCGAAGGGCTGACTGGGCTGCTTTGTATCCGGGCATGAATACTCCCTTATAGTTCTTCCGTTCGATGAAACGATGAATGGTTTCTCCGTAGGTATGTATGGCGGCGACTTTCACTTCCCCGTGCTCATCTGTAAGGATTGTCGGAGCGGTATGCGACTTAGCGCCTCTGGCCATGGTTTCATAGTAAGACTTCTCTGCATCATCGACCCAAAGGGCAAGTACTTTCACGCCGTCGCCGTGCTGCGCAACGTGGCGCGTGATTTCGTGGTCCGGATGCAGGGCGGTCGTGAGAACGAAACGCACTTTCCCCTGTTGCAAGACGTAGGACGCCCGGTCTCTGACACCGGTCTCCGGTCCAGCATAGGCCACCAGCTGAAATCCAAAAGCATGTTGGTAGTAGTAGGCAGATTGCTTGGCATTCCCTACATAAAATTCGATGTGATCGGTTCCGTTGAGCGGGAGAAAGTCGGTGGACATACGGGTAAATGTTTTAGAAGAACAAATTTACGATTTTGCCGTCGAAAAAAACGATAAAAACCAGGAATCAGGCAGCGCTATTCCTCCGACTGGCGTGCACGTTCGCGGGGTATCCAGTGCAGACGATCCAGCATTTGTTCCAGCAACTGGGTATATTCTGTGATTTCGACTGGGGGCGATTCGTGGTTGACCAGAATGGTTTTACGTAGACGACGGTAACACACTGTAAGGTAATAAGCAGGATAATCCGCAAGATATTTATTGATATAAGCAGTATCCTTCTCTTCCATCTTGTAGGTGAGCAGCAGTTCGTGTAATTCTTCCAGCTGGGTCTCGGTGAGTTTCGAAAACCAGACACCTGTTTTCTTGACGTTCTTTTCGCCTTCATACACAGCCAGGCCGCTCTTGTACACTGTTGCCTTGTACTGCGGGCAGGCGCCAAAGCAGGCGCCACGCTGTATGCCTACCAGAAGAGAATCTCCAGAAATTGTCTGTGGACCACTGCTCGCTGCTGCATTCCTGCCCCGGGTAGCAGTGCATCCGACCCAAGTAAGGATGACCAGCAGGAAGGTGGCGATGGCAGACTGTCGATTCATCACTTGTTATTTCGGCAATTTGTATCCGCGTTCCTTGGCCATTTTCTCCAATCGCTGTTGAAACTTGGATTTTGTCTGACTTGCAGGGCGCTTTTTGTTCTCCTGAATCTTCCGGTGGATTTCATCGTCGTTCACAAAAGCCTTGAAAAGGTATTGCTGGCCTATACTGATGATGTTCGCCAGGAAATAATAATAACTCAAACCCGCAGAATAATTATTGAACACTCCCAGGAAAACAATCGGCATGAGGTACATCATCCATTTCATCTGCGGATTGGTCATGGTACTTTGACTGTTGACCATGGTGATGAGGAGGGTGGAAACGGTCATCAAGAGTGTGAAAAGACTGACGTGATCCCCGTAGCCCCAAATATTGAAAGGAAGATCCAGGATGGAGTCGTAGGTACTCAGGTCATCTGCCCACAAAAAGCTTTCCTGACGCAACTCAATCGACTGCGGGAAGAAACGGAACATCGCAATCAGGATGGGCAACTGCAACAGCATAGGCAGACAACCGCCCAGCGGATTAACCCCGGCTTTACGGTACAAACCCATCATCTCCTGCTGCATTTTCATGGGTTCTTCCTTGAATTTACCTTGAATCTCTTCGATCTCCGGGCGGAGCACTTTCATCTTAGCCTGAGAAATGTAAGCTTTAAAGGTGAAGGGCAGCAACATCAATTTGATGGCTATGGTGAGGATCAGGATAATGATACCATAACTCCAATCGAAACTATTCAGGAAATTGAAAATCGGAATGACAACAAAGCGATTCACCCATCCGAAGATCCCCCAGCCGAGCGGAATTTGCTTCTCGAGGTTATCACCTGCCTTCTTCAGCAACTGATGGTGGTTCGGACCGATGTAAAAATGCATGGCGAACGATTCGTTGGCCGAGTGTGCATACGGAATAGTGAAGGATGCATTCATCTGTTTCACGAAAGCATCTCCCTCCTCTCCTGTTTTGGTTTCTATCCGGGTGGGTTTATCGAAGGACTTATCCGCCACGAGCACCTGGGTGAAAAACTGTTGTTTCATCGAGACCCACTTCACTTTTGTTTTGATCTCTTCCGCTTCGTCGGATGTCTCGCTCAGATAATCCACCTCCTTGTCTTCGTCGGCATACATGTAATACATGGTAGCATTCGCCCGCTCCACTTCGAGCGACTTTTCCTGTGGCAGCAAGCGTTGAGCCCAATTGAGTTCGACATACCCGGAATTACTGGCGATGACCTGATTGACATTCACAAAATTGATGGTGAACCCCAAAGAATAATCATTTCCTCTCAAGGAGTACACGTACTCTATATAACGGTCAGGACTACCCGCCATGAGACGCATAGAGCAGGAAGCACTGTCTGTCCCTTGGATGACCGCCGGGCGGGAATCCGTTTCGAACATCAGGTTTCCGGTCGCGATACTTCTGTTTTGCGCAAAGAAGGACAAACTGAAGCGGGTAGAATCGCTGTCGAACAAAGTGACCGGTTTTCCTGAAGCTGTTTTGTAGTTCTTCAGTTCAACGGATTTCACCCTACCTCCCAAAGTGGTCAGATGCACCTTCATGACCTCGTTCTCCAGGGTTAGCGACTTCTCCTCCCCTTTGGCCCCGGATGCAAAGGCCCCGTACATGTCCACATCGAGCATGGCCCGGGCAGAATCTGAAAGCAGGCTATCCACCCGTTCAGCAGCAGGTTGAGCCGGATCGGCTACAGTCACTGCTGCTTTTTTAGCCGCCTGTTCTTCCACACGTGCAATACTGTCTTGCTCTCTGCGCAAGGCAAGCACTTCCTCTTCCGAGGGAGCCATCACAATACTACCCACTATGAGAATCAGGCCTATCAGAAACAGCCCAATCATTGAATTACGGTCCATGCTCTGGAAATTTAGTGTGCAAAAATACACATCCTATGGGGATGAGCGACCGGAAACATCCTTAAAAATCAGCCGGCAAAGGCTGTAGTGGCGTCCCCTTTGGGCTCCTGAAGGGTTCCGTTAGACTTATCCAAGGCTGCCTTCACGAAGCGGGTAAAAAGCGGGTGAGGATTCAGAACGGTACTCTTGTACTCCGGATGGAATTGGACTCCGATGAACCAGGGGTGATTTTTCAGCTCCACTATTTCTACCAGGCCTGAATCAGGATTGGTACCTGAAGCCAACATACCGGCCTGTTCAAATGCCTCGAGAAACGCATTATTGAACTCATAACGATGGCGATGGCGTTCACTGATTTTTACTTTACCATACACCTGGAACGCGCGGGTGCCTTTAGCAATAGTACAGGGGTACTCGCCCAAGCGCATCGTACCACCTTTGTGTGTAATCTCCTTTTGGCCGGCCATCATGTCGATCACGGGATGCCCGGTATCCTGATTCATCTCGGTTGAATGCGCATCGTTCATGCCCAATACGTTACGCGCAAACTCCACCACTGCACACTGCATGCCCAGGCAGATACCCAGGAAGGGGACTTTGTTTTCACGGGCGTAGCGTATCGCAGCAATTTTACCTTCAATTCCCCGCTCACCGAATCCGGGAGCCACTAAAATACCGCTCAGGCCCTGCAGCTGTGCTTTCACATGGTCAGCATCCAGCTTTTCGGAATGGATCCATTCCAGT
Organism: uncultured Bifidobacterium sp.; assembly: GCA_964584995.1. Classification (GTDB taxonomy): domain Bacteria; phylum Bacteroidota; class Bacteroidia; order AKYH767-A; family OLB10; genus JAJTFW01. Next base: position 12,098 of record CAZPCA010000028.1, read on the forward strand.
TTGACCTTGCACTCATTGGAAACCCCTGCATGGATGAATGCCTCCGCAATGGATTTGTAGGCATCTTTCAACTCTATGTATTTGCCGATAAGACCGATACGCACTTCGAATACGGGATTCTTCAATTTGCCAAGAAAATCCTTCCAGGCCACCATATCGGGCTCATGTTTAAGTGCGAGCTTGAGCTTGTTCAGAATCACCTTGTCGAGCTGTTCCTTCAGCATCAACAAAGGCACCTCGTAAATGGTGGACGCATCAATGGACTCAATTACAGCATTGATATTCACGTTGCAGAAAAGCGCGATTTTACGCCGCAGGTCGTTTGTCATTGGTTTTTCGGTCCGGCAAACCAAGACATCCGGCTGAATACCATACTCCAGCAACATCTTCACAGAGTGCTGGGTAGGCTTGGTCTTCAACTCTCCTGTGGTGGAGAGGTAGGGCAACAGGGTGAGGTGGATAACCGCTGCATTGGACGAACCCATTTCCCAAATCATCTGACGAACCGACTCAATATAGGGCAGTGACTCGATATCGCCCACCGTACCGCCTATTTCCGTAATAATGATATCGTATTCACCTGTTTCACCCAGCAATTTGATCCTACGCTTGATCTCATCCGTGATGTGCGGAATAACCTGTACTGTTTTACCCAGGTAGGCCCCTTCCCGCTCGCGGTTGATGACCGTCTGGTAAATCCTGCCCGTGGTGACATTATTCGCCTGCGAGGTTGGCATGTTCAAAAAACGCTCGTAGTGGCCCAGGTCAAGGTCGGTTTCCGCACCGTCGTTCGTCACGAAACACTCTCCATGCTCATAGGGATTCAAGGTACCCGGATCGACGTTAATATACGGATCCAGTTTTTGAATTGTCACTCGGTAACCCCTGGCCTGCAGTAACTTGGCCAGAGAAGCGGAAATAATCCCTTTACCCAGCGAGGAGGTCACCCCTCCCGTAACAAAAATGTAGCGAACCGAGGTGGCGTTGATCGGAGACATGCAAACGAGGTTTTTACAAAATTAAAGGAAAGCACCTCCACTTTATCTCCTTTTTTAAAGCCCGGTAAAATTTTCAATTAACAAAAAGACACAACTTATTGTTAATGAACTATGCAAGGGGTAAAAAAAGAAAATCTTCCTACTAAAACCTGTATGGTTTGCAAGCGCCCCTTCACCTGGAGAAAGAAATGGGAAAGGTGTTGGGAAGAAGTACGTTTTTGCAGCGACCGCTGCAGAAGCCAAAAGGGGAAAACTTGATATCACTTCAGCACTGGAAACAACTCTTCCAGTTTCTTCAGCCGGAAGCTGAAAATCTGCTCCACCTTTTTCCGGATGAGCAGGGAGTTCAGGAGTAATCCGACGGGCCCCATGGGCACTTTGTAATGGACAATATCCCTCATTTCCACTCCACCCTCCACTTCCCTGAAAAAATGCTGATGATGCCAGAAGGCATAGGGTCCGAAGCGTTGCTCATCTACGAAATACGCCTTGTCTTTCACATGGGTAATTTCCGTAACCCAATGCATGGGTATACCGGGAAAGGGATGTACGATATAGCGAATCACCATTCCGGCATACATCTTCTCTCCCTCTTGAAAACCCGAAAGGATCTTGAACCCCATGTGCTCCGGGGTAATCACTTTGAGATTGGCAGGAGAAGAAAAGAAATCCCATGCAGCCTCAAGGGACATGGGAAGGAACTGTTTGCTTTCGAGAATGTGCATGATCGTATTTGATAGGAAGAACAAGCAACGGCGCAAATCGTTCACTTTAAAGGAAAAAAACGCTGTAAGCGCTTGTAATCGACTATACAAGTTTAAAAACGGTATTCACCGAAAGATGCTTTTCATCTTTGCCACATGCAGGAAGATTTTCTTTATTACCTGTGGCAGCACAAACTCTTATACGCCGACCGTATCCGGCTGAGCAATGGTGAATCCATTCGTATCCTGCATCCGGGTTTCCGGAACAATGAGAGCGGACCGGACTTTGCCAACGCTCGCCTGGAACTGAACGGACTGCAATGGGCAGGAAATGTGGAGATCCATGTACGTTCCAGTGACTGGAAAAGGCATGGGCATGACAGCGATATGGCCTATGACAATATTCTTCTGCACGTTGTGCACGAGCACGATGCGGAAGCCTATAGAAGAGATGGCTCGCCCATCCCCACGCTGGAAATGAAAAACCGGTACCCTCATCGCTACCTGGAACACTACGAACAGCTCATGCAGGCACCGTCTACATTTGTGGCCTGCGCATCCCAACTCCATGATGTCCCCGAGATTCAGCGGACCACCTGGACAGAAAGGCTGATGATTGAAAGATTAGAGCAGCGCACATGTGACCTGCGTACGATATTGCAAGAAAGCAAGGGCAGCTGGACACAGGTTCTCTACAGAATGCTGGGGCGAGCATTCGGCTTCAAGGTGAATGCTGTACCATTCGAATGGCTCACCCAGGTGGTTCCCTACACATTGTTACAGCGCCACAGGGAACGCAGCGATGAAAGCGAAGCACTTTTATACGGACAGGCGGGCTTACTCCCGCAGCACGTCCCAGACCCCTACTCGAAAAGACTGACGCAGCAATACTCGTTTCTCAAAACTGCCTATCAACTTCAATCACTCCCTGAGCACCTCTGGAAATTCGGCGGACTTCGTCCTTTCAATTTCCCTACACTGCGGATCTCTCAATTCGCATCCCTTTTCCAGAAAAACGAGAACCTTCACAACCTTATTACCCAATCTCTATCGATAACGGACGTATGCGCAGCACTTGAAGTACAGGCCAGCGATTACTGGTTCCATCACTACCGTTTCGGTGTTGCCTGTGCCCCTCTCCGCAAAAGCCTGGGCCAGGCCGGCATACAACACCTGCTGTTGAACGCCGTCATCCCTTACCTTTTCTTTTTCGGCAAGCAACAACATCTGCCGGTCTTTTGTGATAAAGCCCTGTACTGGATGCAGTACATGCCGCCCGAAAGCAACCGTATCCTGCAAGCCTGGAACCGGTATGGATGGAAAGCCTTGCATGCCGGAGAAGGACAAGCACTCATACAATTGAAGCAACACTATTGCGATTTAAAAAAATGTGTAACTTGCCACATCGGAAAACACCTGTTGAAGCAAGCATGAACAACTTTGTAAGCCTTGTTAAATCCTGGTTTGAAAAACAGGCCTTTGGGGTATGTGAATGGTGGGGAGAAAAACTGAACATCCCATCGTACAATATCCGCTTGTTCTTCATTTATGCATCGTGTTTAACCGTCGGTTCCCCCATCATCGTTTACCTGAGCATGGCCTTCCTGAAGAAGTTGCGATGCATGATGACTGAACAAAAGCGGGGTAGCGTTTGGGATTTATGATTTTCATCCGGAACTTTTTCTGTCAGGATCATCTCTGACCAGACTTTGCCACCGGACAGCACCGGCACTTAATTATTTTATCTTCGCAAGGTGCACAGGAAACATTTCCATTTTCTTGAAAAGCTGCGTATTGCAGCCTTGTTGATAGCCGGCACCGTTATCTTCGGTGTCAGTGGATTCATGCTCATTGAAGCCTACACGTTCAGCGAGGCCTTTTATTCCACCATCATCATATTGTCCACCGTAGGGCTTGGAGCCATCCGGACCTTGTCAGAAGCCGGGAGGTGGTTCACTACGGGCCTTATCATCCTCAGCATAGGAATTTTCGCCTATGGCGTTTCCCTGATCACCACCTATATCATGGAGGGTGAAATACAGCGATTTCTCAGATACAGAAAAGTCATCAAGATGATACAAAAGATGCAGGACCACGTAATCGTTTGCGGATTCGGCCGTAACGGAAAGCAAGCCTGTGAACAGCTTGCCTCCCATCAACAAGCCTTTGTGGTGATTGAAAACAATGAAAAAGCCATCGCCGAACTGCGCGAACAGGAGAACTACCTCTTCATCGAAGGCGACGCTACGCGCGACGAAATTTTGGAGGAAGCAGGAATTGCCAAGGCACGCGCATTGATCACCACCCTGCCACTTGATGCGGCCAACGTTTTCGTTGTACTCACTGCACGGGAGCTCCAACCGGAGCTGAAAATCATCTCCCGGGCATCGGAAGACACGTCCGAAGGCAAGCTGCGCAGAGCTGGAGCGAACAATGTCATCATGCCCGACAAGATCGGCGGCACACACATGGCCACCCTGGTGACCCGACCGGACGTATTGGAATTCATCGACCATATCACAGGCCGCATCAATATCCGGCTGGAAGAAATACAATGCAATAACCTGCTGGAAGCGTACAAAGGAAAAACGATTCGTGAACTTGAGATCCGAAACAAAACCGGAGCGAACATCATCGGATTCAAGACCAGCGATGGTGAGTACATCGTGAACCCACAGCCCGACACCGTAATGAAACCGAATTCAAAGTTGTTTGTACTGGGCACACGTCTTCAAGTCGAGGACCTTGTAAAAATACTATCAGCACCCTGACGCATGAAAATCCTCATCACCGGATCCAACGGACTGCTCGGGCAAAAACTGGTTTATGCATTGAGAAACGACGCAAGCGTCGAATGCATCGCCACTGCACGCGGCGAAAACCGATTAAGGGAGAAAAGCGGATATACGTATGCCACTCTTGACCTGACCCAGCGCCAGGAAGTGATCAGTGTCCTGCACAAATACGCTCCCGATTGCATCATTCACACGGCAGCCATGACCAATGTAGATGCCTGCGAGCTGGACCCTGAAGCTTGCTGGAAAAACAATGTAGATGCGGTGCGTTATCTCTTGGAGGCCTGCGCCGGAACCTCCACCCATTTCATTGACATCAGTACCGATTTTGTATTTGATGGGGAAAGCGGCCCGTACCGTGAAACGGACACGATCGGCCCGCTGAGCGTCTATGCGCGCTCAAAAGCCGAAGCGGAGAAACTCGTTCAGGAAAGCGGACTACCCTGGGCCATCCTCCGAACCATGATCATTTACGGCGTTACGGACGATGCACAACGTTCCAACGTCGTACTTTGGACTAAACAATCGCTGGAGCAGGGCAAAGACATCAATGTGATCAACGACCAGTTCAGGGGACCGACACTGGCAGAGGATCTTGCACAAGCCTGCATACACGCCGCCTTGAAGAAAGCACAAGGTATCTACCATGTAAGCGGACGAGAGGTACTTTCCATTCTGGAAATCGTTCAGGCAGTTGCAGACCATTTCGGCCTTGACAAGCAGCATATCCACCCGATAAGCACCGCTTCATTGAATCAGCCTGCCGCGAGACCTTTGAAAACCGGGTTCATCATTGAGAAAGCGGAGCAGGAACTTGACTATCGCCCCCATTCATTGCAAGAGGGATTGAAAATCGTTGAAGAGCAACTACGCCTCAAGAATCCTTAATTGCCCGTCTTTACCCTTGCTCTTTCATAAAACAAAAACAGGCCGGAAATCCGGCCTGTTCTGCTTTCTATAATCGTAATTTATTTTTTCGCTTTAGTATCCAGATCGACAACGATTGGCGAGGCGATGCACAGTGAACTGTAAGTTCCTACTACGATACCCACGAGCAATGCGAAGGTAAATCCGCGAATCACATCTCCACCAAAAATGAAGATGGCCAGCAGTACAAAGAACGTGGTCAAGGACGTGTTCATGGTACGGCTCAAGGTGGAATTCAATGCATTGTTGATGACATGCTTCTTGTCAGCATGCGGGTGCATTCCCAGGTATTCCCTGATCCTGTCGAATACCACCACCGTATCTGTCATCGAGTAACCCATAACGGTCAGAACCGCAGCAATGAAATCCTGGTTGATTTCAAGTGTAAAGGGAAGGATGCCGTTGAAGATAGAGAAGATGGAAAGGATCAATAACACGTCGTGCACAAGCGCCACCGTTGCACCCAAACCATATTGCCACTTGCGGAAGCGGATCTGAATGTACAGGAACATCAAGGTACACGCTACGAGGATAGACCATACTGCGGAGGACTTGATATCGTCTGCTACGGTGGGGCCGACTTTCTGGGAGTTGATGATTTTCGATGTGAATGCACTCTGGTCAAGACCGCTGTAAAATCCTTTTACACCCTCGTAGAGAGCGCCCGTCACTTTCGCTTCGGCTTCAGCAGTATTTTCATCGATCAGATAGTCGGTGGTGATTTTGTACCTGTTATCCGTACCGAAGGTCTTCACATCCGGAGCTTCACCCAAGGGACCAGCGAGTGCCTCACGGATTTCCTGGGTAGACAAGGATTTATCGAACTGCACCACATACGTACGACCACCATCGAAGTCAACTCCGAAATTGAAGCCCTTCACAACAATCGACACGATACCCGCAGCGATCACGAGCGAAGAAATGGTATAGTACAACTTTCGCTTTTCCACGAAAGGCAGATTGATATTCTGATAGGCATTGCGTGAGAAGGTATTCCAGAAAGAAATTTCCTTTTCACCTTTCAGCATCCATTCAAATACCAGGCGGCTGATAAAGATGGCACTGAACAGGGAGCAAAGAATACCAATGATCAAGGTAGTGGCAAAGCCCTGAACCGGTCCGCTTCCAAAAGCATAAAGAATGATACCCAACAGCAAGGTGGTAACGTTCGAGTCGATGATGGAAGAAAGCGCGTGCTTATAACCGTCGGCGATTGCCAAACGGATACCTTCTCCATCCCTGAGTTCTTCGCGGATACGCTCAATAATCAGGGTGTCGGCGTCCACCGAGAGCGCTATGATCAGAACGATACCTGCGATACCTGGCAGGGTAAGCACCGCACCCAGGGAAGAAAGTACTCCCATGATGAAGAACATGTTACAGATCAGCGCGATATCTGCCACAATACCCGCTTTATTATAGTAAATGGCCATGAAGATGAAGACGATCAACAGCGCCACCAGGAAGGAGCTCAAACCATTGCTGATTGCTTCTTTACCGAGAGACGGACCTACTACGGCCTCTTCCACGATACGCGCAGGAGCGGGCAGTTTACCGGCTTTCAGGATGTTGGCCAGATCTTTCGCTTCGTTGATTTCGAAATTACCCGTAATGCTGGAGCTGCCACCGGCGATTTCGCCTTGTACTGTCGGGAAGCTGTACACCAAATCGTCGAGCACAATGGCAATCGACTTGCCGATATTCTCACCGGTAAGACGCTTCCAGATTTTTGCACCATCGGGATTCATGCGCATAGAAATTTCCGGCGCGCTGTTGAATTGTCCGAAATCCTGACGGGCATCCGCTATTGCACCTCCATCGAGGGGCGCCTTGCCATCGCGGCTGTTCACCTTGATCGCGATCAACTCCAGGGAAGGTGCATCCGGAGTACGCGGCTTCACTGTCCAGAGTAGACGAAGATTTTTCGGCAGGGCAGCCTTTACGTCTTCGCGCGCAAAGATCGTATTCACCTTTCCAGTATCCTTGATGAGCGCATAACCTACAACGCACATCTTGTCAACCATATTTTTCTCGTCCTGGGTACGGACCTGGCCATCGGCCGGGAACAATACCGCGAAAAGAGGATTCTCGCGGGCAAACTCTTCGAAGGATTTGCCACCGGCTGTATCCTTTTTTGCAGCGGTATCAGAACCCATCTTTTCTGTAAGAGATGCAGCTGCGCTGGTTGAATCTTTCTTCGAAGAATCCGCTGGAGCAGCAGCGATGGCCGAAGAATCGGCTACCAGCGGTGTGGTTCCCTGCAAGGCTTTAGCCAAAGAATCTTTTTTACCTTCTTCCGCCAACAGTTTATTGACAGCCACCAATCCCGGGGCGACTTCACCGAAATTGTAGGTCTCCCAAAACTCGAGTTTAGCTGTTCCCTGAAGGAGTTTACGCACACGATCCGGCTCCTTTACACCAGGAAGTTCCACTAAAATACGTCCGGAACCCAACTGCTGAATGTTGGGTTGGGTAACACCGAATTTATCGATACGTGTGCGGAGGATATTGAAGGAACGGCTGATTGCTGCATCGGACTCTTCTTTGAGCACTTTCAGTACTTCATCGTTAGTCGAGGTGAATTTGATCTTATCCTGGTTCTCGATATTGGCAAATATCGCAGCCATGCTGGCTTTGGGATCTGTTTCGGTAAATGCCTGACCGAACAAGCTCACGAAATCCTTGGTGCTGTTCCGTTGCAACTCCAATGCACGGTCTACTGCCTTTTTGAATGTAGGATCGTTCACATTCTGACCAGCCATTGAGCGTAGCAGATCCACCACAGACACTTCCATGGTGACGTTCATACCGCCTTTGAGGTCAAGCCCCAGGTTGAGCTCACGCTCTTTACATTCCCGGTAGGTGTAATCCTTCACTCCAAGGTTGTAAACTCCTTTGGCTGCAATGGAATCGAGGTATTCCTTCTCTTTGACGGGGTTGCCTTGGGCAAAATCCCTGGCATCGCTTTCCACACCGCGCGTAACGAATGTGAATGAAAGCTGATAAAGACAAACAAGAGCCAGAAGGATGGCTAATAGCTTAATCGCACCTTTACTTTGCATTGATAGATCGTGTTAATTTATAGAGGCGGCAAATATAGGAGAAGACGGCATACGAAACAATTTAATCGAAGGTTAATGTGCCTGAGCGATTTCGCTCTAAAAACTTAGCATTCAGAAGCATTGATTACAATCATCGGAAGGCATCCAGGGCCCTGCCCACTCCTTCCAGAAAAGGCCGAACCGTTGTTGAAACGCCGGGGGTATTGGTTTAAATAATTCAATAACAGTTATTTAATTGACTAAAAAGGAAGTATTTGTGACCCAGTAATTAATGGCGATAGTTTACCTTCGCATCTATGCCTTTACGTGTTATCATGAGTGTCACCTCTGACTTGGTCACCGACCAGCGGGTGCAACGCTCTGCATCGGCTTTAAAAGAGGCCGGATATCAGGTGATGGTGGTTGGCAGACGGCTCCCTCAGTCATTATCCATGCCAGGCAAACGCTACAGAACCAAGAGATTCCGACTATGGTTCAACAAGGGACCACTCTTTTATGCCAATTACAATTTACGCTTGCTGGGCTATCTGTTGTGGCACAGAGCCGACATCCTCTACAGCCACGACCTGGACACTCTTTCGGCCAACTTTATCGCCTCGCGGCTGAAGCGAATCCCCCTGGTATACGATAGCCATGAGTATTTCACCGGCGTTCCGGAATTGCTGAACAGACCAAGGGTCCAACGGATTTGGAAGCGAATTGAGAAAACCATCCTTCCTCATCTCAAGTATGCCGTCACGGTGAATGAAAGTATCGCCCGATTATACGAAGCGGAATACCAAAAACCGTTCACCGTTATCCGCAATGTACCGGAAACAAAGCACCTTCCAGCCTTGAGCCCCATACAACTTCGCCGGGAACTGGGCCTACCCACGGAAAAACGCATTATCCTTCTGCAGGGCGCAGGGATCAATATTCAAAGGGGTGCGGAAGAAGCGGTGCTGGCGATGCGGCACATGGAGAATGCGCTTTTGCTGATCATAGGCGGCGGTGATGTATTGCCCATATTGAAAGAAATGGTAGCGGAGCATTCGTTGTCTGACAAAGTGCGTTTTGAAGGCAAGAAACAGCCGGCAGACCTGTTGTTTTACAGCCGATGTGCTGACATCGGATTATCCCTGGACAAAGACACCAATATCAACTATCGCTTTTCGCTTCCCAATAAATTATTTGACTACATCCACGCAGGCATCCCTGTGCTTGCCAGCGACCTTCCCGAAGTACGATCGATTGTAGAGGGACATGGCGTCGGCCTTATCTGCCCCGGGCACGATCCGCAGGTGTTGGCCGCCTACATGGAAAGGTTGCTGACAGAAGGTCCGGAGAGGAGTCGGTGGATAGAAAACACCAAAGCAGCAGCGAAGGAGCTGAACTGGGAAACAGAACGCAATAAACTGCTCGCTATTTTCAGAAAAATTGGGTACTGAGAAACTACATATCGTCGCTTTTGATGTGCCCTGGCC
>CAZPCA010000029.1:0-537 GCA_964584995.1 uncultured Bifidobacterium sp.
CCCGGCGATGTACATCGGAGATATAGGCGTGAAGGGGCTTCACCATCTGGTTTACGAAGTCGTGGACAACTCCATTGACGAAGCACTCGCAGGCCACTGCAGAAACATTGAAGTTTTTATCAATACTGACAACAGTATCACCGTAAAAGATGACGGCCGGGGTATTCCAACGGACATTCATCCGAAAGAGAAGAAATCTGCACTGGAAGTGGTAATGACCGTACTCCATGCTGGCGGTAAGTTTGACAAAGATTCCTACAAGGTTTCCGGAGGTCTGCACGGTGTAGGTGTGAGTTGTGTGAATGATCTCTCCACCACTCTCATTGCCACTGTCCACCGCAACGGAAAGATTTTTCAGCAAGAGTACAGCTGCGGGAAACCCTTGTACGACGTCAAAACCATCGGAGAAACCAACCGCACTGGTACAGAGGTCATGTTCAAACCCGATGGTTCGATTTTCATCACCACAGAGTACCAATACCAAACGCTGGCCGCCCGCATGCGGGAACTTTCCTTCCTGAACAAGGGTATTAGCAT
>CAZPCA010000029.1:559-21879 GCA_964584995.1 uncultured Bifidobacterium sp.
CGCGAGCTGAACGAGCAGGGTGAACCTATCAATAAGGAGCACTTTTACAGTGAACGTGGCCTTGTTGAATTCGTAGAATACTTGGATGCCACCCGCGAGAAACTCATTGAAGACGTGATTTACATGGAAGGAGAAAGGGCCGGTACACCCGTAGAGGTGGCCATGTCCTACAACACATCCTTCAACGAAAACGTGCACTCCTACGTCAATAATATCAACACCCACGAGGGCGGCACCCACTTGTCAGGATTCAGAAGAGCACTTACCCGCACACTGAAAAACTACGCGGAGAAGGAGGGCCTGCTGTCGAAATTGAAGTTTGAGATCAGTGGAGACGATTTCCGCGAAGGCCTCACCACCGTCATTTCGGTAAAAGTCGCCGAACCTCAGTTTGAAGGACAGACCAAAACCAAACTGGGTAACAATGAAGTGATGGGTGCTGTGGACCAGGCAGTAGCCGAAATGCTCAGCAATTACCTCGAAGAGCATCCCCGCGAAGCACGCAATATCGTCAACAAGGTTATCCTCGCTGCGACTGCACGTCATGCCGCCCGTAAGGCGCGCGAAATGGTACAGCGCAAGGGTGCATTCACAGGAACTGGCCTGCCAGGCAAATTGAGCGACTGCTCAGAACGCGACCCTTCCAAATGTGAGATATTCCTCGTCGAAGGAGATTCCGCAGGAGGAACAGCCAAACAGGGCCGTGACCGGAATTTCCAGGCCATCCTCCCGCTCCGCGGTAAAATCCTGAACGTGGAGAAAGCCATGGATCATAAGATCTTTGACAACGAAGAAATCCGAAACATATTCACCGGGTTGGGTGTCAGCAAGGGTACTGCCGAAGACGAACGTGCTTTGAACACGGACAAACTGCGCTACCACAAAGTGGTCATCATGACCGATGCCGACGTAGACGGAAGCCACATCACTACACTTATCCTCACGTTCTTCTTCCGTCACATGAAGGAGTTGATCGAACAGGGATTTGTTTACATCGCCACCCCACCACTCTACCTGGTTAAGAAAGGAAAGGAAGAGCAATACTGCTGGAACGACGAGCAACGCCTGGAAGCCATCCGCCGCCTTGCAGGAGGCGAAGGAAAAGAAAGCTCGGTCAACGTTCAGCGCTACAAGGGTCTTGGAGAGATGAATGCCGAGCAGCTTTGGGAAACAACCATGCGACCCGACACCCGTACCCTGCGCCAGGTGACTATAGAAAGCGCTGCTGAAGCCGACCGTATCTTCTCCATGCTCATGGGAGATGAAGTGCCTCCTCGCCGCGATTTCATCGAGAAAAACGCGAAATACGCAAAGGTGGACGCCTGATTGCGCCCCACCCTTTCACCACCTATGAAGAGTCGCCCAGTGCGGCTCTTTTTTATTGGACACCTTTGCCGTTTTTGGAACACGATGGGTACAGCATTCAATTTTCGTCAAAGCAGGGATTCCCGTATGTTCAGCCATGAGTTTTTCATACCTTCGCGGCACCATTTGAAACCATCATAAACCCATTCGGAAAATGAAAGTAACCGTAGTAGGCGCCGGCAATGTAGGAGCAACCTGCGCTAATGTGATCGCTCACCGCGAACTGGCCAATGAAGTGATCTTGCTCGACATCAAAGAGGGCGTTGCAGAAGGGAAATCGCTCGACATGTGGCAGACTTCCCCCATCAACATGTACGACACGCGTATCAAGGGCGTAACCAACGATTATGCCGCTACCGCAGGTTCAGACGTGGTGGTAATCACTTCCGGCTTACCCCGCAAACCGGGCATGAGCCGTGACGATTTGATCGCCACCAATGCCGGCATTGTGAAGTCGGTGACCGAAAACATTATCAAGCACAGCCCCAACACCATCATCATCGTGGTGAGCAATCCGCTCGATGTAATGACTTATTGCTCCTATCTGACGTCCGGCTTCGATTCTAAACGCGTTTTTGGCATGGCGGGCATACTGGATACTGCACGCTATTGCGCGTTCCTGGCCGAAGCTCTGAACACTTCCCCGAAAGATATCAAGGCAGTGCTGATGGGCGGACATGGTGATACCATGGTGCCGCTTCCCCGCTACACCACTGTAGCAGGAATTCCCGTAACGGAACTTATCGCCAAGGATAAATTGGAGGCCATCGTTCAGCGCACCAAGGTGGGTGGTGGAGAACTTGTAAATCTCATGGGTACTTCTGCTTGGTATGCCCCTGGTGCTGCCGCTGCGCAAATGGTAGAAGCCATCGTACGTGATCAGAAAAGGATATTCCCGGTTTGCACCTGGCTTCAGGGAGAATACGGCTTGAAAGATGTGTACCTTGGTGTTCCGGTAAAGCTGGGCAAAAACGGTATCGAAGAGATCATCGAATTGAAATTGAACGGAGAAGAAATGGATCTGTTGCATAAATCTTCTGCTGCGGTGAAGGAAGTGATGTCGGTTCTGGACAATATGGGCGAAACGGCACGTTAAGCCTAATACCAAAGATCTCAGAGGTCTGCTCCCTACGGCAGGCCTCTTTTTTTATGCTGTATACACCTTACAGAAACCGCGCCTTCTCCGTTTCTGATGGAACAAAGCAATGCGTGTTTTTTCCCGATACACGAAATCGGTTGCGGGCTATCAGTCGGTAAAGGGCATCCCTCATAAAACGCGGAAACACCCATCCTATACTCAATAGTGAACAGGGCATGCCCAGAAGCCCGGCAATCCGCAATACTGCATCACTTTGACTATACACTTCGCCATCCGAAAGCAACAAAACAGACTGCGCGGGTGCTTCTTTCAGCCATTGTCTGATTTTATGACCGGCAGTTGACTCCAACGAAGAAAAATAAAACTGTTTTTTATGATCCTCACGAAGAAGAAAGCGCACCCAGCCGCAGCAAAACACACATTCCGCATCAAAGAGAATCAGGGGTTGAGGCAGTTGCTTTATTTCATCCATACTTAAAGGAACATACCCTTTTCAATTACCCGGACGAACTCCAACCGCATACGGATCTACGCTCACCTCAGGGTTGAAATCCGGCAAGCACTCCAAGGTCAACAAATCGATAATGCTCAGATATCCATTCTTACCCGCGCAGGAGGCGGCATGGTGCGGAGCAGGACCACCGGTAAAATTCCTGTTCGCTATGTAGGCCACACCCCGCGACTCGTCCACAGCGATGCCATGCGGCTGCCATCCGACCCGGATTTTTTTAAGTTCGGTCAGCGTTACCATATCGATGACACTGATAGACCCACGCATGTTGGGAAAATAATCGTCTTCTGTATTGGTAACCAAAAGTAAATTCGAAGCAGGGACAACAGCCATTTCCAGTGGCACCTTACCTACAGGAATCACCTGGAGGAGCTGATCATTGTTAGTACTGAATACCCGTACCTGGTTGACATTGGTATCCTGACAAGTGATGTAGTAGCGGGTATAATCGGGACTGAAGACAAGTTCATGGGGTTTCATGGGATGATTGATAAACCATGGTCCCAACGGATTGATATTGACATCTTCGTAATTGGATGGATCGTTCACCGGTATTTTCAAAATACGACTTATCTCCTGACAGGTGACGTACAAGGTGTCGTCGTTTTGACTGAGTGCTATCCCGTGAAGGTTGGGAGAAGGATTACCTGTAATTGGAAAAGGGCCAATCGTGTTGGACATACCGCCATCGATATCCACCACTGCAACACGTCCTCCGTTGTAATCTACTGCGTAGGCCTTTTTCGAATCCCCCGATACTGTAAGGGTATTCCAGCCTCCGGCGATGCCATTGCCGATAGGAATACTCTTTACGAGCTGATCGGTAGCTGTACTGAAGACCTGAACAATATCAGCATTCAGAAACACCACCAACCAATATTTTCCGTCGGGCGTCACTTTGATACTGTGCGGAGATTCCGGCGGGGATGCACCCGGCAGAATGCCTACATCCACCATACGCATGGCTACCCTTCGACCTGCATCGAAAACAGTCGCCACATCGCACCCCTGGTTGATGACATAAAACTTGGAGCGGTTGGGATTATCGGCAAACTTGACAATACCATCTGCATTCGGAGCACCTGCATCGATCCAGGACCGGAGAACGGCATACTCAGTACTGCTGAGGGGCGGCTGATTGATCGGCATGGTAGGAAGCGCGACAAGACCGAGGGTACTGTCGGTATTCGTGAAATAACACAAGGTGCTAAAATCCGACCGGAAGGGTATCACCACCGCCCCGTTATTCGTCCCGTCGAACATCCGTTCCCAGGAACTTAAATCAAGACCGGCGGCGGCATCTTTACTGATGGTGTTGTGACAGCCTGCAGTAGCGCACTTGCCTGAAATGATCTTATCGACATCTGCCGGGTAGCCGCTTTGAGAAACGACTGGCGCCTCCAGGTAGTCGTACTTACACCCTGCCACCAAAATGGCAATCATTAGCAAGGCAAAGTTGAATGAAGCCTTCATCAATCACCTTCCGTTATGTACACATTGATGGAATCTGTCCCGGCAGAAAGCGTTGTTCTGTACGGCAGACCTCCCTTGCACACCCAATTAGTCGGAGGTAACATACTGTCGATGCCGATGGCATAGACATAGTAATCACCACAGGCCAGACTATCTATGGATGCATAGGCTGATTGTGCGTCTGCAGAAAAAACAAAATCATATTTTGTGGTGTCTTCTCCTGGAAATTCCAGGGCGTTAAACTTGATGAACACCCTGCAACCGACAATAGGACGCTGATGGTGCACCATACGCGTAACCAACGTGAGGTTTCCGGTTCTACCCTCCGCACAATTATCCACTTCCTCTTCCTTTTTTTCCTCATTGCAGGAAGCGAGGAACCCTATTATGCAAAGTGCGAATAACAGTGTGATTTTCGTTTTCATATCCACTATAACAATCAGAAGTTTTATTGTTTTATGAATCGCTGTACAAAACTACGACGCGGGTTGCTCAATCTGCAGATATAATGACCCGCCGGCAGCGTTGTTACATCCAGTACAGCTTCACTCCCTGAAACAACTTTTGACATCAGCCGGCGACCGGCCACATCCTGAACCTCGAGCATGGTTGTAGTGGCCACGATATTTTCCAGCCGTATGAACAACTGCGTAGCAGCCGGGTTCGGGAACAAGGTGAAGGTGACTGGACTTCCTTCATCGTCACTCAACGAAGAAAGTGCCGGATTTTGCGTGTACAATACGAGACCTCCTGCCAGACTTCCCACCATAAGATCCCAGTTGCCGTCGCCATCCACATCATGAACTGCGGGCACAGCAATTTTAGGCTCGAAGATCCCCTGAAAACTGGTATCAGCCAAGGTGAAATTTCCGGAGAGATTGTTATCGATGTTCGTGTAGTGGTAAATATAGCCGGACAAGGATCCGCAAAACAACTCATAGCCATTGCCCACATCCACCATTACTGGTGTGGAAAAGCCTGCTACGGTACTGTCTTTGGCAGTATTCACCGCACCAAAATCGGTTTTCACAAAAGAAAAAACAGGTACAGACGGCGTTCCGGTATTTTCATAGTACGTAAGCACGCCCGTGCGCTCACCGATTAAAAGGTCAAGATCGCCATCGCGGTTCACATCGACCAGCTGAGGGGCTGCATTGCTGCCGATATCGATAGACTGGTAATTCGCCTGCTGCAATAAAAACACACATGGATTACCAGGGCCAGCTATGTTCTGGTAATACACCAAAGAACCATCTGAATGGCCAATCAGCATGTCCTGATCGCCATCGCCATTCAAATCACCAAATGTCGGGAATAGGCCTATCAAGCCTGTCGTCGACAAACCGGCGAAGTCATCTGTAATGAGCGAGTATTCGGCCTTCGTACCTGTAGCAATATTTCTGTAATAGGCGATTTTGCCGATGGGATTATTGTTGTTGAATCTGAAATCATTGGCAACGAGCAAATCTGTCTTCCCATCCTGATCCACATCAAAAAAAACAGGGTGTGCACCTGTACCTACATCTACCATCTCGTCCACGAGCCAACGATTATTGGCAAGATTGAAGTTGTGTAGCTGATTGGATCCCGTATTTCTGTAAAAGCTAACGTTGATGTAATCTTCCCCGGTAAAGTAAAAACTGGAGACTATGAGATCCTTGACCCCATCGTTATTGGCATCGAAATACTGCGGACCGGAAACATCCTTTACATTCGCCGGCACATCGTAAGAGGGGAAAGTACTGTCCTGTACGCACATCCAGGCCGAGTCCGGTGTACCGCAATTTTCCAGATAGAGTAGATTGGAACTCAGGATATCGCCATTGAGCAGGTCCTTATCGCCGTCGCCATCCTGATCAAAAACAATAAGTGAAGATCCAGCATGCCGTTGGCGATCAGCGGATGGCATTTGACCCGGCTGGTACACATCTTCGAAATCCGCATAGCGGTAGGGATTGGCCGGCAACAAGGGACAAGTTGGAAGAACAGGAGGCAGCAAGGCTGAATTATACGTATTCTTCAATATAAAATAACCCCAGCATGTGGGTATGTTGTGAAAGTTAATTGCACCGGGCACCCCGGTTGAATCTACGGCGAAATTTTCGTGGTGCTCCACCCAGCTTCCGCTGATGCTGAAGGCAAGAATGTCCATATCACCATCGTTGTCCAGGTCACCGAGTGCTGGAGCATTCACGCGGGAAGCGTAAATATTCGTTTGAAACCCTCCATAGTGCGTCTGTAACTGAAAGGAAATCGGGGTAAAAAACAAGCCCGTGAAAGAGGAATAATCGTTCCTGAACAGTGAAATGCCACCCCCATCGTAAGAAAACAAATCCATGTCTCCATCCGCATCGTAATCGTAGGTGCGGATCCATCCTTCCAGACGGTCAGGGAACCTTGATCTGTATTCCGGAGAATAGATGTAAGAGCTTTTATTTGGAACGCCGGCATTGATATAGGGATTGATCCTGAAGCTGGGCGTTTCGAACTCCACTATGTCCATCTTATTGTCACCGTTCAAATCGATCTCCGCAAAAACGGCGGTATTCATCCCAGCAGACCAGGCATTGGCCAGTCGCTGCGTACCATGAAAGACCGCCACAGAGGTATCCCGAAAAAGAAATTGGTTTTGCGCCTGTAGCACATTAGCGATCAGAACAATGGCTGAACTGAAGATTAGACCAAGGATTTTCATCGGGTGATTATCAATTTAGCTGCCCCCTCAAGTTTTCCATTGACCCGCACAAGGTAAATGCCGGGAGCCAGATTTGAGACATCCATTTTCACCTGTGCTGTAGAAATAGAAGTCTCTGCTACTATTTTACCGCTCAAATCCAGGATCCGGATAACCGACATTTCTGCGCGGACTGAACCTATCGGTAGGATGGCTGTAATTTCTGATTGTGCGGGATTGGGATAAATAAGTGGATTGACGAATACAACATCTGAATTCACCCCTGTTGAAGAATTACGTGTATACAAGCGCATTCCTCCGGCATTGCATCCTGTAAGCAAATCATAACCACCATCGCCATCCACATCCGACATAGCAATAGTCACTCGTTTTAACTCGAGTATATCCTGAAAACTGGAATCAAGCAACGTGAAAGATCCATTTAAATTACCATCGATTCCGGCAAAGTGAAATATCGTTCCACCATCCGAGCCAATCAGCAACTCATAATTACCGTTATTGTCGAACAGCAATGGAACACTATAGCCAGCGATGGCGCCAGCCTGTGTAACATTTACATTTCCGAAGGAAGAAGTAGTAAGGATGAAAACTGGAGATTGTGCAGACCCTGTATTCTCGTAATAATTCAGATTGCCCGACCTTTCACCTACCAACAAATCGACTTTGCCGTCTCGGTTCACATCGACTATCTGGGGAACACTGTTGCTCCCCACATCAATACCCTGAAATTGAGGTGATGCAAAAACGAAGTTCGGGGCAGATCCGGTAGCTGCATTGTTTTGGTAATAAATCAAGGTTCCATCAGCGTTGCCGAGCAACATATCTTTATCACCATCGCCATCCAGATCACCGAAAGCAGGATACAAGCCGTATTGAGTGATGCCGGAAAGTGACAGCCAATCGTCGGTTACCAATGTATAGGAAGGCTGTATAGCCGTGCCTGTATTACGAAAATACGCCAGGCGGGAGTAGGCAATGGCAGGATTCGGACTGAAGTAAAGATCGTTGCCAGCAATGATATCGTTCAGTCCGTCGGCATCAGCATCAAAAAATGCGACATTGGCAGCCGTACCGAGGTCAATTGTCTGATCAGAGATAAAGCGGGTAGAATTCAAGCTGAACACATTGCTGCAATTGTCGCTGGTATTTTTATAGAAATGCAGGTTGTCAAAGTCCTCTCCCACTGTAGCATAGGGACAGACCAGCATATCTTTCAATCCATCGTTGTCCAAATCCATATAGTATGCCGCCGGCAAATTTTGCATGTTCACCGACACATCGTACGATGGAAAGGCAGAATCCTGGGAGGTGATATAGGCAGAGTCCGGAGTGCCTCCGTTGAGTAAGAACAACATATTTTCCCCAAGGATATCGCCATTCAGTAAATCGATATCGCCGTCACAATCCTGGTCCAATGGAGTAAGCACTGAGCCGGAGTGTCGATTCCTTTGGTCATCCGGCAATGAATCTGCTATGAAGCCTGAGCGGCAATTCTGGTTCAGCAATCCGATATTGGTGAGCCCGCTCAATTTGAAATACCCCCAGCAATAGGGCTCCAGCGTGAAGAGGAAATCACCACAGATTCCCAGCGAATCCATCGCATAATTCTTATGGTATTCCAGGTAATTGCTCGAGTTTGCAAAGGTGATGATATCGAGATCCAAATCACCATCTACATCCACGATGGCCGGCATATTCACCTGGCTAACGAAAATGGGCGTGTAGAAAGACCCGTACCAGGAACTTAACTGCTGGGTTATTGGGGTGAACTGCAAGCCAGTGGCCGGAGTGAAATCATTTCTCCATACACCCATGGCCGCATTGGTGTACGTAAATAAATCAAGGTCTCCATCGCAGTCATAATCCACAGAACGCACCCAATCATGCAAGGGCGGTAAGTGCTCTGCAAATTCCGGAGCATAGTCGTACGCATCCGTTCCAGCAGTGCCGTCGTTCAGGAATGGTGTTATACGATTGCCTATCCTGTCGAACAAGAAAATATCAAGCGTTCCATCACCATTCAAATCCATTTCAACCGGTATGACACTGTTGAAGCCGCCCGTCCAGGGATACTTAAGTGAGTCGCCGCCTGATAGCACCGGAATGCTCCCATCAGGAGTTAAAAAAACACTCTGCGCAAACGCCGAAGTAAGAGAGATGGATATTACTATCAGTGAGACGGAAAATAATTTCATATGATTTGTTCAGTTCAAAGATAGGCTGAACTATCTCCTAAGTGGATACAATTAAAATTGATTTTTACACGTTTCCTACATCTCAGCAAACAGGCAAGATCCATCGATGCGATTCCATCAGCAGGTTTTTGATTTGCTTCGTATAATTTAGGCACAAAATAACTGCCCATGCCCTCGTTCGATATCGTCAATGAAACCGACATTCAGAAACTGGACAACTCCATCAATGTAGCCGTCAAGGAAATTGTCAACAGGTATGATTTTCACGGTTCAAAAACCAGTGTAGAACTCGACAAGAAAACAATGATTATCAAAGTTTTAACAGAGGATGAGATGCGAATAAAAGCCATACAGGACATTCTGATTTCGCGCATGATGAAACAGGGGCTTGACCCTGCGTCCCTGGATCTCGGGAAAGAACATGTTGCCAGCGGAAATATGTTGCGAAAAGAAATTCAGGTGAAAAAGGGGATTGACCGGGAAAGCGCCAAGAAAATCGTTAAAACTATCAAAGACAGTGGCTTAAAGGTACAAGCATCCATTATGGACGACCAGCTGCGTGTTACAGGTAAAAAACTTGATGACTTACAAGCTACCATTGCCGCCGTAAAACAGGTCAGCCTGGAGATTCCTATTCAATTCACCAACTTTAGAAGCTGATTGTAAATTATAGATTTACAATGTATTGCATAAGACAAAAAGTGCTAATGTCACTCATTCGTCAACTGAATACGGCCAAACACAATTTATTAACCTTATCGGATACTGAGGTTGAACGGGAATCAGTAATATTGTGTCCCTTAAAAAAAACGAAAAATCTAAATCAATAACACCAAAAACAAACTATCAAGTATTATGAGTCAGAACAAATCAGGCTCCGGCATCCAGGGGATGCTCGCGGCGATTGTGATCCCTGCGTCATTGGTTCTTTGCTGGATCATTTACAAATTCATCCTCGGAAACCCTTCCAACTTCCAGGATAACAACCCTGAATTGAATCCTTTGCCCGGAAATTACCTGGGCATCATTTACAAAGGGGGATTCATCGTGCCGATTCTCATGTCACTGCTGGTGATTGTCATCACTTTCGTTATTGAGCGTTTCATTACCGTTTCCAAATCCAAGGGCAATGGCGCTGTAGATGCTTTCGTACATAAAATGCGTTCTGCACTTGCCAGCGGCGATATCGATGCTGCCCGCAAAGAGTGCGACCGTCAGCAAGGATCTATCGCAGCAGTGGTGAACGCTGGTTTAAAGGCCTATAAGCAGATGGAAGGCGACAAAACGCTGGATAAAGAGAAAAAAATCGCGGGCATCCAGAAAGAAATCGAAGAAGCCACAACGCTTGAGCTGCCCATGTTATCTAAAAACCTCATTATCATTTCCACCATTGCTTCCATTGCTACGCTGATGGGACTGCTTGGAACTGTAATCGGAATGATCCGTGCGTTCGCAGCGCTTGCTCAGGCAGGTGCACCGGACGCTGTAGCACTTGCGACGGGTATCTCCGAGGCACTTATCAATACTGGTCTGGGTATCGGAACATCAGCTATCGCCATCATTTTCTATAACTACTTCACCAATAAAATCGATTCCATCACATATGGCATCGATGAAGCCGGTTACTCCATTGTGCAGACCTTCACTGCCCGCAACTAATTCTCAAACAACCAATCTTAAAACAGCAGACGTATGCCAAAAGTGAAGATGCCAAAGAAGAGTCCATCGCTCGACATGACGCCGATGGTGGACTTGGCCTTCCTCCTGGTGACGTTCTTCATGCTTACCACCCAATTCCGGCCGGATGAACCCGTAATCATTGACTCACCGTCTTCGATTTCGGAGAAAATCCTCCCGGAAAAAGTAATGGTAGTCAGTATCGACAAAGGCAACAGGATTTTCTTCAACCTTGAAGGTAAGGAAATCCGCAAGGCGATGCTGCAACAAATGGGTGACAAGTACAGCGTGAAGTTCGACGATAACGACCTCAAGAGATTTTCTGTGATGACCACCTTCGGTATGTCGGTGCAGGAACTCAAACAATATCTTCCCATGGGAGAAGAGGAGCGAAAAGCATTCATGAAAAAGAGTCAGGGGGTGCCTTATGATTCACTGAACAATCAGTTAGGAGACTGGATCCGTTTCGGGCGTCTCGCTGATGCGCAGCTGAATCCTACCACCGACAGAGAAAAGCAGATGCGATTTGCCATCAAGGGCGACTCACAGGCGAACTACACGGCCGTGAAGCGCGTTATCGAAATTTTCCAGGAAATGAAGGTGAACCGATTCAACCTGATTACCGCCTTAGAAGACAATCCTAACCAATAACCGAGCTCCAACATGGCAGACGTACAAAGTAACGAACAGGACTCCGGTAAAGGTGGGAAACATAAAAAGGTAAGGGCGAAGAAGCAGAGCACCCACATCGATATGACCCCGATGGTGGACCTGGCCTTCCTCCTGCTGACCTTCTTCATGCTCACCACCACCTTCGGCAAACCGAAGACGATGGAGATAAACATGCCGGTCAAACCGGATAATCCGGAAACACAGCAAAAGGTCAATAACGCTATGACCATTCTGCTCAGCGGCGACGATAAGATCTACTGGTATTTCGGAGAACTTAAGCCCGAAACCCAGCTGACCGCCACCAATTATTCCAACGATGGCTTACGCAAGCTCCTCTTGGATAAAAACAATTACGCTTTCGAAAAGATCAGTCAGCTGCGCGAACAGGCAGTCAAAAACAACATGGCTGATACCACACTGAAGCGTATGGAAGTGGACGTCAAAGGAGAAAAGAAAGCACTGATGGTGCTGGTAAAAGCAGACGACAAGGCGAAGTATAAAAACGTGGTGGATGTATTGGACGAACTCAATATCACCATGGTCGGAAAATACGCTATTGTAGATCTGGGACAACAGGAGTTCGATCTTATCAATAACTTTAAAGCAACACCGTAACATGGCAGATATCTTTCAACCCTCCTGGGACGACGCCATTAACCCCGATCGGGCAGAACTGGTGTTTGAAAACCGTAATAAAGCGTACGGTGCATACCCGCTTCGTAAAAGTTATACGAAAACGACTTCGAAAGCACTCATCATCTCCCTTTCACTCTTCTCGTTCCTGATCAGCCTCCCGGTCATCATCAACCTGATCAGCGGATTTGAACTTGAATCGGCAGATAAGCCCATCGAAGTGACGGTCGAGCTCAAAGAGCCACCACCACTCGACAAAAATGAGCCTCCACCACCTCCACCACCTCCACCACCTCCCACCATCGAAACAGTGAAGTTCACCCCTCCTGTTGTGGTAGACCGTGAAATTGAAGACGAAGAGCAACCACCACCACAGGAAGAACTGAGTGAAACCAACGTGGGCGTGGTAACGCAGGAAGGTGATGAGAACGCGACAGAACTTCCTCCGGAAGAACCAGTAGCGGATCCCGATGCCGGTAAAATCTTCACCTACGTGGAAGAACAACCTACATTTCCTGGTGGAGAAGCGTCCATGTACGAGTATTTACAGAAGAACATCAAGTACCCTCCTCTAGCCAGGGAGAATGGCATTACCGGCCGTGTTTTCCTCACCTTCATCGTAGGACCAGACGGTGATATCCGTGACGTAAAAGTGTTGCGTGGTATCGGAGCAGGTTGCGATGAAGAAGCCGTACGTGTAGTGAAGAACATGCCCAAGTGGAAGCCAGGTAAGCAGAACGGCAGATCCGTTAACGTGCAGTTTAATATGCCGATCAACTTCACCTTGAAATAAAGTTTTACAAACTCCTGAAAGAAGCGCCTCTACATGAAAAGGCGCTTCTTTTTTTGTTTGCGCCGATGCGATTCAAATACGTATTTTTGAATATGGCAAAAGTTCCTTCCTTGTATCACTTCACCCTGGTCATGACCGGGCTTTATGTTATTCTTGGTTTGTTTGTGATGTTTGCACCGCAAATGCAAGCTTTTCTTCCCGGATGGAAACATTGGGTACTGGGTTTAATGTTGATTGCTTATGCCTTCATGCGGTACAAGCGGCTGCAATCTCTGAAAAAGCAAGGCTAAAGCAGACGCCTGGCATACACGTTCAGTAGCTTTTACATACCTGATGCAGGATTGCGCTTCCGCTGATTTCAATGCAATTTCTTTCTCACTTCGCGTTTACTTTCAGATATTTGCAAGCAAATTCGCGTAGTAATAGAAGTATCCTTCAAGACATGAAAAAAATCGCTGTCCTATGTAGTCTGAGTCTCGGACTTTCTTCCTGCGGCACGGATTTCAATAAGCCCTACAGCGATACGCCTACTTCCGGCAAAGTGAAAATCGCCGGTGACGAAACCCTCGAACCTCTGCTGGACGCGTCCGCAGATACCTTCATGGGCCTATACAAATATGCTGATGTAAACAGCAGTTATAAATCAGAATCTGCTTGCTTCTCGGACCTTTTGAACGATTCAGTGAAAGTCATACTCGCTACCAGAAAACTGAATGCTCTGGAAGAATCCTTTTTTAAATCAAAGAAACTTTTTCCAGTTACAACGCGGGTAGCCATAGATGGTCTTGCCATAATTGTCAACCGGGAGAACCCGGACACCTTGTTGAAACTATCTCAGTTAAAAGACATCCTCACCGGCAAAACCGATAAATGGTCCGGCATTTCAGCCACATCCACTTTGGGTGACCTGCGTTTCGTATTCGACAATAATGCCTCCTCCACCGTACGTTATCTTAGTGATAGTCTTATGGATGGAAAACTACAATTCCCCTCCAATTGTTTCGCCGTTCAAACCAATGCTCAGGTGATTGACTACGTGGAGAAAAACAAAAACAGCATGGGCGTTATCGGTGTTAACTGGATCAGTGACAAAGATGATCCGAAGATGCTCAGCTTCAGCAAGCGCATCAAAGTAGTTTGGGTCAGCTCCTCTGAAACTCCTGTATATCCGGACGACTATTTCGGTCCGTTCCAGGCCTACCTCTTCACCGGTGAATATCCGCTCAGAAGAGAAGTTTTCATGATCAATCGCGAAGGACGTAATGGCCTTGGCACAGGATTTGTCTCATTCGTTGCCGGTGAACAAGGTCAACGCATCGTACGGCTCAGCGGACTGCTGCCATCCTCACCCTATACGCGCGACATCCATCTCAAGTAATACAGTATACTATACCATGAAGAAAAATATTGTCGTATGCACACTGGTCCTGAGCAGTCTCTCCCTTGCTCTTCGTGCGCAGACCCTGAAGGACGCTATCCGCCTGAATGAAAATGAACAACAGGATGAGGCGGCTATCCTGTATGAAAAACTTCTTGCCAATGAGCCAGGTAATGGTACGTTGTACTATTTCTATGGAGAGAATTTCATTGATGCTGAACAACCCGAAAAGGCAGCCGATGCATTTTCGCGCGGATTACAAAAAGACCCCACCAATCCGCTGAATCTCGTCGGACAGGCTGAGCTCAAACTGATGAGCGGTGACCTTGTAGCAGGCAAGGCCCAGATTGAGCAGGCTGTCAAAGTTGGAGCCGGAAAAAACGCCCTATTGCTGATGGAAGCTGGAGAAGCCCTGATGCGCTACCGTAAGGCCCAGGACCTAATGACGGCTCAGAGCTATCTCGAAAATGCCGCGAAACTAGAGCCAAAGAATCCTGAAGTTTTCAATTTACTCGGAGATCTTTACTCCGAATTGAACAATGGTTCGGCTGCTGCGAATAATTACAATAAGGCTCTGGATCTTGACAAAAACCAGGTGAAAGCGGTTTTGCATAAAGGACAACTGTATAAACGGTCTACCAACTACGAAGGGGCGATGGTTGAATTCGAAAACACCATTAAAATTGACCCCAACTTCGCACCTGCTTACCGTGAGATGGGCGAAGTCAGTTTCAAGTTGAAGAATATCGAGAAGGCGAAAGAGTATTACAAGAAATACCTTGAGTTATCCAAAAACAACACCAGTGCCCGACTACGTTATGCCTTCTTTTTGCACGAAAGCGAGGATAACAAAGCCGCACAGGCTGAACTCAACATCATCACCAGGGTGGATTCTTCCAACCTTGGCATGATGCGCATCATGTCGTATGTGGCTTACGAGAACGGCTTCAATGACACTGCACTGAAAACCATGACTAAGGTCTTTGACCTGACTAGCCTGGACACTGCGCGCAGAATCGGAAGGGACTTCGCCTATTATGGAAAAATACTCATGAAGGCGGGCAACGACTCTCTGGGTACGGAATATCTCTGGAAAGCCATCGATATGGATCCGCGCTTCAGTGAACACTACGACGATATTGGAAAGATGGCGAGCAAAAGCAAAAAGCACCACTTGGCGGTGAAAGCCTACAGGAGAAAGATCGCCCACCACCACAAAGTCGTCAGTGCCGATTATTTCAATCTGGGTAAAGCGCTGTATCAGAACAAGGAGTTCATCGAAGCCGATTCCGCATTCAGAAAAGTAACAGAGCTGAGTCCTAACTGGCCCAACGGCTACCTTTTTCTTGGCCGTACCAACAGCCAGCTTGATTCCACCTATAGTTCACTGGCAGCCATCCCCCCTTATCAAAAATACATTGAATTGATCGGTGCTGATTCTGCGAACGTTGCCAAATACTCTAAAGAATTGATAGAGGCCAACAGCTATATCGCCGTCGCCTACTTACGAAAAAAAGACTGTAAAGCCTCCATCGATTACTGGAACAGAGTGCTGGCCATAGACCCTAAGGTGCAACAAGCTACCGATGCCATCAAAATCATCCGGGAATCGAAGGATTGCAAATAAATTCAGTGTACACATAATCCAAGGGGCCTTATCGGCCCCTTTTCCTTTTTCATCAGGCTATGCTTCCAGATTGTTCTCGCCTTCAAACTTAAAACCTAATCGCTTGCTGGTAGTGACCGTGCTCTGCATGGTATTGACCATGGCTTCAAAAACGGTGATTTCCTTCATGGCTTCGAAAGGGGGTACATTCACATCAATCTCCAGGCTAAAGGAGATACATGCTTCAGCAATCGCCCGCAAGGTGGCTTCGTCTCCCTTGGTAGAAGCATAGTCGTTAAAAAGTATACCCAGCTGACGTTTACCTTCCATAAAGATATTCCCTTCCCTGTTCACGAAAATCCGCCCCACTAAGTGGCCAACATCGTGTCTTCGATCAAATTTGAAGGAATCGGAAAGGAAGTTGTAAATACTGATCATACCTACTGTACCCCGGGATGGATCGAGCGACACATAGCTGTTTTTCCAGATGGGATGCGCGGGTTCGAAGACGAAGGAATTCGTGTGCATGATAAAAATCAACAAATCATCCGCCATCTTGATTTCCGCTTCAAAATTACCACGGTCTTTGTATTGAATTTTGATACGCGCATCCTTGTTCCCCACAGCCCGCTTCAATTCCCCCTCGAGTTGATGGAGAACTTTTTTCAGCTTACCCAGGGTCTCAAAAGTCTTATCCGTTACATCTTTAGAAAGACCGCCTTTGGACAGTACCAATTGAACCAAGGCATTGCTATCATCAGCCATAGGAAAT
Source organism: uncultured Bifidobacterium sp. (assembly GCA_964584995.1). Taxonomy (GTDB): domain Bacteria; phylum Bacteroidota; class Bacteroidia; order AKYH767-A; family OLB10; genus JAJTFW01. The sequence goes on from CAZPCA010000029.1 coordinate 17,429, forward strand.
TTATTAGTCGATTACTTATACAACAAATACGATTGCCTTGGGTTAGTAGGCGCGAGCAAATAGCACCCTTTGCACAGATGGCTTTCCACTGAAAATACAGGCCCCGTTTTCCTGCTTATTGTCCAATGGGATGCATCGAATCGTAGCCTTGGTAAGCTCCTTGATTTTCTGTTCTGTTTCGGGGGTTCCGTCCCAATGCGCGTAGATGAAACCGGGCGATTCATCGAGCAATCGGACAAACTCATCCCAGGTATCCGCTCTGAAGGTATTCCCTTCACGGTGATCCAAGGCCTTTTTGTAGATGTTATCCTGAATCTGACCAAGCAGGTGCTCGATTTTCACTTCGAGGTCGGTCAATTGATATACTGACTTTTCCTTGGTATCCCTACGGGCGACTTCTGCGGTGCCATTTTCCATATCCCGCGGTCCTATAGCGATGCGAACAGGTACTCCCTTCAATTCGTATTCGGCAAACTTCCATCCAGGTTTGTGTGTATCCCTATTATCGTATTTCACGGTTATCCCCTTGCTCTCCAGCGCTTTTTTTATGGGAGCGATGAAGGCGTTCAACTGATCGAGCTGCTCATAGTTCTTGTAAATCGGCACGATGACCACCTGAATGGGGGCCAGCCTTGGCGGTAAAACAAGTCCGCTGTCGTCGCTGTGCGACATGATGAGTGCTCCCATCAGTCGGGTGGACACCCCCCAGGAGGTGGCCCACACAAATTCCTGCTTACCTTCTTTGGAGGTGAACTTGACATCGAATGCTTTCGCAAAATTTTGGCCCAGAAAATGGGATGTTCCCGCCTGCAGGGCCTTTCCGTCTTGCATAAGGGCTTCAATGCATAAGGTCTCCAAGGCACCGGCGAACCGTTCGTTGGCTGTTTTTGCCCCTCTGATGACCGGGACGGCCAGTACTTCCTCCGCAAAGGTGGCGTAAACATCCAGCATACGTCTTGTTTCTTCCAATGCTTCATCGGCCGTAGCATGTGCCGTATGGCCCTCTTGCCAAAGAAACTCTGCTGTTCTTAAAAACAGGCGGGTACGCATCTCCCAACGGACCACATTGGCCCATTGATTGACCAATATGGGCAGGTCACGATAGGACTGGATCCAACCCCGGTAAGTGTTCCAGATGATGGTTTCCGAAGTAGGTCGTACAATCAGTTCCTCCTCCAGCTTCGCGTCCTCGTCCACTATGATTCCGTTACCATCGGGGTCGTTTTTTAAACGGTAATGAGTAACCACAGCGCATTCCTTGGCAAACCCTTCTACGTGACTGGCCTCCTTTGAAAAGAAAGATTTTGGAATGAACAGGGGGAAATACGCATTCACATGGCCTGTGTCCTTGAACATCTTGTCCAGGTGCTGCTGCATCCTTTCCCAGATCGCATAACCGTAGGGCTTGATGACCATGCACCCCCGGACGGCCGAATTTTCTGCTAGATCTGCCTTAATCACCAGATCCTGATACCATTGGGAGTAATTTTCACTTCTGGATGTCAGCTGATCGCTCATAGGATGTGTATATTTACAAAGTTTGGCATTGTGTTTGCCTTATAGGGTTCAAACAACAAAATTGGGAAACTGACCGCACATTGCCAATCATTGCTATGAATATCAGCAAAGGAAAGAAATCGAGACAGGTAAGCCCCATGTATAAAGGAGTCAACGCCATGAAAAAGTTCACCTTAGGCCTTGTAGCCGCCGCCATCAGTATGAGTTCCTGTTCATCAGGCAGGATGATCAGTCGTGATTACGACGATGTGTATTACTCTAACAGGGATGTCCTCGTAGAGGATGAACACCGAAATAACGATAGGGATACACCTTCCGACTACCAGCAGGAAAATCCTTCTTCCTACAACGATGTCACATCGGATAACAACAATGCTGGCAGCGGTGGTGGCAGCGTCAATTCGGGAGGTGATGAAAATGACAGATTCCGGTATGACTCCAGGCAGCCTGATGATTCATTCACGGAGCGGGATCAGGATGGCAACACCTATATCACCAACAATTACTACAATGACGACGACTACTATGATTATGCGTATTCTGCCCGAATTCGTCGTTTTTACCATCCGGTAGGATGGAGTTATTATGACCCCTTCTACACCAATTTGTATTGGTATGACTACAATCCCACTTCATGGGGCGTCAGTTTGTACTGCACCTATAACTGGTGGAGGCCTAATTATTGCTCCTATTGGGGATGGAACAATTGGGGTTGGAATACAGGATGGGGATGGACCTCCGGCTGGGGTGTAGGCTTCGGCTGGGGCAATGGCTGGGGTACTGCCTGGAACAACCCTTATTACGGTGGATGGGGCTTCAATAACGGTTATTGGAATGGATTCAACAATGGCTATTGGAATGGTTACAATCAGGGATATTGGAACGGGTACTACGCAGGTTTGTACAACGGCTCCTTCAACCCCTATTACTTCAATAGCCTGGACAACTATAGCTATTATTATGGACCGAGAGGTCGAAGCGCTGTTGCAGGGAATGTCCCTGGCGGCAGAAATGTTGGCGAGATTTATGGAAGAAGCATAGCAGAAAATCCGAAAAACCCCAGAAGCTATGCAGCATTGGATGGCACAAGCGCTATGGGACGACCTAAACGTGAAATCCGCTCACTCGACAGTGAAATCGCTATTCCCCGTGGCAACAATAGTGCTCCCGGCAAACCAAGAATCTCTGGCGGAGAAACCAGAAGCAATTCAGATGTAGTGACTCCCAAAGGGAATGACCCCAAGAGCAATCCACGCAGCGACGACAACTATACGCCGCGTAGTAACGACCCCAAGAGCAATCCGCGCAGCAACGACAACTATACGCCGCGCAGTAACGATCCCAAGAGCAATCCGCGCAGCAACGACAACTATACGCCGCGCAGCAACGACCCTAAGAGCAATCCGCGCAGCAACGACAACTATACGCCGCGTAGTAACGATCCCAAGAGCAATCCGCGCAGCAACGACAACTATACTCCGCGCAGCAACGATCCCAGGAGCAACCCACGCAGCAACGACAACTATACTCCGCGCAGCAACGACAACTATACACCACGAAGCAGCGAGCCTAAAACCACTCCGCGAAATTCGGACAATTATAGCCCGCGCAATAATGAAAACTCCAGTCCTCGTCAGAATGACGGATACTCTCCGCGCAACAATCCGGGTATGAGCACTCCACGTTCCAGCGATTCCTACAACAACGGCAGACAAGAGCGGACACGGGATAGATATTCGAATTCGGGCGGAAATGCTGCTCAACCTGGTTATTCTGCGCCTCGTGAAAACAGAACTGAACCTTCGCAGGCAAGGCCCTCCAGAAGCAACTCCGGTGGGAGCAATAACAACTCCGAGATGAGAAAGAATACTACTTCTCCAACGTATTCTGCACCATCAAGTCCGCGTAACAGCAGTCCGACCTACTCAGCCCCGTCCAACAACCGAAGCAGTGGCGGATCCAACGCTGGTGGCACCAGGATTCGTCGCTAACAGCGTTACATAGGATGCACACCTCTTTCGGAAAACACTTCCGGAGATCAAGGTGTGCATCCTTCATTATCACCTAAACCCAATACCATGAAAAAAGCAAGAGCCCTTTATTTCATACTTCTCGTACTTTGCATTAGCAAGGAATCCGATGCTCAAAATGATGCTGATGTTTTGCGCTACAGCATGCTCAACTATGGAAGTACTGCCCGTTCTTTGTCCATGGGCAATGCATTCGGTGCCTTGGGAGCGGACTTCAGCTCCTTGGCGATGAATCCTGCAGGTATCGCCCTTTACAGGCGATCTGAGTTCAGTTTCAGCCCCTTGTTTTCCAACCGAAGTATTGATGCCGACTACATAGGAAATAGCACCAACGATAATTTTTTCAAGTTTGCATTCGGGAATCTGGGCGTTGTATGGGCCCGTTCAAAAGAGAACAGCAAGGACGATTGGAAGGGAATTGCATTTGGCATTGGATACAACAGAACCAATGATTTTAGCGGACGCTATTCAGCTGAAGGCCGCAACTCCAAAAACTCCATTGTCAATGAGTACCTAGAAGTGCTCAACAACAATGGTAATCCGCTCGACCCGGATGAAATACCCTTGGCTTTCCCCTTTGACATTGATTTGGCCTGGCAAACCTTCCTGATCGACAGTGTTGCCGATTCCACAGGCATGTTGTTATACTACGACAGCCCATTACAGAACGGCGGAGCTTTGCAACGGAACATTGTTGAGACAAGAGGAGGCCAGGGGGAATGGGATTTTACGCTTGGCGGCAACTTGAACGAACAATTTTATTTCGGAGCAACGCTGGGTATCAGCACCCTTAGGTATGAAGAAGAAAGCACTTGGGAAGAAAGAGATGAAGCGGACACCATACAAGGATTCAAGAGTTTTCAATACAGCCAGAATCTGAGGACCAGTGGCAGCGGCATCAAC
>CAZPCA010000030.1:0-21470 GCA_964584995.1 uncultured Bifidobacterium sp.
CGTTGTCCACGTTGTTGCACAGATCGGTGGTGATGCCGGGGTTAACGCTATTGTCATTGTCGTTGCAATCGCCGTTGACGGTCACTGAGCCGGCGATGGGTGCACAAGATGAAGTGGGGCCACCTGCTCCGAAGCCATCGCTGTCGCCGTCCACATAATAGTTCAGGAAGGTATCGTCCTCGTCGGTGGCGCCGTCGCAATCGTTGTCCACGTTGTTGCACAGATCGGTGGTGATGCCGGGGTTAACGCTATTGTCATTGTCGTTGCAATCGCCGTTGACGGTCACTGAGCCAGCGATGGGCGAACAAGATGAAGTGGGGCTGCCGGCACCGAAGCCATCGCTATCACTGTCCACATAATAGTTCAGGAAGGTAAGACCATCGTCGGCTGTGCCGTCACAATCATCGTCTATAGAATTGCAGAGTTCTACTACGCCTGGATTGATGGAGCTGTTATTGTCGTTGCAATCTGTGTGGTCTGCTACATAGCCGGCAGGGGCAGTACATGCCTGATTGGAAACACTGCCGTCCCCGAATCCATCAAGGTCTGCATCCAAATACCAAATTGGAGTTGGGGTGATCGTGACGTTAAAAGTGCAGGTAGTCGTGTTACCGGCATTGTCAACAGCTGTATAAATAACCTGTGTTGTGCCTACGGCGAAACTTGTACCGGAAGTGAAATTGGAGCTAAAATTACTCAGCGTACAATTGTCTGCTGCACTGGGTTCAGGCCACGTTACGGTGTTTTCACATTGAGTTATATCCGCGGGACATCCAGAAATCACAGGGCCTGTATTGTCCAGGTTGTTGATGGTAATGCTCCCGGTTCCTGTACATCCGTTGGCATCCGTTACAGTATAGGAGGAAGTTCCAACGCCGGCCTGGAAAGTTCCCGTTCCCGTATACGGAGCGGTGCCACCGGTGGCAGTTACAGTGATGCTGGTTTGATCATTGATACAATTCACGTCGCTGCCTGAAGCGTTTACATTGACGGCAGACGGTTCCTGAACAATCGTAGTGCATTGAATGCTACATCCGTTTTGGTCAGTAGCTGTAACGGTGTAGACACCGGCTGATACGTTTAGGACATTATCAGCATTACTGCCGTTACTCCAGTTGTAAATGAAACTACCCGTTCCACCGCTTGCGGCAACTGTCAGGCTTCCTGTCGATGAGCCGAAGCATACGGCGTCTGTCGATGAACAGACGATGGAAGTGGCCGGTGCATCGAAGATTTCTCCGGAGTTGAAATTGTTACAGCCATTCGCATCGGATACAACTACCGAATAGATGCCGGCAGCTACATTGTTGAGCGTATCGTCATTGTTAACGATTTGGTTCAATTGTGGATCGTACCAATCATAGGTATAGGGCAATGTTCCTCCACTGGCAATGCCAATGGCCAGACCCGTGGCGGAACCGAAGCATTGGGTGTTGACTGTGTTCACGCTGATCGTCAGTGGCTGAGGCTCTATCAAGGTAAAGGTGCCGGCGCCTGTACAACCGGTTACATCTGTTACTGTGACCTCGTACGTGCCTGTGCCAATACTTACAAGGTTGGATGTGGTGGCTCCGGTATTCCAGAGAAAGGCAAAGGGCGCGGTGCCATCGTTTACGTTCGCAGTAACAATCCCGTCAGTAAATCCAGTGCAGCTTATCGGCGAAGAGCTGAAGCTGATGGATGGCGGTGCTACTTGGTTCACTGTGATCGTATATGTAATGGAGTTGCAACTAGGTTCGGCAGGAACTGCAAATCCGATATTGTCCTGTATGTCGAGTGCGTAAGTGCCTCCTGCAATGTCAAATAGTGAATCCACTGTATTGTTGCTCAGAGTATCTCGGATAACAACATTGTTTTGCTTCCACACATAACGGAAAGGCGGAGTACCGGCTGAGACTTGGGCTATGACTTTACCGTTTGACTGATTGCACGTGGCATGTGTTGTGCTTGTGTTGGCCACTATAGCCTTGGACAGTACTGTGCGAACGGGTGAAGTGCCGGAGCAGCCATCCGGCGTGGTGATGATAGCCTGATAGGTAGAGCCGTACAAGCTGGCGTTTATGCTGTCTGTGACCCGTAATCCACCCACGATATTCAACCATTCCAGTGTGCTGCCTGCAGGGTAGCCTGCAGCATAGGCGCCGGTGTCAATTACCTGTAGCCAGTAAGTGGTGTTGTTGCACAAAATGGTGTCACCGGGAATTATTTTTGGTGAAGGGGGTGCTGTAGGATTTAAAGTGACGCTGGCAGAAGCCGTACATCCATAAAGCAGATCAGTAGCCACTACTGTGAATGTTGTATTCTGGTTGATTACGACGTTGGCAGGGTCTTCGGCGGAGGAGGTGAATCCCGCAGGTGACGATGTCCAGGAGTAACTCAGCCCCGTCGGATAAATGAACTGGAGGCCCCAGGATGTCAGTGTTCCAAGATCCGTTAATGCATCGTCCAGGATGGTCAGTGTCCAAGTTCCATTGGGATTGCCTGACAGTGTGGATAGATTCTGTTCAGGAATATAGGCCCCCGTCAAGGTGGCAGCGGCAGTCACCGAGGATACGGTAGTGGCTGCGTCGTCGCGGAAAGAGACGTTGACAAAGTTGTCTCCAGAGCTTCCCTGATTGGTGCACAATGCTACCGACTCGCCTGTGACAGTGGTTTTAGCATTGGTGCCGTTGGCCGTATTCAGTAATGTTCCGTTCGGGCGTGTCAGGTAAATTTCGACATCTCCGTTCCATGTATGCGTGACATTGAGTTCTGTGACCCTTACCGTCACGCCCGGTCCAAGATTGGGTAAGCCGCTTACCTGTATGGTAGAGGTCACGCCTGAAGTGTTATTATCTGGAATACTAACGGATGTACCATTGCTGGCGGAAAGGCTGGCATCATTGGTACCAGTAGCATTCAGGGAAAATGGGGTGCCGATACATATTAGAGAAGTACTTGCCGCAGCCGACAGAACCGGCGTTGTGGCGAACATTACCGGGACGGTGTTTGATGTACCTGTGCAGCCGTTAGCCGAGCTCAACACTACTGAATAGGCTCCACTACTTGTTGCGGAGTACGTATTCCCTGTTGCACCTGCGATGTTCGTTCCGTTCAATCGCCACTGGAATCCGGTCGCGCCTGTCGAACTAGTGATTTGTAAATCCACTGATGATGCAGGAGGACATGCATTCGGTGACCCTACAGCATTGATAATTGCCGTTGGCCCTGATGTGCCTTCTACAAAGACCTGTGTGGACGGCGAGGAGATTCCACTGCACGTTACATTACATCTGAAATACCTCGATGAATTTAAGCCTGCATATGTGTAGGATGTAGTCGTGGCTCCATTGATACTGGTCCAATTCACAGCGTCCACCGATTCCTCCCATTGATAAGTCTGACCAGTCCCACTGCTGAATCCTGAAATGGTGAGGACAGGGTTGACCGGAATAGTATTACAGAATTGCAGGATGGAGGATTGTGTAATCCCCGCATTGGGAGGCGATGTACAGGGAGGTTCCACCTGCAATAGGATATCATAATCTTCAACTTCACCATAGGTGGATCCGATATCTGCTCCGCATGCCTGTCCATTGGTGAACGTCGCATCAACACCTCCTTTGATGCGCAGGCGAGTTAAACCGGCAGTGGCGGTAGCTGGTACGGTGAAGTTGAATACCGCAATTCCATTCGTCCCAGGGTTAATCGTGCTACTCAAGGCCTCTATCGCCTGAAGGTTGCCATTTCGGTTGAAGTCGATCCATGCATTGGTGAATTGGTTTGGATCCGATTGAAGTGAAACACTGAGTGTATAGGTTTGGCCGATGAATAAGGTGGTAGCAGCGACTCCTGGTGTGAAATAGGTGTAGTTGCTATTGCCTGGACAGCCAGCGCTGGTATTGTTCAAGGTGTTGAGGGTAACATTGATTATGCCATCACCAGAGCATTGGGAGTGAGTGGCAGCGCAGTAACAATTAAGCAAGGAGTTCAGGGTCACTTGTACCGGATTGGATGTTCCGACCAGGCCTGAGCTGGCACAAGTTACCCGGCAGCGATAGAATGTAGTAGCAGTCTGGGACGTGGAAACAGTAGCTGTGCTGGTGCCAAAATTCACCCAAGAGCCAGCTGTGCCAGTGGGAGAGGATTGCCATTGATAGGATACACCTGTACCGGCGGTAGCATTTTGAAGCGACAAGTTGAAGTTGCTACCGCTGCATGCAGAGGCCACAGATGAAATAGTGTTACCAGGATTGGGAGTGCCTGAACAACCAGCGGTGATTTCAGATAGAGTGACGTTGTCAAAATTCAGGTAATAGTCGCCACTTTGCCAGGTTGCTCCCCAGCGAATGAACAAAGCGCCTGCAGGTGGACTGAACGTATGTGTTTTACTGATACAGGCATTGCCCAACTGGGTCTCATTGCTTACAGTGGCGATGGTCGTCCAGGGGCCAGTAGCTGTTGCACCATATTGAACAACAAAATTTCCCCAATTGGAAGCAGCAGCAGTGTTGGCTGACCATACGGCAGCTTTGTAGGTATAGCCTATGGTGACAATACCGCCAACAGCAGTCCCGGTTAGCGGTGAAATCAATTGACCCGTGGTTACACCACTGTACAGATTTCTCCGCATGGCTCCACCAGTTCCACCACAAGCCGTTGTACCGGTAAAACGGGCGAAATTACCTGTCCATCCTGTTGCATTGGCGTCAAAGTTGAACGTGTAGTTGATTTGCGCACGTCCTTGGAAATCGCTCAAAAGCAGAAAGAGGAAAGCGATGAAAAAAATGAAAAGAAATGTTTTTCTTCCGGCAACTAAACTTTTTAGATACATGAAGTGTTTCATAAAGTTTTGTTTTTGTAAAATTCAAATCAGAAATTAAAAATCTTTCCTACCCATGGAATGAAAAAAGGACTCATGCCCTATTTTGTTGGGCAAACGTCAAATTTTGGCAGGTAAAAGTTGAATTTCTACTTTGTACCCGAAAAAGTAAATGAGTGTTAAACCCTATTGACGAAAATTAGATAAGTTATCTGGATTTTCTTTTAAAGTACTGACAAATAGTCTTTAAGCCGCATTCGGTGCAACGTGGATTTCTGGCCAGGCAAACATATCTGCCGTGTAAAATGAGCCAATGATGGGCCACAGGTATGATGTCAGGTGGAAAATGCTTGATCAGTTGCATCTCTGCGGCCAAAGGAGTTGTGGCTTTTTGCGTAAGACCGAGTCGCGCTGAAACCCGGAAAACATGTGTGTCTACTGCCATCGCCGGTTGGTTGAAAACAACAGAGGCAATAACATTGGCTGTTTTTCTCCCGACCCCGGGAAGCCTGACCAGATCCTCAATGGCTGACGGCACTTCGCCATTGAATTCTTCTACCAGCATGCGTGCCATGCCGGCAAGATGTTTGGCTTTGTTGTTGGGATAGCTGATACTGCGAATGAAGGTGAAAATTTCATCCGGTTCCGCGAGCGCTAGCAACTCTACGTCGGGAAAAGCCTTGAACAAGGCAGGGGTGACCATGTTGACCCTTTTATCTGTGCATTGAGCAGATAGCACTACAGCAACCAATAATTCATAGGGGTTGGTGTAAGCCAATTCCGTCTCGGCCACGGGAAAATGCTCTTGAAAATAGGCGGTTACTGCTGCGTAGCGATCTTTGCGGGTCATAGGGGTAAAAGAAAACCGTCGGTAAAAATACTTCCGACGGCTCTACGTTTTTATGCAATCTTGATTTTTTTACCTTGCCTGCAAGGGGGCGGTGAGCGAGGCGTAGGCCAATACGCTCTGCACACTGACCGGAGAGGCATGCATCAGCGATTGTTGTACCAACGAACGCGCTTCCACAAGGCTTTCAAAGGTTTCGGCGACTTCTTCGTGGTTGTCTATCGCCTGTTGTATCTGTACAGTCTGGGAAAGTTCTGTCTCGTTGTACAGATAAAGGATGAGATCGTTGAGAGTAAGCGTTTCGTTCATAGGCTTTTTTTACGTTATGCCTATTGAACGGAACACGGCCTGCATTTATTGTATCAGGAAACCAAAACGAGTTGTTTGTCCTTAATGAGCTTTCTCAGGTTGATGAGGGCATAGCGCATTCTTCCCAGGGAAGTATTGATGCTCACATGGGTGCATTCTGCAATCTCCTTGAAGGACATATTCGCAAAATGACGCATGATGACGACTTCGCGCTGGTCATAGGGCAGTTCCTCGATCAACTGACGGACCTGATTTTTGACCTGCTCGTCCATCAGCTTGTCTTCGGCATTGCTGTCGGTGAGGGGAAGCGTATCAAATACAGAATATTCGTCTGTATCATATACCATCGGCATGCGCTTGAGGCTACGGAAATGATCAATCACCAGGTTATGGGCAATGCGCAATACCCAGGAAATGAATTTTCCTTCCTCGTTGTAATGGCCGGATCGTAGCGTGTTGATGACCTTGATAAACGTCTCCTGAAAGAGGTCATTGGCCAAATCTTTGTCTTTCACCAACAGGTAAATGCTGGTGAAAACTCTTCTTTCGTGGCGCAGGATCAACTCCTGAAGTGTGGATTCATCTCCTCCCAGAAAAGATGAAACCAATTGCTGGTCGGTTTTTTGTTCTTTACACATAGTTGCCTCCTTGTTAAAAGGGGTTGAATTGTACTGAAACTAACTAAGTGTAGAGATTTGAACCTATAGGCGATTGGCTTGTTGCGGATTGGTAGTAAACGTGTAACGGCGGATGTCAATAAAAATTGTGTCACCCTTTTTGTTATTTCAAATGTACGATACCGAAAAGGCCAATGCAAGCATTTTTTGCTGTTTTTTCTTTTGCTGGGTTTATTTTACCGCTCACTGACAAGCACTTTTGGGCGTCTTTGGTTAAATTCGCAGCATGAAAACCTACCTGCTTGCCTTACTTAACTTATTCTTTTTTAGCACTTTCTCTTATTCTCAGTCCGTTATATTTGCCAAGCCTGAACTGGATGCGGCTACCTTGTTATATCCGGGAGAAGAGAAGCACTTGTCAAACATACGGCAGTTGACTTTCGGTGGCGATAACGCCGAAGCCTATTTCAGTTTCGACAACCAGGCCATCACCTTTCAGGCTACCAACGCTGCCTGGAGTGCTTCCTGCGATCAGATCTATTATTTCAAATTGAAAGAGAAGGATATGAAAGCCGGAGCGCCGCAACGTATCTCCACGGGCTTGGGCCGAACAACCTGTTCTTATTTTATGCCCGGTGATACTACTATTTTGTACGCATCCACCCATGAGGGTGACTCTGCGTGTCCACCGCCTCCTGCCAAACGGGAAGACGGCAAATATGTATGGGCAATCTATCCTGATTTTGATATCTACATCGCAGGTTTGGATGGTGCAATACGTAAGAAGCTGACGAGTGAACCCGGGTATGATGCTGAAGCTACTGTCTCTCCCGATGGGAAGAAAATCGTATTCACCAGTATGCGTACCGGGGATCTGGAATTGTACGTGATGGACGTGGACGGTAGTAATCTCAAGCAGATAACACGAGACCTGGGATACGATGGTGGAGCTTTCTTTTCGCCCGACAGCAAACAGTTGATATTCCGGGCTTCGAGGCCTAAGACGGAGGAAGAGATAGCGGTTTACAAAGGCCTGTTGAAAGAGAATCTTGTACAACCCACCAACATGGAACTCTATGTCTGTAATATCGACGGATCAGGACTGAAGAAAATAACCAACCTGCCTAATGCCTCCTGGGCGCCCTTTTTTCACCCTTCCGGTAAAAAGGTCATCTTTTCTTCCAACCATCCATCGAAGAGAGGCTTGCCGTTCAATTTGTGGATGATCGATGTAGACGGGAAAAACCTGGAACAAATCACCTTCGATGGTATGTTCGATGCTTTCCCCATGTTTTCGCCTGATGGTAAAAAGCTGATTTTTTCTTCCAACCGGAACAACAAAGGAGGCAGAGATACCAATCTCTTTATCGCGGACTGGAAAGACTGAGTTGATTCACCAGCGGTCATTTTCCGCTGAGCCGTACGGCTTTCAGGTCGAGCAGGTTCATGGAGTTCATCGGTAAGCCTTCCACGTTATGCTGCGTCAGCCGCAGTACTTTATCGTAGTAAAGCACAATGACCGGAGCATCGCTCATCATGATTGCGTCCATTTGACGGTAATACGCCGTCCGTTCCACCGGGTCCGTCGTCGACATGGCTTTGTTGAAGAGTTGGTCGAATGCTGGGCTGCTGTAATGGGTGTAATTGGGTCCTGCAGGTGCTTTATTGGCTGACCGGAATAAAGCCAGATAGTTTTCAGCATCCCCGTAGTCTCCAATCCAGGAACCTCTGAAAAAAGGCAGCTGTTGTTTGGCGACCATCTGACGGTGCTGCGCGGCCTGGTTGATCTCGAGTTGTATGCGAATGCCTGATTCCGCCAGTTGTCCCTGCATGTACTCGCATAGGTCTTGATAGGCGTGTGTGGTGCTCATGGTAATGGCCGGCAATCCTTTTCCCTTTGGATATCCGGCTTCTTCCAGTAATTGAGCGGTCAGTTCCGGTCGGTAGGTATAGCCACTAACAGGCAAGCTGTCAAACCCGGGAATTCCGGGAGGAATCATGCCGGCTATTCCCGGAGTGGCCATGCCGTTACGCAAATACCGGATCATCTTCACACGGTCAAACCCGTAGTTGAGTGCTTTGCGAATGCGCACGTCGTTCAGCGGAGAGTTCTTCATCTTTTCCAGCGAACTATCCATCAGGAAGCCCAGGTACTCCGTATTGAGATAGGGAGCAGTCTGCATGCGGAACCGTTGGCTGTATTTCGGTCTGAGCGTGCCTTCACGGGTCAGCAAGTCATCTTTGTAACTGGCATCCAGTCCGGATATCATATCGAGCTTACCCTTGAGGAATTCCAGAAAAGCCGTCTGCTTGTCACTGATAAAACTGACCATAACAGCATCGAGATAGGGGAGTGCATCTCCATTGTCAGCGCTCTCGAAGTAGGTGGGATTTTTGTGGAAAATCAAAGCCGTCCGTTCCAGCCATTGGTGAAAAACAAAGGGGCCTGTACCTACAGGATGCTTACGGAAGTCTTTGCCATAGGCATCAACTGCCTCATATGGTACTACGGCGCAGTAAGAGGAGGCAAGCAGTCCAAGCATAGGCGGAAAGGGGGCGCTAAGGCGAACGATGAAAGTGCTGTCATCCGGAGCTTCGAAGCCTGTCACCCTTCCGGCATCATCCCGGCGAACTGCATTGAATACCCAGGCGCCCGGTGAGGCGGTTTTTTCATCGCAAATGCGCAAAAAGCTGTAGCGCACATCCCCGGCCTGCACCTTCCTTCCTTTCTTCAGCGCAGCATCCTGATGGAAAAGTACATCCTTCCGTAAATGAAAAGTATAGGATAATCCATCCGTGCTGATTTCCCAGTTCCTGGCTATACATGGCTGAGGTCTGAGCTGGGAGTCGAGCTGAACCAGTCCGCTGAACAGTTGTTTGCAGGCCCAAATATTGGCCTGGTTACTGGAATATGCAGGATCGAGGGAGGTTATACCGCTGGATTCATTGTAACGGAAAACCGATTTGCCATTGTGCGGATTTTCAGGCCCTGAACAAGCCATGAGCAGTAACACGAAGAAAAGCGAAGGCCAGCACAATCGCATTGGGCAAAAATAGAGGATTAATGCATACTGCAGCGTTAGGATGACTGTCTCTCTAAATCATTACTTTTGCCTTCCCATGCGCACGGTGGCCTTTCATACATTGGGATGCAAACTGAACTTTTCAGAGACGTCCACCCTGGCCAGGCAATTTCAGCGGGCCGGATGGTCACGTGTAGAGTTTCCGGGCACCGCACAGGTGTATGTGGTGAATACCTGCTCGGTGACGGAAAATGCGGACCGTGAATGCCGCACGATTGTCAATAGGGCCTTGCAGGCGAATCCGGAAGCCCGTATCATCATCGTTGGATGCTACGCCCAGTTGAAGCCGCAGGAAATCGCTGCCATTCCTGGAGTAAATCTTGTGCTGGGCGCTACAGAAAAGTTCAATGTGCTCAATTACCTCGAAGGCCTCTCTGCGAGTGAAGGGGCACAGGTGATGGCCTGTGACATCGAAGCGGTGAATCAGTTTGTGCCATCCTGGTCTTCGGGCGACCGGACGCGTACTTTTTTGAAGGTGCAGGACGGGTGTGACTACACCTGTAGTTTTTGTACCATTCCGCTTGCACGCGGTAAATCACGGAGCACCACAGTCGCAGAAGTACTGAACCAGGTTGAGCAACTTTCGCTGCAAGGCGTTCAGGAAGTTGTACTGACAGGAGTCAATCTGGGTGATTTCGGTTTGTCGGGTGCTGATTCAGGGAGAATGGAGTCCTTTACACAATTGGTGCAGGCATTGGATCAGCAAGCTGCCATTCCCCGAATTCGTATCTCATCGATTGAGCCCAACCTGCTGACCGACGAAATCATCCATACGGTTTCTGAATCGAAGGTGTTCATGCCACATTTCCATATTCCGCTGCAAAGCGGCGATAATGAGATGCTGGGACGTATGCGCCGCCGTTACCGCCGTGAATTGTATGGAGACCGTGTGCGACGAATAAAATCCCTGATGCCCCATGCTGCTATAGGTGCGGATGTCATCGTTGGATTTCCAGGTGAGTCGGATCTGCACTTCAGGGAGACCTTTGAATTCTTGCATGACCTTCCTGTCAGTTATCTGCATGTATTCACCTACTCCGAGCGGGCCAACACTGCTGCAGTGGAGATGCATGACGTAGTGCCCGTTTCTCTTCGCAAGGAAAGAAATCGCTTGCTGCGTAATCTTTCTGCAAAGAAAATGCACGACTTCACCGCATCGCAGATGGGATGTAGGGATGAGGTGCTTTTCGAAGAGGAAAATCAACAGGGTCTCATGCATGGATACACCAGCAACTATATACGCGTCGTGCATCCTTATGATGCAACGCTTGTCAATAAAGTAGTTACTTGTCATCTGGCTGACATCGGGCATTCCGGACTGGTGGAGGTTCAAATTTTGCCGGATGATAAAGCCGGATTAACACTGGCATCCTGAAACTATGTATCCGACTCTTTCCGACCTGATCCAAGATGTGTTCGGTGTTTATGTACCGCTACCCATTCAGAGTTTCGGTTTTATGCTGGCAATCTCCTTTTTGCTGGCTGCCTACACACTGCAACAGGAATTGAAACGAAAGGAAAAAGATGGACTGTTACGTTCGCATCTGCGTACTATCATCAAAGGTCGCCCTGCCTCGAAGGCTGAAATCTCGGGCTCTTTTCTTACAGGGTTCATCATCGGGTACAAATTGGTGTATGCATTTCTGAATTACAGTGAGTTTGTTGCGGATACGCAGGGAGTTTTGTTGACATGGGAAGGATCCATGCCCGGTGGTGTTCTTGTGGGCGCACTGATGGCCTGGATGCATTACCGGGAGAGTGAGAAGCAGCGATTACCGGAGCCGCAGGAAGTCACGGAAGAAGTACACCCATGGCAGATGGTGTCCAACCTGACCATGGTGGCTGCTGTAAGTGGAATTCTTGGAGCCAAACTCTTTCATAACCTGGAAAACATGGATGAATTGCTCAGGGATCCGCTGGAGGCATTGCTGTCTTTCAGTGGGCTCACCATGTACGGCGGTTTGATTGTAGGAGCAGCGGCGGTGATGCGTTACGGTTATAAAAGGGGAATACATCCAGTCGTATTGTCGGACGCCACTGCACCCGGTTTGATGCTGGCTTACGGAACCGGACGGCTGGGTTGTCAACTGTCGGGCGATGGGGATTGGGGTATTGTGAACGATGCGCCACAGCCCGCCTGGCTTTCCTGGCTGCCTGACTGGACCTGGGCCTATAATTACCCTAACAACGTGATCAGCGAGGGAATTCCAATTCCCGGCTGCGAAGGCCGTCATTGCATGATGCTTCCGGATGCCGTTTTCCCTACTCCCTTGTACGAAGCCGTAGCTTGTATCCTGTTATTCTTTCTTCTTTGGCGCCTGAGAACAGTTTTGAATAAACCTGGTTTGTTGTTTTCCGCATACCTGATGTTGAATGGAACAGAACGTCTGTTGATCGAGCAGATTAGGGTGAACAACCGCTTTGATTTTCTGGGTTTACAGGTGACGCAGGCGGAGGTAATTGCCTCATCCCTCATATTCGCAGGAATTTCGGGATGGATGTATTTTAAGCAACAGGGGCCTGAATATGGAAAACCAGCAACTGGATAGTATCCTGCAAAATGCTTTGCATGTCGTTGGGCGTGCGGTGGATTTTTTGCGCGAACAACGCAGCGGGTTTTCGGTGGATGCGGTCGAGTTCAAGGGATTCAATGATCTGGTCTCGTACGTGGATAAGGGAAGCGAAAGCATACTCGTTGAGGGCCTTAAGCACTTGATTCCTGATGCGGGTTTCATCACCGAGGAAAATACGCTGACCCTTCTTGATCGCGACTGGCTTTGGATCATTGATCCGCTGGACGGTACCACCAATTTTGTACACAAGATCCCCTGTTATTGTGTCAGCGTTGGACTAATGTACAAAGGTGATCTGGTATTGGGCATCGTTCACGAAGTGAATCAGGACGAATGTTTTTACGGAAGGAAAGGTGGTGGCGTGATGATGAACGGTGTTCCAGTCAAAGTGTCCGATACATCTCTGCTTCGGCATGCGCTGTTTGCGACGGGATTTCCATACACGAATTTCTCCCGGATGGAACCCTATATGCGGGTTTTTGATTTCACCATGCGTAATTCTCAGGGTGTTCGGCGCCTGGGCTCTGCAGCGGTGGACCTGGCTTATGTGGCTTGCGGTCGTTTGGAAGGTTTCTGGGAATATGGATTGAACCCCTGGGATGTAGCGGCCGGAGCCTTCCTGGTCAAAGAGGCGGGCGGCAAGGTCGCCGACTTTTCGGGAGGTGATGAATTTGTTTTTGGTGCAGAAATCGTTGCCTGTAACAACAAGGTGTACGAGGAGTTTCAAAAAGTCCTTGCTGCTAACTTCGCGTCCTGAATCGCAGTTCAGGCTTGCTTTTGCTCCCTGGATTTGTGCTTGAGCACCTTGGCTTCGATGTAAAAGATGATCTCTTCGGAAATGTTTTTACACTGATCGCCGACACGCTCCAGTTTGCGAATGGCACTGAGCAAATAAAGACTCTGGTTGATGCGTTCAGGATTTCCCTTGATAAAATCCGCTACCGCCTGGTTGGCATTGGTGTTGATCTCATCCAATACCTCATCTTTTTTGAATACACTGCGTGCCAGCTGTGTGTTTTCACTGTCAAAGGCCTGACTGACTACATGCATGATGTCGATGGCTGTATCGTACATTTCGATGAGACGGGTCGCTTCCAGCAGCGTTTTTTCCGGCTCGATCTTGATGTTCAGAACAAACTGGGCGATGCCTTCCGCAATATCACCAATGCGTTCAAGGTTGGAGTTGATTTTGAGGCAGGCGAGTACAAAGCGTAAATCGACGGCTACAGGGTTGTAGAGGGCGATGATGTTTTCACAGTCGCGGTCGAGCTTAAGCTCAAAGGCATTCACGCGTTTTTCGTTCACCAGGACTTCGCGCGCAAGGTCTTTGTCGAGTCGCAGCAATGCATCCTTGGATTTCTCCAGCTGCGAATTGACAAGATTACACATTTCGATTACCTCTGACTTGAGGCTTTTGAGTTCGGCTTCCAGGTGCGTCATGATGATGAACGGTTAGTGTGTGAGGGAATGAATTTATCAGCCGAACCTTCCGGTGATATAATCCTGAGTGCGGACATCACTCGGATTCGTGAATATTTTTTTTGTGGCATCGTACTCTACCAATTCGCCAAGATAGAAGAAGGCCGTAGTATCACTCACACGTGCTGCTTGCTGCATGTTGTGTGTGACGATGATGATGGTGAACTGTTTCTTCAGCTCGTGGATCAATTCTTCGATTTTGGAGGTGGAGATAGGATCGAGTGCAGAGGCGGGTTCATCCATAAGCAGGACAGATGGCTCGGTGGCGATGGCACGTGCAATACAAAGCCTTTGCTGTTGTCCACCGGAAAGTGCCAAAGCGGATTTTTTGAGATTGTCTTTCACCTCGTCCCACAATGCGGATTGCTTCAGGCAGCGCTCAACGGTTTCATCCAGCAGATTCTTATTGCTGACACCGCGTATCCTTAATCCGTAGATTACATTTTCGTATATACTCTTTGGAAATGGATTCGGTTTCTGGAAAACCATCCCTACTTTCTTGCGCAGGTCTTCTACACGGAGGTCTTTGGAGTAGATGTCTTTGCCATCGATCAGTATTTCACCCTCTTTGCGGAAACCCTCGATAAGGTCGTTCATCCGGTTGTACAAGCGCAAAAACGTCGATTTTCCGCAGCCTGAGGGACCGATGAATGCGGCCACGGTGTTGTTCTGTATGGCGATATCGACCTGCTTGATGACGTGTGTCTGATCATAAAACACGTTCACTTTTTTTGCTTCCAGTTTATGACTCATATAGGCCAGATTGATTTACCATTTTATTTTTTTCTGCCATCTTCCTCTGAAATAAATGGCGATCCCGTTCATCAGGAAGGTGACCAGCAGCAGGATGATGATCGCTCCGGCGGAATTCACGACAAAGCCCTGCTGAGGCCTCGAAACCCAGTTGAATATCTGGATAGGGAGTACGGAGAATTCATCCAACGGGGTGCTCGGCGCGAAAGGAACATAGGCCAGGGCTCCCACCACTATAAGTGGAGCCGCTTCGCCCACGGCTCTTGATAAGGCAAGTATGACGCCTGTGAGTATACCTCCTCCTCCCGCGGGCAACACCTGATGCCAGATGGTTTGCCATTTAGTAGCACCGAGGGCGAGAGATGCTTCCCGTAAACTGCGCGGGACCGCTTTGATGGACTCGCGCGTGGCAACGATGATGATGGGCAATACAAGCAGTGCAAGGGTCAGCGCTCCTGCAAGTACACTCTGTCCGAGTTTGCACACCCTCACGAACAACTCCAGTCCAAGTAATCCGTAGATGATAGAAGGAATACCGGCCAGATTGGTAATGTTAATCTCCAGGATGGCGGCAAAGCGGTTGCGTTTTCCGTATTCTTCCAGGTAGATTCCCGCTGCCACACCGATAGGGATGGCAATAATTGCTGTCAGTGCCAAAATCCAGCAGGTGCCCAGCAGCGCCGTGTAGATGCCAGCCTTTTCCGGAAAACGAGAGGGTAAGTTGGTGATGAATGCCCAGTCGATTCGGCCAAGTCCCTTCATCAGTACATCTCCAACAAAAATAGCCAGCATGAATAGGCCAAAGAAAGTACAGAAGATTCCGAAGTATCGGAATGCTTTGTCCTTCATCCGGTTTATCTCGATTTTATTCATAGCGCTGCTGATATCTCTTTTTAAACCAGAAGCTGATATTGTTGAGGGCGAAGGTGAGCACAAAGAGGCTGATGCCTGCGGCAAAGATGGTACGGTACTCCAGCGAAGCATGCGGCACATCGCCCATGCTTATTTGAACGATATAGGTGGTGATGGTTTGGATCGGCACCAGTGGATTCGCCGTCAGGTTGGGTTGCATACCCGCAGCGATGGCCACAATCATGGTTTCTCCGACCGCTCGCGAAATGGCGAGGATGACAGAAACGATGATCCCCGACGATGCAGCGGGCAGAAGCACACTGAACGAGGTTTGAAGACGTGTAGCACCAAGGCCATAAGAAGCTTCGCGCATGGTTTTCGGTACAGCATACAATGCATCCTGACTCAAGGATGAAATCAAGGGGATGATCATGATACCCATTACGAATCCGGCTCCCAGCGCATTGAATCCGGCCATGTCGGGAATGATTCCCTGCAAGAACGGGGTGACAACGGTAAGGGCGAAATAGCCATACACGACAGTCGGTACTGCAGCAAGAATTTCCAGAATGGGTTTGATGCGGAAAGCGAACGTTTTTGGTGCGTATTCGTTCAGGTAAATCGCAATTGTAAGCCCGATTGGCAGGGCAAATGCGATGGCAATGAAGGAGGTGAGCAATGTCCCGCAAAGCAAGGGGAGGATTCCGAAGTGCTTTTCGGTGAACAGCGGCGTCCATTG
Organism: uncultured Bifidobacterium sp.; assembly: GCA_964584995.1. GTDB lineage: Bacteria > Bacteroidota > Bacteroidia > AKYH767-A > OLB10 > JAJTFW01. The sequence continues at coordinate 16,054 of CAZPCA010000030.1, forward strand.
CGTATCAGTGAGAAATGCTGAAAGCGGAACTTCGTTGAAAAAGTGCACGGCTTCCGATGCGAGCGTGTACAATATGCCGGCTGTCACCAGCACTGTCAGAGCAGCACAGGCAGCCAGTAACGACACGATGATTTTCTCGGGGAATCGCATGGTTGAAAATGAAGCCCGGCAAAGATAACTTGCCGGGCTTCACACGTATCTCAAATAAAGGTTATTTTTTCGTTGAATGATAGGCGGCAAACTTATCCTGCTGTGCCTTGTATTCCTCGGGCCTCAGCGGAACAAATCCTACTGCTTTTGTTAGTTCCGACGCACTGGCGAGGTAGAAGTCCACAAAGCTTACCACTTCAGGGCGTTGTACGGCTTTGGAATTCACATAGATGAACAATGGTCGGCTCAGCGGAGCGTAGGTTTTGTCTAAAACGGTGGCTTCACTGGGTAAGACCGGACCTTTGCCGTTGGCATCGTTTTCATCGTCGATCGCTACTGCTTTGAGCTTCGCCTGATTCTCTTTGTAATACGCAAGTCCGAAGAAGCCCAGGGCGTTCTTGTCTCCGGAAACGCCCTGCACCAATACGTTGTCGTCTTCGCTGCCGGTGTAATCGCCGCGGCTTGAATGACTCTTGCCGACGATGGCTTCCGTGAAATAATCATAGGTCCCCGATTCTACGCCCGCACCGTAAAGATGGATTTCCTCTTTTGGCCACTCAGAACGGATCTGGTTCCAGTATTTTATTTTCCCTTGTGCTTCAGGCTCCCATATTTTTTTGAGTTCTGCCACCGTCATGGAGCTCACCCAGTTGTTTTCAGGGTGAACCACTACCACGAGTCCGTCATAAGCCACTTCCAATTCCACATAATCGATATTGTTCTCTTTACACTGTGCAATCTCTTCTTCTTTGATAGCACGTGACGCATCGTTGATATCGATTTCTCCGCGCGAAAACTTCTTGAATCCACCACCTGTACCGGATAAGCCAACCGTCACCTTTACTTCAGGCTGTTCAGAGCGGAATTCTTCTGCTGCTGCTTCTGAGATTGGATAAACGGTGCTGGAGCCGTCAATACTGATACTGCCTTGTAGGGGCGCCTGGGTGTCTTCGGTCGAGGCTTCCTGTTTACTTCCGCAGGCTACAGCCAGGAACAGTAAACTTGCAAGGATGATTTTGTTCATAGAGGTGTGTTTTTATTAGGTTGGTTTTACGCTCGTTTCAGAACCCAAAGTGATTAAGAAAATGTTGCGTCAACATGTTTTTAATGTTAAGCAATCGTTAAGACTGCAAAATAAAAAAGCCCCCTGTACAGGAGGCTTTCTTTATAAAAAGCTGTTAATTAATAATTTGTGTTCTGAGGGTCCCAGTTGGCCCAGCCGCTGGTCCAATCTGTACTACCGAACGCGCCACGAAAGGAAACGACCTCCATGCCGGACAGATTGCTGTTGGAGAAATCTGCACCGCTCAAGAGAATTGAGCTGCTCAATGGCAGGAAATTAGGAGTGCTTGCGTAGGGCGCAGTAGTCAGATTAGAATTGTCGAATTGGACGCTGTTGCCAAATCCGCTTGTGCTGAACCAGGAAGTGACATTGAAGGTGGAGCTGCTGCCTACGGTCAATGGAGCATTGCAGGTAGCGACGATGGTGTTGCGGATCTGTAGTGCATCGGATGTAGCATTCCCTTCGCAGGCGGAACCATCAAGAAGCAATCCCACCGGGTAGCCGGAGATAAGGGAATTGTAAATGCATGTCTGCGTGTTACGGCGAAGGTGTGCGCCTCTTTTGAAATTGGAATTTACGGTAGCGGAGGTGTCTTGCTTCGGGCCGAATACACTGATATTGGAGAATATGGCTTTAGTATTCGGTGTTAGCGCTGATCCGGCGGCATCATTGTCGGATTCGAATGCATTGGAGCCACTGACGTCAGCGATGTTGGGATCTCTGAGTACAACAGCAAATTGTACTTTTCCTATGTAACCGTTGTCTGTATCGAGATCGTCATCGGTGGTCTTGAAGGAGATGATCTTTTTCAGGTTAACAGTGCCGCCGAACATTTCATACGAGTCGTCACCACAGAAAGAGACCTGAATATTCTCTACTGTAGTGGCATTGCCGACACCGCCCAAGGTGAGGCCATTGATTTCCTGATTGGGCTGAAATGGAATTCCAGCGAATTCTATGCGAACATATTTCAACACGCCTGAATTGTCGGCAGCATCGTTGCCGCCATACAAGGCATCGGGGCCACCTTCAATTTGTCCTTCGCCACCGGCCAGGTTGACAGGGGCTTTGCCACAGATGATGAGTCCGCCCCAATCGCCGGGATTTCTGGATCCTGCTGCTTCTGCTGAAGTGAAGACAATCGGGTTGGAAGCTGTGCCGCTTGCATTGATCTTTCCGCCACGCTTGATGATGAGTGTGCCCTTAGAGACTTTGTCACCTTTGATGATAGTGCCTGCCGGAATGGTAAGGGTAGCACCTTCTTCTACGTAAACAAATCCTTTTAAAAGGTATTTCTTGCTGCTCTCAAAAGTTGTGTTGGTCGCAGTGCTTCCTTCTACTTGTACGGTTCCATCGCCGAGCGTTGTGAGGGTGAATCCTGTGCCGACCGGAGCAGGAGTAGGCGTAGAATCGTCATCTTTCTTGCAGGAACTGAGCAGGGAGACAATGAGACCCATAGCAACTAAAATCGGGGTACTGAGCTTGATAAGCTGTTGTTTGTTTTTCATACGATAAATGGTTTTTTCCTTGTGCAAGATTATGTGTGTATTTTGTCGCTATTGTTAATTCAGTTTGAATTAAATGTTAAGTGTGTAGGCGTAACATAAAAAAGAGGATACGGTAGCATCCTCTTTTTTTGACGGGTGTAGGACCGATCAATAGCGTACCACTATTCCAAGTGTGTAATAGGTCCCCCTATTGAAAGAGTATATCAATTCATCGTTTTCACTGAGTGTGCCGTTCTCGTCAGAATCCTGACGAAGCACTACTGCCTGATTGAGGATATCCTGTACTCCTGCCCTTACTTCCAGGTGTTCTCCAAAACTTTTGGTGACCGATACATCGATGACATTTCTGGGCAACTCGTATACATCCGGTGTTCCTTCGGTTCCTACCACAAACAATCTTCTTCCGATGACATTGTACTGGAGGTTCGCCTGCAATTGTCTTTCCTTGTCGGTGTAAAATAGTCCGGCATTGACAACATAGGGCGATTGTCCCATCATGATGCGTTCGCGGTCCTGACCAACAGCCGAATTTCCGAGATTGACCCTGCTGTAGATGACCGAAGCATTGGTGCTCAGGCCAAGTCGGCTTAAGAATCCCGTTTCAAAATAAGACGACATTGTTTTGCGTAATTCCAACTCTGCTCCTGTGCTGAAGGCAGAAAGTGCGTTGCGGAACTCGAAGTTCCTGGTGCCTCCTGATCCCGCTCCCGGCTTGAAGTATTGCTCAATGGGATCCAGGAAGTATTTGTAGAATAGGCCGATCGAAATCAATTCTCCCGCTGCGGGGTAAAGTTCGTACCGCGCGTCGAAGTTGTGGATTGAAGGTGTTTTCAATTCCGGATTGCCGAAAAGTACATTGTTGAAGATGAAATCATAATAGGCGAAGGGGGCGATTTCTCGAAACTCTGGCCTGTTGACTGTTTTGGCATAGGCTAAGCGAACGAGTGCTTTAGTAGTGAGGTTGTAGCTGAAATTGAAAGACGGCAGCAGGCTTAGAATGGGATTGTCCACGATGAGTGGCCGGCCATTGTTGTCGGCACTGGCGAGGTATTGACGGTTGAACTCGTAACGTATGCCACCTGAAAGGGTGATGCGTTCGGTCAGTGGGATGGTGGTGCCCAGGTAGGAGGCAACAAGCGAATTTTCGGCATCGTAGCGGTCTGTACCGTTGGTGCCTTCGTCCAATGAAAATCCGGTGCTATCGTTGAAATTATTGCTGTCAAAGACCTGGTCAAGCGGCAACTCCAGCAAATTGTTGTCGAATTTGTCTACCCGGGATTTCGTATAGGCCAACCAGCGTGCGCTGAAGGTCCTGGATTTTTTTTCCACATAAACACCCGTCCTTAACTTTATTTTCCGGGTCTCACTCAGTGAGGCGATTTCCTGTTCGGCATTGACGGTTGACATGAGTAAGGTTTCGTCAAGTGTCGAATAGAATCTTCCGGCATCTTGTTGTGATGCGGTTGTATTCACCTGTATGAAATAGGTAGGTGAGTTGTCGACCAGACTTCTGAAGGTGCGTATACGCCGGTAATCCGGTTCGTTGGTATGCGTGCTACTGTATCCGCTTGTCCAGTTAATTCTGGTTTTATTCTGGTTGAAATCATGGGAGCCGGAAAGTTGTCCGCTGTACACCTTGCGCTCAAAGTAGCGGAAAGCATAATTGCGTACATCGTTGCCCTCTTCTAGATTGTATCCCGTGCGCAGTGTAGTGGCGTTGGAGCCGCTCTGGTTATAGAGGTTTTTGAATTCGATCTTATGGCTAGGATGGAGCAGGAAGCTGAAATTGCTGAGCATACCCAGCGATACCCTGTTGATGGATGTGTTATCCGAGAAATTGTAAATGGTATCGCTGATGTTGTTGACAACATCGAATTGGTTGTAGTTGATGTTCTCCGCTATACGTGTTTCGTTGGTGTTGCTGTAGTTGATAGCTGTAAGGTTGCCGGCCTGGACCTTCCCCAGATTGAATCTTTTTGCGAATGAAATTTGATACCGTTGGTCGATGGGGGCTGATTGCTCACGGGCAATCCAGGTATTGGGAAGACTTTTTGCAAGTTCCACTTGTTCTGAAGTGGAAAGACCGGAAATACTGGAAGGGAAATTCCCGGGTAAATCACGACTTCCATTGTCCATACCCAGCCAATCCGTCTTGCTGAGGGATGCCCTGTTGAAAGACTTGAATGTGGTGTTGCTTCGAATTCCGATACTGCTGCCTGCACTCACAAAATCTTCGTCAGGAATGTTCTTGGTATATACTTTGACGACGCCACCAGCGAATTCACCCGGAAGTTCAGGTGCTCCGGTTTTGTAGATCAACACGCGTTCCAGCATAGCGCTCGGTATAATGTCAAATGAAAAGGCTTTCTTATCGGGTTCAGCACTGGGAGCAAAAGCATCGTTCAGCAGAACTGCATTGTAGCGTTCACTTAGTCCTCTAACAACAATGAACCTGTCTTCCATGATGGTCACTCCGGGCAGTCGTTTGATGACATCCGCGGCACTTCGGTCCTGTGTCTTGCTGATTTGCTGGCTGGATACGCCATTCACTATCTGCTCTGATTTTCGCATTTCCGCCAACACAGCGTTTTCCGTATTGGTAATCCGGGTTGCTACCACTTCGGCATCCTTGAGATTCTGGGTGTTATTGCTGAGTTTATAGTCGAGGGTAGTGGTTTTGCCTGCCTGTATAACAA
>CAZPCA010000031.1:0-21397 GCA_964584995.1 uncultured Bifidobacterium sp.
CGATGCGTATCAACGGAGGTTCTACAACTTTCCCCCCTGCAGGCATGTTTGTTTCTTTCTACGAGAATGCCGCTTACAGAGGCTATATCGGTTCGTATTCCGGAGCGGCTACGGATATGGATTTCGGTACTGGCAGTGGCAATACTACCGGCAGCGTGCATCTGACCATTCAGGCCGACCCGAAACTCACTGTTAAGCCAAATGGAGACGTTGCGATTGGTACAACCACACCGGCAACAGGCTATAAATTATCGGTGGCCGGGAAAGTGATGTGTGAAGAATTGAAGGTGCAGTTGCAGACCAGTTGGCCGGATTACGTTTTTGCCAGCGAGTATCCATTGAAGTCGCTGGACGAAGTGAGCGCCTTCATTGATGTAAACGGTCATTTGCCGGGCCTTCCTTCTGCTAGTGAAATGGAAAAGGCCGGTGGTGTGGAAGTCGGTACCATGCAGGTGAAGATGCTGGAAAAAATAGAAGAATTGACCTTGTATGTTATTCAGTTAAACGATCAGCTTGCTAAACTCAAAGTTGAAAATGCTGAACTCCGCAATGCGAAGTGATCTTGCTGTCTAAATTTAACAATCAGGTCATGAAAAAAATAAAGGATATACTCCTGCTATTGCTGATGTCGCTTTCCGCGCAGTTCAGCATGGCGCAGGGCCTGCAGTTATTGCAGGATAAGATTGCCCAACAGAAAAAGTTGGATGTCATTCAGGCGGAAATGGATGACTACTATGCCAACAGGGACCGTGGTAAGGGATCTGGATGGAAGCAGTACCAGCGTTGGCTGCGCTCCATGGAGGGCGCTGTGGATGAAAATGGCAATCTGGTGAATCCTTCGGCAAGGGTGATGCAGGCCATGCACGAGTACCAGGATCAGATTGCGCAGGCACGTTCCATGTCTGTAGGTGGTTCCTGGTTCAACCTCGATGTCGATACGGTCTACGATGGTTTCGCAAATCCATTGAATTCGCGTAAGAGTGGCCGCATCAATTGTCTTGCCTTTCACCCGACGAACGCATCCATCATTTATGCAGGAAGTAGCTCAGGTGGTTTGTTCCGTTCTTCAGACGGCGGATTGAATTGGACGAATCTGACGAACGGCATCCCATCTATGGGTATTTCAGCCATCGTGATCGATCCAATAAATCCTGATATCATCTATATCCTGAACGGGGATGGTGATTCCAACTACAATCCCTGCACAGGTGTGCTCAAATCTTTTGACGGCGGAGCCAACTGGTTTGCCACCGGGTTGACCTTTTCGTATTCCCTATTGCGCAGGGGATTCGCCATGACCATGAGTAACGTCGACAATCAATTACTGGTAGTGGCCACCAATGATGGGACCTACCGTACAGTGAATGGAGGCCTTACCTGGACGAAGGCGCTCTCGGGAGTAGGGATGTTTGATGTTGAATTCAAGCCAGGGAGCCCCAACATCGTGTACGCTTCCAGTTCAACTACTTTTTATATTTCTTCGGATACAGGACGGACATGGACTGCCGCACCGGCTGCAGCCTATACACCGGCAAAACCTGCCAATACAAATAGAATTCAGATCGGAGTATCACCCGCTGCACCCAACGATGTGTATTTACTGATGGGGCCTGGCAATGGTGCTGCAGGAACGGCCGGCTTCAGTGGTCTGTATAAATCCACCAACAGCGGTGCATCCTTCAACCGGCAGTCCAATACGCCGAACATACTTGGATACAATTCCAACGGTGCGCCTCAAACGGATCAGTCCGGATACGACCTGGCTATCGCAGTTTCCCCCGCAAACAGTGCAGTGATCTACACAGGGGGCATAAACGTGTGGAAATCGTCTAACAGCGGTGTTTCCTGGGATAATGGCAACAACGCCGTAGGATGTTTTACATGCGCATCGAGCAAGTATGTTCACGAAGATGTACATGCTATTGCATTCAATGGAAGTACAGTGTATGTAGCCAGTGACGGTGGTATCTACAGATCCACCGACGCTGGACTCACCTGGACATTCATTTCAGCCCGGATGAATGCGATGGAATTCTACCACGTGGCGGATTACGACAATGCCCGTTTCCTGCTGACGGGCGGTACGCAGGACAATGGAGCACACCGTTACCGTGTCGGTTATTTTGATTTCATGGCTTGTTGCGATGCTGGAGAGAGTATGATCAACAGGACAGACTCCTCGGATTTCATCGTGAATGGTTCCAATGCCTATTTATACCGTACTACCAACAGCGGAGCCAATTTCGTTGATGTCACTCCATGGTACAGTTGTGGCTGCGCAGATGCAAATCAGCCGACTTTCATCGTAGATGCTCTTGTTCAGGATCCTGTGAACGCCAATGTTGTGTATGCCATGTACCGTGACTGTTACAAATCAACGAACGGTGGTTTCAACTGGACACGCTATGTTACGGGATCGACGGTGTTGCACAAATCCGTGGCGGTATCTCCGGTGAATAACTCCATCGTGTATGCAGCCACTGGAAATAGCCTAAGAATAAGTACAAACGGGGGTATCACCTGGAGGACCAAGTCGCTGCCTGCAGCTGTAACTGGTGGTCCAGTCAGTGAACTAGCGGTTTCTTCTACCAGCGCCACCAAACTCTGGATGTCCATTTCAAGTTTCAGTAGCGGAAATAAGGTGTTCGAGTCGCCCGATAGCGGACAAACATGGATCAACATTTCAGGCTCACTACCCAACGTGCGGATTTTTACAGTGGAATCGGTGAACGGCTCCAGCGACGGCTTGTACATCGGGACGGACATTGGCGTGTTTTACAGAGACGATGTGATCGGGGATTGGTTGCTCTTCAGCAATGGGCTTCCGAACATCATGGTGCGCGACCTGGAGATAAATTATACCGAGGGCATCATAACGGCATCCACGTTCGGACGCGGTTTCTGGCAGTCCACACTATATTCAGGGTGCCCTTCCTCGCTATCGCATTCCACAGGACCGTTTCAGCCTGCCGTGAGCGGGTCAGAATACTTTGAGGCAAGCAACAGCATCACCTCTACCAAAGTCATCGACGGAGGTATCGGTACGGATGTCGTTTACAATGCCGGCGGATTCGTGCAATTGAACCCTGGTTTCAACTGCATAGCCGGCAGCACTGTCCGTGCATTCATCGACGGCTGTACCACCGCTTCACCGCGTCCGGTTTCCGGAGTGCTAATCGGCACGCTGAAAGAGTACATGGGCAACACGGAGTTGGTGAGTTCACTTACTCCCGGAACTCCCATGTTCGTTGCCGGTGTCTTCCCCAATCCTGCTGCAGATCATGTCAACGTGGAGGTGCGGTCTGAAACGGAACAAAAAATCCGGATCAGTATATTCGACCGGGCCGGACGTCTGGTGCAAACGGTGACAGACGGATTCCAGCTGCAGGCAGGCTTGAATCAGTTCACGGTGAACCTTGCGGATTTCGCACAGGGAATCTATCAGGTGAGGATTGAAACAGACGCGCATCAGGTGACGGAAAAGCTCGTGGTGCTGTAAAGAGCCAAGGTGTAAAATGGAAATGGCTACTCTGAATAGAGTAGCCATTTTTCTTTGAAGCTATGTGCAACAGACTACGTTAAGCCAATCCCCAGTTCCTTCATCTGCTCCGCATGTATAGCAGAGGGGGCGTCAATCATCACATCACGCCCGCTGTTGTTCTTAGGGAAGGCGATGAAGTCGCGGATGCTCTCGCTTCCTCCAAAAAGAGAGCACAATCGGTCGAAGCCGAAGGCGATGCCTCCATGCGGCGGAGCGCCGAACTCGAAGGCGTTCATCAGAAAACCGAATTGTGCCTGTGCCTCTTCATCACTGAATCCAAGAATGCTGAACATTTTTTGTTGCAGGTCCTTGTTGAAGATCCGTATGCTTCCGCCTCCCACTTCCACACCGTTAATGACCATATCATAGGCGTTGGCCCGCACCTCTCCGGGACTCTTGTCGAGTAGGGCAATGTCTTCCGGAAGGGGAGAAGTGAATGGATGGTGCATGGCAAACCAGCGGCCTTCCTCTTCATTCCATTCCAGCAAGGGGAAGTCTACCACCCAGAGGCAAGAGTAATGGTCTTTGTTGCGCAGTCCCAGTCGACTGCCCATTTCGAGGCGAAGCTCATTCATCGCCTTACGTGTCTTTCCTGCTTCACCCGCCAGCACCAGCAGCAGGTCGCCTGGTCTTGCTCCCATGGCTTCGGCCCAGGTCTTGAGGTCTTCAGGACTGTAGAACTTGTCAACGCTCGACTTCAGACTGCCGTCTGTGTTGTATTTCACATAGACAAGGCCGTTAGCGCCAATCTGTGGACGCTTTACGAAGTCGGTGAGCTCGTCAGTTTGTTTGCGGGTGTATTCGGAACATCCTTCGGCACAGATGCCCACCACCAATTCGGCATCGTCAAATACCTTGAATCCTTTGCCTTTTGTCAGGTTATTGAGTTCGCAGAAGCGCATGCCGAAACGGGTGTCAGGCTTGTCGCATCCGTAGTACTTCATCGCATCGGCGTAACTCATCCGCGGCAATGCACCCAGTTCGATGCCTTTCACGGTTTTGAAAAGATGCCGGATGAGTCCCTCGAAGGTCTGCAGGATATCTTCCCGCTCCACAAAGCTCATTTCACAGTCGATTTGCGTGAACTCGGGTTGGCGATCAGCACGCAGGTCCTCATCGCGGAAACATTTTACAATCTGGTAATACCGGTCGAAGCCGGCCACCATGAGCAGTTGCTTGAAGGTCTGCGGGCTTTGGGGCAGCGCATAAAATTGTCCCTGGTTCATCCGCGAAGGCACAACGAAGTCACGCGCACCTTCCGGAGTGGATTTTATCAGTACCGGGGTTTCCACCTCGAGAAATTGTTGCTGGTCAAGGTAGTTGCGTGTTTCAATGGCTATCCGGTGGCGAAGTTCCAGGTTGGCCCTCACATTCGTCCTGCGCAGGTCCAGGTAGCGGTACTTCATCCGCAGGTCATCGCCGCCGTCCGTCTGCTCCTCAATGGTGAAAGGCGGAGTGATGGCTTCATTCAACACCTCCAAATTGGAAACAATGATCTCCACATCTCCTGTGGGCATTTTAGCGTTTTTGCTTTCCCGCTCTTTGACAATGCCCGTGATGGCGATAACAAACTCTCGCCCCAGCTGCCTGGCTTGTCCGCAAAGCGCTGGCTGGCTATCCATGTTGAAGGCCAGCTGCGTGATGCCATAACGGTCGCGCAGGTCGACAAAGGTCATGCCTCCAAGGTCACGTGATTTCTGGACCCATCCGCACAGGCGCACCGTTTTGCCAGCGTCTTCCAGCCTTAATTCTCCACAGGTATGTGATCTCAACATAATTACTGAATAAGGCTACGAATTTACACGGAAAGAGGGAAAAGAGCGCCCTGCAATGGTTTTTGCAGGCGTTTTTAGCATCTTTGACCTGTAATTATCCAATAAAAACTCACTATTATTGTTTGATAGGGAATGCAGCGTTGTTTGTTCACCATCGTTTTATGCTGTTTGCTGAATGCTTCCTACGCTCAGCCCTTCGCCATCGGTGCCTGGCAGGAACACCTGCCGTATGTACAGGGCCTTTCAGTCGCTACGAGCCCATCCAAAGTGTATTGTGCTACAGCGGAAGGGTTTTTCGCACTCGACCGCAGTGAGAACAGCATTCAGCGCTATTCGAAGCTGAACGGATTGAGCGATTTCGGTATCAAGGCCATCGCCTACAGCCAGACTTACGGGGTGCTGGTCATTGCCTACGACAATACAAATATCGATCTGCTGTACGACGATGACCGCGTTTTCAACCTGAACGACATTCAGAGGAAGAACATTCCCGGTGCAAAAGTTATCAACCGCATCAGTATCATCGGTCGTTATGCTTACCTCTCCTGTGGTTTCGGCATCGTGGTGCTGGACCTGGAAAGGAAAGAAATCAAAGACACGTATTATATCTCTGCGGCCAGCGCAGCACCGGAAATCCTGGATGTCTGCTCCGACGGCAATTTTCTTTTTGCTGCTGCGGACGACGGGGTGTACCGCGCCCAGCTAAACGATCCTTTTATCGCAAATTTCAACGGCTGGTCGAAAATGTTAGGCGATACAGGTAATGTCGGCGCCTTCAACCTGATGGAATTTTTCGCCGGACAGTTGATTGTAAATTACTCCCGCAGCAGCGGCGATACGATCCTGACCTGGAACGGTGCCTGGGGGGCTTCGGTTCCTACGGCATTGCAGAGCAATACGGTAAGGAAAAGTATGCACGTCGCCGACAACACGTTGCTCGTCACTGAGTCTTCTTCCGGTAAGGTGTTGGATGCCTCCTGGTCACTCCAAATCACTGTAGATGCTACTCTCATCAACGGTCCTGATTTTTCCGATGCCGTTAAAGATGCGAATGGCAGCCTGTGGTTGGCGGATAAAAAGCGTGGACTGATCAGCGTACTCAATGGAAGTGTTCAGAACATCACACCGGAAGGCCCCAATTCTTCAAGGTTTGCGGCATTGCAGGTTGTTGACGGAAAACTCTGGACGGTACATGGTCCGGTGAACAGAGGCTGGAAGAATGCGTACCAGTACGATGGGTTTTCAACCCTGGATAAGGGGGCATGGCTCAGCTACGACGGCAAAATCGCTGCCACCTCCTTGTTCTTCCAGTACAACTTCTACGATAACATGACCCTGGTGGTGGACCCATCCGACAAGGAGCGTGTATTCATCGGTTCCGGAGGATCAGGATTGCTCGAGTTCAAGGCCGGGAATGTGCTGAACAGGTACGATCCCTCCAATTCACCGCTACAGTTCCAGACCGGAAATCCGGGTCAGTTCAAGGTGCACGGTATCGCCATGGACGAGGAGCGGAACCTCTGGGTGTCCAACGCCGGCGTAGCACAGGTGCTGAAGGTCCTGAAACCGGATGGAAGCTGGAGGAGTTTTTCTTTTCCGGGTGCGGTCAACAGTTATGCCATGACCGGGAATATGCTGATCGACCGCAACGGATACATCTGGGTGTGCATCTTCGAAAACACAGGAGGCAAGGACGGCATCCTGGTGTTCAATCCCAACAATACGCCCGATAATCCCTCCGACGATGCGTATGAAGTCGTTGATTTTGGAGCCAACAGGATTCGCTCACTTGCAGTGGACAGAGAAGGTACTGTCTGGGCCGGTAGCGAGGCGGGAATCTATGTATTTTACCCTCCTTCACTGCAGCCTCAGCAGATTTTGATCAGGCAGGACAATCAGTTCCAGTATCTGCTTTCTGCGGAGGTGGTCACCGCCATCGCTGTCGATGCGGCGAACCGCAAATGGGTGGGCACGGAATCGGGCGGACTCTACCTTTTCAGCCCGGATGGTACCCAGCAGATTCAACATTTCACCATCAGCAACAGTCCGCTTTTTTCAAACAACATCACGGCCATCGCGCTTGATGACGCCAGCGGGATGTTGTACATCGCCACCGACAAAGGCCTGATGAGTTATCAGAGCGACGCTATCGGAGAGGAAGAGGATGTGATTGGATGCAAAGATGTGCTGGTATATCCGAATCCTGTGAGATCGGAGTACCTGGGTCCTGTCGCCATTCGTGGTCTTGTTCCGAACTGCACTTTCAAGATTACGGATATCCGGGGTGGTTTGGTTTTTCAATCGGTTTCGCTCGGAACACAGGCCGTTTGGGATGGCCGTAACCTGAAGGGCGAAAAGGTGAGCACAGGTGTCTATATCCTGTTCACTTCGGATGCTACCGGAGAAAACACCTGCACCACGAAAATCATGTATTACCGTTAGTGGCATCAGTCCGCAGCGCAAAAAAAAACTGCACCCCATGGATGCAGTTTCTAAAGTAATCAGTGCTTTTTTATCCTTTCTTGGACATGAAGTTTTCACCTCCGCGACGGACTTTTGCATCGTACCACAGCCAGTACACAGTGCCTACGGTGATGATGATGCCAAACATCCAGTTCATTAGGTAACCAATGGGAGGAAGTATACCGAAAATGGCTTGTGCTGCGTCGGCGATTCCGTTGAAGATGGCGGTCATGATTTTTCCTTTATTTTGGTGCAAATTTAAGTAAAAATCTACCTGAACAAAGCACGATTATGATCATTCGCAGCTTTCGGACCACCCGTATTTTCCCCCTTGCTATGTTGGTGGTAGCGTCCGCTTGCGCATGGATTATTTCAAAATCAATTAGTTATAGTGTTGTGCCGGCCAACGGCATGCCTTTGTACGATGCGGTGATACACTTGATTTCAGCGGTGCCGGATTGGGTAGGGGTGGCGATAGGCTGTTTGCTGTTCACGAGTCAGGCTTTGTATTTCAACTGGATGCTCAACAAACACGAGGTGTTGTACAAGCCGAGCTGGCTTCCGGCATTGTTGTTTGTGCTACTCGCCGGCATGTTGCCACCCTTTCTGTGGATACATCCGGTGTTGTTCGTGCATTCAATCGTGCTATTTGCCTTTGACAGGATCTTCAGCCTCTACAAAAATCCTCAGCCGCTGGCGCCCACTTTTGACAGTGCTTTCCTGCTGGCAGTGGCCGCGCTTTTTTATTTCCCTGCAGTCATTTTTTTTCTTTTTTATTTCGTCTGCTTGCTCATACTGCGGCCGTTTTCCTGGCGGGAATGGATGGTAGGGGCCATGGGTCTGGCGATGCCATTTTTTCTTGCATTCCTATACTATTTCCTGAACGACCAGTTGGACGAGTTCTACACACGGGTGTTTGTGACAGGTATAAAACGTGAAATAGACCTCACACATTTTTTTACTGTGCAATACCTGCCGAGTATTTTTCTCGTTGCAGGCGTGTTTGTGTTATCTATTCTAAAACTTCAGACGAATTACTTTCGCAATATTACGAAGGCACGGCTCATACAGCAGCTCTTTATTGTGATGGTGCCGTTCTGCCTTGTTTCCGTAGCGGTATCCCCGGATGAGCGCTTGTTCCGCTTCAACACCCTGGCAATACCTTTGGCCGTATACCTCGCCTATTACTTTTTATCAGGGAAAAAAATGTGGTGGCTGGAAACGCTTTTTCTACTCCTCCTTGCCGGATGGTTCTATAATTTTTTCATCGTGTGAACCGACGGCTGGCATCCAGAAAACGATCCGCTTGATCGGGACTGATGACCAGAGGCAGTTTCCCCGCTCTGATGATCTCGATACATCCCGACCTGCGGGTACATTGCCACAACATGGATCCTGTCTTTTGGTGGTGATATCGGCCCGTATAGCCGAAAAGTCCGCCGTTCCCGAACGTTCGTATGACCGCTTCGGTATACTCACGGGGTAAAGGCTTTATTTGCAAGATAGTGTGTGCCGGAATTTCAAGGCTTCCCCATCTTTTTTCTACGGTGATTCCTCCCGATGAAACGGTGTAAGCTACCGGTTGCCGGAGAAAGAAAACCAGCGACAGTAATGCCAGAAAAAGACCAGCGACTACCATTGCTGTGAGATCTCCGGATTGGGGAATTAGCAATGGGGAAATCAACATGCCCGTCGCAAGTAAAGCGACGAGCGTACTGATTGTTTTTGAAAAATTGTCAAGCGAGGCCGTATACCGAACGGACTCCTTCATAGGCATCATTGTTGACCATTGAAGAGCTTCAGTAACATTTCGTTGGTTTCGTTCTTTTTGATATCGTCCACGTATTTACGGGCTGTATCCATATTGGTTTTCCAACGGGATTCACCGGCAACATCTTTACTACGGGCACTTGACGCTGCCTCGGTTTCACAGTAAGTAATCAGTTCGGTGAGTGCCTGAACGGCGGCCATTCTTACAAACCATTGGGATGCGCCCCTGGCGGTCTGGTGGATGTTCTCCATGCCGCTGCTGATAGAAGTTTGTTCAGTACATCTTTTCAAGAAGCGACCATACAATTGCACCTGTGCATACGCCCTGTTTCCATTACTGTTCTCGAGTGCTTTTTGCATATACCTGGCTTGCTTGTCGCCGCCGTAATTGCTGTATATGCGGCTGATGATGATCCTGACGGTGGCATGCTGATCGCTTTCAAGTTCTTTGCAGAGCTGGAGGGCAAGGTCTTTGTCGCGGGCGGCGATGCCTTCCAGCGCATCGCCCATCACAGAGTAAGAGCTGTCGCGGGAAGCATTCTGGAAATAAACAATCAGGTCATCGCCTTCGAATTGCTCGTTGAGGGTACTGACGGCTCCTGAACGGACATCCGCCTTAGGGTCTTTGGAGCCGATTTCCATCAAGATATTTTTGACCTGCGCCTTGTTCTCGGCATTGGTCACCGCTTTCATTTTGCTGATGGCCAGCTCCCGGATACGCCAGTTTTTGTCTTTCAGGGCATCGATGAATACCGCTGCTTGCGGACTTCCTGCTTTTAAGTCGACGCTTAATCCTTGCAGGGCATCCCATCGGTCCTGAAATAGCGGAGCCATACGGTACATCGCCATCCACTCTTCGGTACTGTGTTGATCGTCCCTGGCAGCAGTAAGGCATTTTTCAGCGTCGAAATTGATGAAGTCAGGTCGGCTCATGGCATCGAAGCGAAAAGTCTCTTCCTGCTGTGTGATACGGATTTTCTTGCGTTGGGCTTTGCCGCCTGTGTAGAGGTCGACTTCTACAGGCAAGACGTATAAGGGATGCTCCGCGAGGTCCTGCAATTGCTTCACCGTCACGATGGCCTGACGTGCAGCTTCGTCATAGCCGTAGCTGATTTCCAGTTCCGGATGGCCATTGTCGAGGAACCATTGGTTGAAGAACCAGTTGAGGTCTTCGCCGGTAACCTGCTCAAACGAAAGCCGGAGGTGATGCACCTCTACGGGCTTGAAACGGTTGGTCTCCAGGAAAAGCTTTAAGGAGGCGAAGAAGGCTGCATCGCCTACATACTTCCGAAGCATGTGTAAAATGGTGCCGCCTTTTTGGTAAGAGTGACGGTCGAACATGTCTTCCTTGTCTTCGTAGTAGAAGCGGATAAGGTCCACCTTTTTATTCTTTGCTTCCCTGAAATAGGCATTCATATTGCCCAGGCGGTCTACATCAGCTTCTTCCCTTCCGTACTTGTATTCGTTCCAAAGGTATTCTCCGTAGGTGGCGAAGCTCTCGTTCAGAGGCAGATTCGACCAGGACTCGCAGGTGATGTAATCGCCGAACCAATGGTGGAACAATTCATGGGCAATGACATCTTCATTGGTGCCATCCAGCAATTCTCGCTCATCTTTCTGCAGGAATTCTCCGTGTATGGTGGCCGATGTGTTTTCCATGGCACCGCTTACATAATCGCGTACAACTACCTGGCTGTATTTGTCCCAGGGATAATCCACCCCAAGGATTTTGGAATAAAATTCAAGCATCTCCGGGGTATTACCGAAAATTTTCCGCGCTACACGCTCGTATTCAGGTTCCACATAATAATTGACTTCCTTGCCGCGCCAGCTGTCTTTCACAACAGCATAAGGCCCGATGGCCATCATGGTAAGATAGGGCGCGTGCGGCAAGTCCTGTCGCCAGGTGTCTGTCCGGGTACCGTCACCGTTGTCCTTGCTCGACAGCAGCTTCCCGTTCGAAAGCGTAGTGAATTCTTTCTCCACCGTGATGCGCAGCTCCTGCGTCATCTTCTGATTGGGAGCGTCGATAGTGGGGAACCATACCGAATTGGATTCTGTTTCACCCTGCGTCCAGATCTGACGCGGTTTGTTTTTTTCTTTGCCCAGGGGATTGATGAAATACAACCCTTTGTCGCTGCTGATGGCAGAACTGCCCTCGGCATCATCGAGCTCTTCGGGCTTTGCGACATAGTCGATGTAAACGCGGAAGGACTCCTCGGGTCCGTAAAACTTGTCGGTCGTGATGGACAACGTGTCGTGGGCCCAGGCATATTTCAACTGTATGGAATCCTTGCCCTTGATCATGCGCACATCGTTGATCTGCATCCCGCGGGCATCGAGCAGGACCTCGTTGCGGGGATAGAAGTGGCTCTTCATGGTCAGGGTCGCCTTGCCCATCAGGTATTGCTTTCCCCAGTCGAACCGTATATCAAGGTCGGTATGGACAATATCGTGCAGGATGGTGTAGGCGGCCCTGTATTCGCCGTTTACTTCGCGGGGCGCGGATATTTCCAGGTCCGGCATGTTGCGGACGACTGTCTCGTTGTTCTTACGGGTCTTGCAGGCAAACAGGAAAAGAATGCCGGATAAAATAAGCAGGGTGTTTTTCATAGCGGGGCTGAACCGCCAAAAATAAGAGGTTCAGCCCAAAGCCGGACCAACCCCGGCATAAAATGCGATGTTATATGCTCGCTGGTAAAGGTGCTGGCCCTTAGCAGCAATTTCCTGTATCACCTGATTTTGAAATTGACAGGCAGCTTGTACTGCACATTCACCGTATTTCCGTTTTGCTTGCCGGGTTTCCAGCGGGGCATGTTGCGGATGACGCGAATGGCTTCTTCCTCGCATCCGCCTCCGATTCCCCGCAAGAGTTCGATCTCCCCGATGCTGCCGTCCTTGTGTACAATGAAGCTGATGTAGACAGTGCCGCTGATGCTCGTTTCCCTCGCCTCAGAGGGGTAGCGGATATTTTTTGCGAGATAACCCAGCATCGCAGTTTCACCACCCGGAAATTCAGGCATTTCTTCCACGTAGGTGAAAACACCGCCTACAGTCATATCCTTGCCGCTAAGGCTATCGGTATCCTTGAAGGGTTCGGTAATCCCGCTGTCGCCCGCTACAGTTTTAAGGCCAGTTTCCAATGAAAGGAGTTTTTGTTGGGTGAGCAGGTCGCTGCTGTCGTTGTCGATAATCACCGGTTGTGTGAATTGTACACTGCTGCTGCGCCGTTCAGGCTCCCGGGTGGGCATCTTTTCAGGAGGGACGGGGATGGATTTCTCCGGCAATATCACTTCCGTCATTTGAAGGACGACTTCTTTTTTTTCATCCTCCGATCCGGCAGTTCCGGAATGGAAATGGCGCAGTAGAGCAGGGGCAAGGGAGACGAGGACAAGAGCCGCAATTACGATTCCGAATGATTTGAGTACTACAGAGTCGTAGTCGCGTCGGAGAACAAAGGCCCCGTACTGTCGTTGCCGGTTGCTGAATACGATGTGCAGGCGTTGCGGAGCGGTGGGTTGGTCCCAGGTTTCGAAGATGTTCATGGCTGTAGGAGATTGTTTATAGACCCAACGATGCAGGTCACCCGCATATTCCATACGCAAGTCAGTGCTGTGTAAGAAAAAAAAGCAGCCTGTACTTGCCAAACCATATGCCGCCCTGTTTTAATTGTACTTTTTCCTAATATTGCATAGCTAAAACAAGGTCATGTACATCGGATTACTTCATTTCCACAGCCTGCTGCGCTGGGTGCTGTTGGCACTGCTGATTACGGTCATCATCAAGGCCTTTCAGGGTCGCAAAGGCGGAAAAGCTTTTGGTAAGGGTGAAAAGAAACTTTCCCTTTACACGATGATCACCGCTCACATTCAGTTGTTGCTGGGTGGGTTCTTATACATGGTGAGTCCAACGGTGCAACAGGCACTGGCGAACATGGGCTCGGCGATGAAAGATCCGTTGGCTCGGTTCTGGGCGGTGGAGCACATCACTGTCATGATCATCGCTATCGCCCTTTTGACCTTCGGTCATATCCGTTGCAAGAAGGTGGAGGGAGACCAGGAAAAATACAAGACACAATTTCTGTACTTCACAATCGGACTTTTACTGATGCTCATTTCTATACCCTGGCCTTTCAGAGAGGTGGGCTTTGGTCGCGGTTGGTTTTGAGGATCTACGTCTTTACAATAGTGTTGTGTGCGAAGTCAATTCTTACACATCAATAGTTCCTTAGCACTTGCCACACACTCCTCCTGATTTGCAACGTCGACCTGAACGCGTCATCCTGGTGGGCATTGCAGTGCGCATGCAGGAAATGGACCAGGTGAATGAGTACCTGGATGAACTCGAGTTCCTCGCCCTTACCGCCGGAGCTCACACAGTACGCCGCTTCACCCAGCGCCTGGACCATGCCGATACCCGCACCTTCGTCGGCAAGGGCAAACTGGAGGAAATCATCGACTTCATCAAAGCCAACGATATCCAGCTCGCCATTTTCGACGATGAACTGACTCCCTCTCAGCTCCGGAATATTGAGAAGATAATAGGCTGCAGGGTCCTCGATCGTACAACGCTCATCCTCGATATTTTTGCGAAGCGCGCCCGCACAGCCCAGGCTAAAACACAGGTGGAACTGGCGCAATACCGTTACCTGCTGCCACGCCTCACACGCATGTGGACCCACCTCGAAAAGCAGCGCGGCGGTATCGGTATGCGTGGTCCGGGTGAAACGGAAATTGAAACCGACAGGCGTGTGATCCGGGATAAGCTGGCCCGCCTGCGGATCAAGTTGTCTGAGATAGAGAAGCAAACGGCTACACAGCGCAAAAGAAGGGCGGAGATGGTCCGTGTTGCTTTGGTTGGATACACGAACGTTGGGAAGAGCACGCTCATGAACCTGCTCAGTAAAAGCGAGGTGTTTGCGGAGAACAAATTGTTCGCTACGCTCGATACCACTGTACGGAAAGTGGTGATGAATGGAATACCCTTTTTGCTTTCCGATACAGTAGGCTTCATCCGTAAACTGCCCCACGATTTGGTGGAGTCATTTAAGTCCACGCTGGACGAAGTGCGCGAAGCAGATATTCTTTTGCACGTGGTCGATATCTCCCACAAGAATTTTGAAGACCATATCAGCGTAGTGAATGAAACGCTGCAGGAACTGGGTGCCCTGGATAAACCCGTTTTACTCGTCTTCAACAAGATCGACGCGTACGTGCCTCCCGAAGCGGAAGCTGGTTTGCCGGAAGATGAGCAGCAAACATCCACCCTCGATGATTTGAAGAGGTCGTGGATGGCCCGTGGAAACAATACCGTTGTTTTCATTTCTGCTGCCAGACGAGAAAACATCCAGGAATTGCGTGCTACACTGATGGGATTGGTGCGGCAGATCCATTTTGTGCGTTACCCTCACAACCAGCCTCCTCCAGGGTTTGACGCTGAAGACACATTTTTAGAAGAAGAGTAGTCGACGTTCTGTCGTAAGCGTTTGTATCCGTTTAATGCAAGGGCACACTGTGCTGTTAGTCTTTGCACCGCTAATTTTGACGACTGAATATGCAGACGTTGAAAAAGGTATCCGGCAGATTTATCATGACTTTTAGTAACCTGTGTTCCGATATACTGAATTTCTTTTTTCCGGAACTCTGTGCTGCCTGTCAGGAACATCTGTTGACGGGAGAAAAAGTCCTCTGCATACGATGCATACTTCACCTCCCGGAAACAGGATGCTGGAAAAATGCTGATAATCCCATTGCGAAGCAGTTCTGGGGGAAGGTGCCGCTGCATACTGCTGTGGCATGGTGTCATTTCGGGAAAGGGACCGGCATGCAGCGAATGATCCATCAGTTGAAATATAAAAACAGACCCGATATTGGGCTGCGTCTGGGTCAGCTGTGTGCCGGTTCGCTGTCGCAGGGCGATATTTTCGGAAACCCCGACCTGATTGTACCTGTTCCCCTTCATCCTGCGAAGCAAAAAGGCAGAGGATACAACCAGGCAGCCTGCTTTGGTCGCGGACTTTCCGAGGTGTGGGAGCTTCCTTTGCGGGAGGATGTACTGCGCAGGGTAAAAAATACCTCTTCCCAGACGCGTAAGCATCGCTTTGAGCGATCTGCCAATGTCGAGCGTGTTTTCGAGTTGTCACTGGATAGATTGCAAGGCATTGCACATGTGCTCCTCGTCGACGACGTACTCACCACCGGGTCCACCCTTGCTGCTGCAGCCACGGAATTATTGAAGGTTCCGGGCCTGAAGGTGAGTGTGCTCACTCTAGCCTTTGCCCGTGCCTGAGTACCGCTTATCTTTGTGGCCATGGCGGAAACACTCTTGCATGCTCCTGATGGTGCAACACGGGAAGAGAAATATACCCTGCTCTTGCCACAGCTGAAAAATCTGGTGCAAGGCGAAACGGATTGGATTGCCAATTTGTCCAACCTGATGGCTGCACTCAAAGAGGGCTTGGGTTTTTTCTGGGTGGGGGTCTATTTCGTGAAAGCAGAAGAGTTGGTGCTGGGACCCTTTCAGGGGCCGGTTGCCTGCACCCGCATCGCCTTTGGTAAGGGTGTATGTGGGACAGCCTGGAAAGAAGGCCGAACCCTGGTGGTGCCTGATGTGGAAGAGTTTCCGGGTCATATAGCCTGTAGCTCCCTTTCCAGATCGGAAATCGTGGTGCCGGTATGGGCCGATCACCGCGTGGTGATGGTCCTCGATGTGGACAGTACACTCCCGGACGATTTCAGCGAAGCTGACGTGTTTCATCTGCAGGAAGTGGCAGCACTTATTTCAACACTCTATACATCCTGCACAAAGAGGTGAAGAAGACGCTCCATATCGTTTTCATTTTCTTCATCGCCGCCTGTGCCAACAGGGTCTCACCTACGGGTGGAGATAAGGATGCTCTGGCTCCGGAATTGCTGGAGGCTTCGCCTGCAGATAAATCCCTTGGATTCTCTGCAAGGGAAATCGAACTCAATTTCAATGAAAATGTTCAATTGTCTGACTTGCAGAGTCAGCTACTGGTTTCTCCCTTGATGGACGAATTGCCCGTTGTGAGAGCCAACCGCAGGAGGGTTACAGTGGCCTTGCCGGACAGCCTGAAAGCGAATACGACGTACACCATCAGTTTCGGCAATGCCATCGTGGATGTACATGAAAGCAATCCGCTAAAAGACTTCCAATATGTTTTTTCCACCGGCACTTACCTCGACACCTTATTCTTCAAAGGCAAGGTCGTGGATGCCGCCACCCTGGTGCCCCTGAAGGCAATAACGGTGGTGATGTACCGCAATCAGGATGCATTCAGGGATTCCTCCGCCTTGCTCCTGAAACCCGATTATTTTTCAAAATCGGATGCCAGCGGTGAGTTCACCGTCCGTAATCTTCCGCCCGGCGATTACAGGGTCTTCGCCTTTGAAGATAAAAACGGGAATTTCATCTGCGATGACCCAGCAGCCGAGCCGTTTTCGTTCTCGGACAAAGTCACTGTTGTTCCTGATACTAATAGTGCCTTGCTGTACTGTGCTACGCTGGCAGTGAACAGACAACGCGTTCTGAAGGCAAATACTATCGACCGCGCTACCGTTCAGTTGGTATTGAGCAGGCCGGCAAAAGAATTTCGCTTACTGGAAAAGGACGGTAGTCCGTGGAAAGGGGTGATGGATGTGAATGCTTCCCGCGACACCATCTATCTCTACCAGCCGGATTCTTTGCAGGACTCGCTGCAGGTATTCCTATACGATGCATTGAATATCATCGACACGGTACGGCTCTCCCTGCTTCCCGATCCGGGTACTACCACATCCAAATTCCGGATGCGCCTTTTTCAACGCTCATCACCTGCATCAGGCGGTCCTTCGACCGATTGGCTGCTGCAATCCAATCATCCCCTGCTGCGTGCAGATAGTATCGAAGTATGGGAGGACAGTGTGACCTTACGACGTGTTTTGCCTGCGATCGAGGGTCCGTACAACAATCTGTTGAGATTGACGTATCCCTGGCAGAGTGGCAGATCCTATCGTCTGATGGCCGCCCCGGGAACAATCATTGACCGCTATGGTCTGGTGAACGATACACTCCGTACGCAGTGGACTGTACCTACTCCTGAGTCGACCGCCTTGCTTCAGCTGAAGGTAAAAGGCTTAGTCGCTGGACAGAATTACCTTGTGCAAGTGTTGAACGAGAAGTTCGAATCTCTCCGTGAGCAAAAGGTACGCGGAGACAGTGTGATGACGTTCGCCTACCTTGATGCGGGTAAAATCCGGCTGCGTATAGTACTGGATGCCGATGGTAACGGACGATGGACCACCGGTGATTTCGGCGCACGGCGCCATCCCGAGAAGGTATGGATGTATCCCGATACGCCCCTGCTGAGGGCGAACTGGGAACTGGAACTTGAATTCACTATCACTACGCCCTGAATGCAGTGTGCATTGCGCACCAACGTTTCATAAACTTCAATCATCATGAACGATAAAATCAATTCATCCAAAGCACCCGAGCCGGTAGGGCTTTATCCGCATGCGCGAAAAGTCGGCAATCTCCTTTTTCTGTCCGGTGTGGGGCCAAGGGAGCGAGGCACAAAGAAAATTCCCGGTGTGGAGTTAGACGACCATGGCGCTATAGTATCATACGACATAGAGGCGCAGTGCCACTCGGTATTCAGAAATATCCGTTATATCCTGGAAGATGCAGGTAGCAGCTGGGAAAATATCGTGGACGTAACCGTTTTCCTGACGAACATGAAGGATGATTTCAAAACATACAACAGGATTTATGCGGAATATTTCAAGGATAATCTGCCTTGCCGCACGACCGTAGAGATCAATTGCCTGCCGACGCCTATCGCCATTGAATTGAAAGTGATTGCGACCATTTGAGGGCTTAGTCGGCAAACCGGCCGTAAAGGTCCTGTAGCTTCAGCTGTTTTTTTGCTTCACCACTGATATCTTCAGCGACTCTTCCTTCTTTCATAAATAAAATCCTGTCGCCGTATTGCAGACAGTCTTTCAGTTGATGGGTGATGAGTACGGCGGTGAGTTCTTGTTGCCGGATGATTTTTTCGGCGAGCTGCATGACGATAGTGGCGGATCGGGGGTCGAGTGCCGCTGTTGGTTCATCCATGAGCAAGAGTCGGCATGAGTCGAAGGTGCTCATCAGCAAAGTCAATGCCTGCCGTTGGCCACCGCTGAGTTTACCCATTGGTTGATCGAGTTTGTGTTCAAGTCCCATTTGCAATGCAGCTACTTGTTCCTGCACCGTATTTCTGAAGTCCTGCTGCAATCCGATTCGTAAGGTCTTGGTTTTTGTCCTCAGGGCTGCCAACCTGAAATTCTCCAGGATACTGAGGTCTGGTGCAGTGCCTGCATGTGGATGCTGAAACACTCTCCCCAGAAACTTGCTCCGTCGGTAGTCTGGAAGGGAAGTGATGTCTGTATCGTCGAAACGGATAGTGCCTGCATCCGGTCGTTCAGAGCCCGCCAGTAAGTTCAACAAGGTGGATTTCCCGGACCCGTTCGCTCCAATGACAACAACGAATTCTCCCTGCAGGAGTTCAAGGTTCAGTGGGAGTAAAGCCCTTACTTCGCTTGCTTCGCCCGGATTGAAGGTCTTTCGTATACCAGAGAGTCGAATCACGTGCTGCTTGTTTTTCGGAGTTTACCTGCGAATACAATACCCAATACGATGAGAGCCGTCAGGAGTCGCAGGTAGTTGGGGTCTGTGCCGGCATAGAGGGCCCCGGCGATGATTAACCGGAACAATATACAGCCTAGTGCGATGGCCAGCAAGTGGAACAATAGACTTTTGCGAAGCCAGTTTGCTAACAATGTTTCACCCATCATAACGGCCCCCAGTCCCGAAATGACAATCCCTATGCCCATATTGATGTCGGCGAATCCCTGGTACTGGCAGATCAGACTTCCGCTCAACGCCGTGCAGGCATTGGCCAAGGCCAAGCCGATGATTTTCATCCCCTGGGTATGTATGCCCATGGCAGCGGCCATGGTTTCGTTGTTGCCGGTGGCCCGCATGCCTATACCAAAATCGGTGATGAGTAGGAAATACAAGAGGCCCAGCAATAGCGCAAGTACGAGGAAGACGGTCAGCAGACATTGAAACGTATCGGCATCATTACCGCTCAATTGAAAAATGCTTTTCACTTCATTGAGTGGAAGGTTGGGTCGACCGGCGAGGATCAGATTCACCGAGTAGAGTGCTGTCATGACGAGGATGCCGGATAAGAGCGGATTCACATCAAGTCGTGTATGGATGATGCCTGTGGAGGCGCCCGCCATACCTCCTCCCAGAAGGGCTAGTAGCAAAACCGGAATCGGATGCATGCCACTGCTGAGCGCAATCGCGCTGAGTATGCCTCCGAGTGTATAGCTTCCGTCGGTCGTGATGTCAGGAATCCTGAAGATGCGCAGCGAAAGGTAAATGCCGCATCCCAGGCCTGCAAAGGCGATTCCCTGAACAACGGCGGTCAATGCAAAATCGCTGAACATCCCCTGTATTAGCGTAGGTAAACGAATGAACTGTCGGGAGTGATTCCGAATTGAGTGGCGGCGGCAGCGTTCATCACTTTTTTGCGCACTGCAACAATTTCCGGCTGCAGCCCATCGGTGCTTCCCGTTTTCAGGTACTGTGCAGCCTGCAGGCCGCTTTGAAATCCCCATTGATACATGTCAGCACCGAAGCTGGCGAGCGCGCCCCGTGCCACCAGTCCGGCTTCGCTTGTCACTATCGGTATGCCTTTGCGGGTACATGATTTCACCACCGTCTCGAAAGAAGAAAAAATGACATTGTCCGGCAGAGCGAAAAACACATCGATACCTTTCGCCAGTAGCGTCTCGGTGATCAGTTGTGTCTCGCCGGAATGTGAAACAGGCAATGCAATCAGTGCTATGCCCGCTTTCTTCAGGGTTTCTTCGATGCGTTTCAGGGCATCCACACTCTGAGGTTCTCCCTGCGAGAAGATCGCGCCTGCCACCTTGGCATTCGGGAACAGGTACGGTATGAGAAGTGCTGAAGTGTCGATGTAAGCAAGGGTCTCGTACACGCCAAAGAGGTTGGAGGGTGCTTTAGTGTCTGCCTGCACAAGCCCGGCCAGTTCCGGTGATGGGGCCACCATCATGAACACCGGCGTTTCCTTGATCCTCTTCACCGTGTTGATCATGGCCAGGGTGGTGTTTGTGGCGATCAGGTCGGGTGCTGCACTTTTTGCGTAATCCACGATCTGCAGCAGGGTGGGCTGGTCCGACTGTGCGTTGCGAAAGGTGAGGGCGACGGTCTTCTTTTCTTCGCTGAACCCTGCCGACGAAAGCGCATCTACAAATCCTTTCCGGGCTTCTGCCAGTGTCTCGTCTTCCACATAGTCGATGAAGATGACGGAGGGAGTGCTCCCCTCCTCAGTGCCTGGAGAAGTGCTGCAACCCATCAAGCCGTGAAGGAGGATCACAGCGATAAAGGCCATGCAATGGCGGGCGGTTGATCCCATGATGGGGGAACACTTAGTGGCGAAATTTGTTTTCAGGCTTCAGTTTGTTTGGAAGGTGCTACTTTATCCCGGGTTTGGCTGTATAGGCGGAACAGCTGTGTGCAGACCTTGCTGTAAAAAGGTTCTTCCAGTTCCTGCATGCGCAGCGCCGGAATGCCTGCCTTTTTCTTGCTCTTGCCCAGCGAAGCGACAAAGAAATCGTCGAGTATGGACCAGGGATGGTCCGGCTGATGGGTACGGTAAGTCCGTGCTTTTTCGAAGTGTACGCGCGCATCTTCATCGTCTCCGGAAAGGAGGTATTCAATGCCCTTCCATTCCTGGAGCATCACACTCATTTCTTTTCTATGGTGTCCCATG
>CAZPCA010000032.1:0-21177 GCA_964584995.1 uncultured Bifidobacterium sp.
TGGCTGTGAACGATGTAGTCACCTGTCAGCTCACCCTGAACGGATGCGCCAGCAATGACATTACCTCCAACGCCATCACCAAGAAGAGCGCTTCCCCCAATCCTTCTCTCCAATTTTATATCGAAGCGGTTTCGGATACCGATGGATGTTACTCGGCAAATGAGCCGATGGTCTGGAGATACCTATCCCTCGACAACCTGCTGAAAGTACAAACCACTGCAACATCCATCACGAAAATCTCCGGCTCCGGCTGGGATGCTGCCGGTGCTTCGCGCAACCGGGTGTATAACAACGGTTCCTTCCGTTTCATTGCTGGACAGAGCAACAGAGCCCTCATGGGAGGACTCAGTACAACCTACACCGTACCCAGTTACACCGGTATCCAGTTTGCCATTTACCTGACCAACTCGGGGGCTATCCAAATCTATGAATCGGGTGCCTACATTGGCGCCTATGGAAATTACGCAGCAGGTGATACGTTCTCGGTCAACATTGAAAACAACCGTATTTACTATTACCGTAATTCAACGTTATTCTATGCGAGCGCGACCGTCCCGGTGCTCCCGATGATTGCCAATGTCAGCATCGCAGACATTGGTGGCAGCATCAATAACCTGGCGATCCTCAACCGGCATGCTGGACAATTTTCCGCCACCGTACTGAACGGCACCCCCAATCCTAACTACAACTGGCAGATCAACGGGTTAAGCGTCCAAAGTGGCCCCTCCTCCGTATTTCAGCCTGCAGTACTGAACAATAACGATCTTGTAAGCTGTCAACTGCAACTCACCGGATGTCTTTCCAACATCTATGCATCTACCGCTATCCGCGTTAACGGTGCAGCTGCGTCTCCGGCCACGCGCATCTGGATTCGTGGCATCCCCGACACCATCGGCTGCCTGAAAACCGGCGAAGAGGTGGTATGGAAATTCACTTCCCTGAGCAATGAGCAGGTGCTGACAGTGAACGGTTCCCAGCTTATCAAAAAGGTTGCTAACGGATGGAACGGAGGGGCGGCCTCCTGGAATCAGGTATTCAACAGAGGCTACCTGGAATTCAAAGCGACGGAAACCAATAGGAACAGAATCGTCGGACTGAGCGATACCTATTACGGCAATTCCAGCAACAACATCCAGTTCGGGATTTACCTGCAAAGTGGCGGGATACTGAGTATCATTGAAACAGGTGTATCGAGAGGGAATTTCGGCACCTATGTGACAGGCGATGTCTTAAGGGTTGCGGTGGACAATGGTGCAGTGCGCTATTACAAAAACGGAATGATGTTCTATACATCCACCATTGTTCCTGTACTGCCCCTGATTGTCACCGCCTGTCTCAATGAAATCGGAGCTACGCTGGCAGACCTGTGGGTATGGAACAACGGAAGCGGACAGCTCGCCGCCAATGTGGTACATCCTGTCAACCAGTACACCTTCCAGTGGTGGCGCAATAACGCTGTAGCGGGCATCACGCTTCCGGTTTACAACAATCCCGCTACCCTGGCGGGCGATACCGTGTTTTGCCGGCTGGGTATAACGCCCTGCATAGCCGGCACGCTGGCCTCCAACCGGGTGATCATCAAAAATCAGGAACCCAATCCTTCGCTTTCCGTCTTAATCCGTGCGCAATCCGATACTTCTTCCTGCAGCTATGCCGGAGAAAGTGTGGTTTGGGCGTTTACCAGCCTAAGTGATGCGGAGCGCTTGCAGATCACAGGAGGAGATGTGGTGAAAACGAATGCCTCCGCCAGCTGGAACGCCTCTACCCTTTCCCGCAACCTGGTGTATGAAGGTGGATTCATAGAATTTATCGCTACTGAAACCAACAAAACGAGAGTCATCGGACTCAGCGACCCCTACATCGCCAGCGGACTTGCGCACGTGGAGTACGGCATCTATCTGCAAAACAACGGTGCACTTTCCGTTTATGAAGCCGGTGTCAGCCGGGGAGGCTTCGGCAATTATATCACCGGCGATACTTTCCGGGTAGCCATCGAAGAGAACCTGATCCGGTACTATAAAAACGGAATACTTTTCCTCTCAGGTGGCGCACCTTCTGTCGTACCGCTGCGTGCCTCCGCCTCCTTCTACGATCAGGGAAGGACACTTCTACGACCAATGGTCTGGAACCTGAACAACGGTAATTTTTCTGCATTTGTGCTCAATGGCAGTCTGCCGGTGAACTACCAGTGGAACAATAACGGAGCAGCGGTCGGTGCCAATACCCCATCGCTCTCACTGCCGGGCCTGAACAGCAACGACACCATCCGTTGTGATTTCCAGTTTGCGGGTTGCCTCAGCCACATTGTCACCAGCAACCTGATTGCCCGCCGTGGCAGGACACCAAACCCGAACCTGAGCTTCGTGATCCAGGGAGAGGTGGACCTCAACGCCTGTCGCCTCGCCGGAGAAGATGTGGTATGGAGGCCCTTTACCAATTTCGGCGACTGGACCAGGCTGCTCAAGTCGACCAATAACCTGAGTAAAATATCCGGAACAGGATGGGAT
The DNA here is from genome assembly GCA_964584995.1 of uncultured Bifidobacterium sp. Taxonomy (GTDB): domain Bacteria; phylum Bacteroidota; class Bacteroidia; order AKYH767-A; family OLB10; genus JAJTFW01. The sequence goes on from CAZPCA010000032.1 coordinate 2,508, forward strand.
GCCGGAGCCGCCTCCCTGAACCGTGTAAGCAACAACGGCTACATGGAATTCACCGCCAGCGAAACGAATAAAGCAAGAATGCTCGGACTGAGTTCCGGATATGCTGGTCCGGGCTTCGGAGGAATACAGTTTGCGTTTTACCTGCAAAGCAACGGCGCACTCGGTGTGTATGAATCCGGTAACAACCGCGGTAATTTCGGCACCTACGCCACCGGAGACTTATTGAAAATTGGGGTCGAGGCCGGAGTGGTGAAATATTACCGCAACGGTGTCCTGCTGTACACCAGCACTGTCTCTCCAGCACTTCCGATGCTGGTACAGGCGGCACTCAACGATGTCGGAGGTACTTTCACCAACGTCAGGGTCTTCAATTACAACAACGGAACTTTCCGCGCCAATGTCCGAATGGGAGGTGTAGGATTGAACTACACCTGGAAGCTGAACGGCATCACGGTACAGAATGGGCCGTCCGACACCTACACGAATGCGAACCTGAACCTGCTCGATACCATCACCTGCGTGCTGAGCCTGGGCGGATGCTTACAGGGTAACAACTATCTCAGCAATAAGATCGTCATCATAGGCGCTCCGCAGATCACCCCCGACTTCTTCATCGAAGGAACTCCCGTACTGCCGGGCTGCTTTGTTGCCGCTGAACAGGTACAATGGTTATTGAGCGACCTTAGCAGCAACCTGACCGCCGTAAACACCAACAGCTTGATAAAGTCGGGCGGTACCGCCGGCTGGAATGCAGGTGCCGCCTCCTGGAACCAGGTGCGCAACCACGGATATTTCGAATTCAAAGCCGTGGAGACGAACCGGCTGAGAGCAGCAGGACTGAGCGGCGCCAACAACGGCTCGGACCTTGCCTCCATCAATTTCGCATTCTGTCTGCAGAGCAACGGACAGTATAAGATTTTTGAATCCGGAGCCGACCGGGGCGTGATGGGCACTTACCACACCGGTAGCGTGTTCCGCATCAAGGTGGATGGTGGTGTGGTGGAATACCTCGAAAACGATACCATCGTCTACATCAGCGCGCTGGTACCGCCTATGCCCATGCTGGCCGATGTATCCATCAACGAAATTGGCGGCACCATCTCCGAAGCCAAGGTGGTGAACCATAATTTCGGAAGGTTCGAAGCCAGCTCGGTGAATGCAGGAACTTACCAATGGTTGGTGAATGGCAATGCGGTACAAACCGGACTTTCATCGACCTACAACAATCCGGGACTCAACAACGGCGATACCATCACCTGCATACTCAGCACCAACCTTCCGGGATGTCAACCGCAACAGTTGTACTCGAACTACATCGTTTTCATCCACAAACCGACCGACAGTACCGAGGTCGCCATCCAGGGTGTACCGGCCATCAACACCTGTGATTTCGTACGCGAACAGGTGAAGTGGAAAATGACCGAATTCACCAATGCCAACATGGTATTGCGACCCGACAACAGCCTGATAAAACTTCAGTCGAACGCTGTGTGGAACGGTGGCGCCGCCTCCTGGAACAGGGTATTCAACAACGGCTATCTTGAATTCAGTGCCGAGGAAACCAATCGCCACCGCTTCGTTGGACTGACCAACGGATATACCGGTAACGGCTATACCAGTATGCAATACGGCATCTTCCTGCAAAACACCGGAACCATACGTATCTATGAATCAGGAACCGACCGGGGCTTGTTCGGCAGCTATGCCACAGGAGATATTTTCAGGATCAGTGTGGACAATAACATCGTCCGCTATTTCAAAAATGGCACCCTCCTGTATGCAAGCCTGGTGGCCCCCACCCTTCCGCTGAATGTGGATGTCAGCATCTACGACCGACTCGGCACGGTGACGGGTGCCTTCACCGGGAATTATTTCAACCAGACACTCGCTGCCAGCACTAGTCAGGCCGCAGCCGGAAGCATGTACGAGTGGAGTGTGAACGGCGTGGTACAGCAAAACGCTGCCTCCCCGACTTTCACCCCCGCGAATCCGCAAAATGGTGACACAATCCGCTGCAGGCTCTTCAGTGCCCCCTCCGGATGTACCGTTTTTCCATTCGCCTCCAACTATGTTGTGTGGGGAACCGCTCCACCTCCGGGTGCGGACCTCGCCATTACCACAACAGCTGCCAGTGCAGGCTGCGCCCTCGTTTCAGAGCCGGTGCGCTGGAAACTCAGCGACCTGACCAGGGATGCTATTCCGCTTAACGGCAACGGACTTACCCGTTTGCAAAGCAGCGGCTGGAACTGCGGTGGATTCTCCTGGAACAAAGTATTCAACAACGGATACATGGAGTTCACCATCGGTGAGACCAACAAAGCCAGGATGATCGGCTTGAGCTCCACGAATCCGAATGCGGATTGGACCAGTATCCAGTTTGCAGTGTACCTTACATCAGCCGGCACCTTTGACGTACGTCAATCCGGAAACACCATCGCCATTCCGGGAGGCACCTACGCTACCAACGATGTTTTCCGGATCGCCGTTGAAAACAACATCGTAAAGTACTTTAAGAACGGAATACTGTTCTACACAAGTCTGATAGCTCCCTCCCTCCCGCTGAGCGTCGACTGCTCCATCAACGAAACGGGCGGTACCGTACGCAATGTGATCATCACCAATTTCAGCAGCGGCGTATTCCAGGCGAATGCTCCCGGAACAGGAAGCAACCCGGCATATGACTGGAGAGTGAATGGTGTAAGCGTGCAAAACGGCACATCTCCGACCTATACCAATTTCAACCTGCAGAACGGTGATCAGCTGGAATGTATTCTGACCTGCGCACAGGCCGGATGTAATGACACCCTGCTGCGCTCGAACATTATCACCACCACCATCATCGGGCAGGTCAACATCGACTTCGGTATTACGGGACAAGCGGTGCCTACCTCCTGCGCACAGGTAACGGAAAGGGTACAATGGAAAAAATCGGACCTCAGCAACACCGTCAACATCGTCAACGGCAACGGACTCGTGAAAGTGAGCAACAATTCGCTGTGGGACGGTGGAGCGGCTTCCTGGAACCGGGTGAACGCGGAAGGATACTTCCAGTTCAACGCCCTCGAGACCAACAAGACCCGCATGGTCGGGCTGAGCACTACGAATACGAGCTCCGATCAGAACACCATTCGCTATGCCTTCCTGCTGGAGAATTCTTCTACCTACCGTATCTATGAACTAGGAGTGTACAAGGGAGTATTCGGGACCTATGCCGCGGGTGATACCTTCCGGATCAGCGTTTCCTCAGGAATTGTGCGCTACCTGGTCAACAGCACAGCTGTGTACAACAGCGCACTGCCTCCTACCCTGCCGCTCATTGCGGATGTTTCGCTCTACGAAACCGGCAGTACCGTACATCAGGCCCTGGTGGTCAATTTCAACGCGGGCACCTTTGAAGCATTGACGCTAAATCCAGGCAGTGGACCCGATTACGAATGGTTCCTCAATGGCCTTAGCGTACAAAGCGGCACATCTTCCCTTTACACTAATACCAATCTCGCCACCGGAGACGTCATCACCTGTGCCATGACACCCAACCTTGCCGGCTGTTCCAACAACCAGGCGCTTCCATCCAACCAGGTCAGCAACCAGATTGTTGTCCCGGACAATGTGGATGCCTGGATGCGAGGAGTACCTGCAACAGGCACCTGTAATGTTCTCTATGAAAATGTGAAGTGGAAAGCCACAGACCTCACCAATGTCGCGGCCAATGCCAACAGTCTCGTGAAGACACAATCAGACGGAGTATGGGACGGCGGCGCCTCTAGCTGGAACCAGGTAGGACTCAACGGCGGCTTCCAGTTCATCGTCACCGAAACCAACAAAGCGCGTGTGGCGGGATTGAGTCTGAACAACACCAGCAGCAACAATACCTCCATCGGCTTTGCGTTCCATCTGCTGGCAACCGGTGAACTGCGTATCCTTGAATCCGGCGTGGACCGTGCCATCAGCAACGCGTATATTCCGGGAGATATTCTGCGCATCAGCATCGAACTGGTGGCGGGACAAAACCGTGCGCGCTACTACAAGAACAGCCTGCTGATCTATGCCTCTAATGTGAACATTCCTGTGTTGCCCCTCGTTGCTGACGTCTCCATTTTCAATCAGGGAGGCACCATCACCCAGGCCATTGTTTACAATCCCAATAACGGCAGTTTCATCGCCGGAGCGACCAATGCCGGAGCAGCCAATTATGAGTGGAAACTGAACGGCAACACAGTACAAAATGGCCTGCTCAACACCTATACCAACGCTGCGCTGAGCCATAACGACAGTCTGCGCTGCATCATCACACCCGGACTCACCGGATGTGCGAATATCGATTTCCCGAGTAACCAATGCGCCTTCAAAGGCACCGTTTTACAAATCAATAATCCGGCACCCGTTTGCAGTCCCAACACCGCCGACATCACCCTTCCGGCCGTAACCGCCGGAACGCCACCAGATCTATTGCTGAGTTACTGGACAAATGCAGCAGGAACAACGGCCCTCACCAACCCAAGGAATGTCGGTGCAGGTACCTATTACATCCGCGGAACGCGTTTCGGGACCTGCACAGACATCGAGCCCGTGACGGTGACCGTAGTAGCACCGCCATCAGGAGCAGTCACCTCCGCCAGCAGTCAGCTCGACTGCAATAACCTCAGCGTTCAACTGAATGCAGCAGGCAATGCCCCTCACACCTGGGACAACGGCACCACTTCGGCTACACGAAGCGTGAGTACGCCGGGCACCTATGTGGCCACCTTCACGAATGCGCAGAACTGCAGCACCAAGGTCAGGCACCTGGTGTACGAAAACAAACAGCCGCCCGTCATCAGTATCACCGGTAACACATCGCCGATCTGCCAGGGAGCATCGGTGAACCTGAACGCAGTAGCTACCACCTACAACAATGCCCTGCGATTGGACGGCAACTCACAGAGTGCTGAACTGGGAGGCTGGTTCAACTTCAGCAATTTCACCGTTGAGCTATGGGTGCGTCCCGATCCGCTACAGGCACCATTCGCCACCATCATCGATAATAACTTCGCGGCAACAGGAAAAAGCTGGACATGTAACCAAAACAACGTCACCAATAACCAGTATCAGTTCACCTGCTATTCTTCCGCGGGCAGCGCCACGGCCACCTTTACCCTGGCACCGAATGTATGGCAACACCTTACACTGGTGAAGACTCCTGTTGCCTTGCAGGTGTATGTAAACGGAAACCTTATCACGTCTACCCCCTGGAATTTTGGCTCCGTGTATTACGATGGCACCCAGCAATTGCGCATCGGAAAATGGGGCGGTGGCACACGCTTCTGGAGCGGACAGATGGACGAGCTGCGCATTTTCGACAGCGACCTTTCCGCGGCACAGATCGCAGCGGATGTGAACAGTATCTATCCTGCGAACTCAGCCACACTTTTCGCCTATTACAAAATGGATCAGCCCGACAATTCACCGGCATTGCTGAATATAACGGGGACCGGTACCGCTACCGGTCCTTTGTTCGGCAATCCGAACTTCCTGCCATCGGGTCTGACCGTACCCAATACTTTCAGCTACTTGTGGACACCTGGCGGAGCCACCACTACGGGCGTGAGCCTCGTACCTTCCGGCCCCGTCACCTACCTATCAACCGTCACCGGCAATAACGGATGTCCAAAGACCGACAGTACCGAGTTAAGTGTAAGCCTGAACAGCGTGGCCACAGTCACTTCACCGGTGAATGCCTGTCTGGGAAGCGGGAGCACAGCCGTCACCTTCACGGCCACAGGAGCTACGCCACCCTATACTTTCTTCTACACCTTGAACGGCACACCCGCCAGCGCAGTGTCACAGCCGGGCCTGAATACGGCAACGGTTCAATTGCCCAACACTACAGCGGGAAGCTTCACCTACACCTTACAAAATCTTACCTATCAGGGTGCGTCCTTCTGCCTGCAGGCCCAGGCCGGCACCACCAGTGTGACCGTACACCCCTTGCCGCAGGTACAAATCAACACGCCGTCCGCCATCTGCTCACCCGACAGCATCGACCTTACAGCTACAGGCATCGTAGCAGGATCCGCTCCCGGACTTTCCTATTCCTACTGGAGCAACGCTGCGGCAACACAAGCCCTTGCGTCACCCAACGGAATACAGCAAAGTGGCACCTATTACATTCAGGGCACCTCTCCACTGACAGGATGTTCATCCACAATGGCCGTCAATGCCACCGTTCATCCGCAGCCATTGATGACTACTGTTTTTCAGGATACGGTATGCAACGGCAGTAGTGTTTCACTGAACTGGACATCCACTCTACCATCCTCTTACAGCTGGACAACAGGAGGAGCAACGGGAGGAGCCACAGGTGCAACGGCAGGCAATGGAAATTCCCTGCTACAATCCTTGAGTGTACCCGGCAATAACGCGGTCGGAACAGTGAGTTATATCGTCACGCCGGTCGCTGCCACGACGGGATGTGTGGGCATCAGCGATACCATAGAAGTACCCGTGGCTTCCACACCACAGATCACCGGCTTCAGTAACGGTACAGGATGCGGTGCGACATCAGTCGCCTTGAATGCGCTCTCCAGCGCAGGAACTGTACAATGGTACGATGCTGCGAGTGGTGGCACTCTGCTGGCCAGCGGAAACACCTTCAATACACCCGTGATCGCCGGAACGACCACCTATTATGCCATCGCTGCGTTCGCCGGTTGTACGTCGGCCTCTTCGCAAGCCGTGGTAGCCGAAATAGAATACCCTGGTCAATGGCTTGGTTTCAGTAACGACTGGAACACACTCACGAACTGGGGTTGTCAGCTGCTGCCCAACGCCACCACAGATGTCAGCATACCTACCGTTCCAAAGGGTGGATTTTTCCCCATTGTATCGAGCAATGGTACCGCTCTCTGCCGCGATCTTGACATTGCAGCAGGCGCCAGTGTCACCATCACTGCGCTGTCAGACCTTTCACTCTACGGCGATCTGCAAAATAACGGCAGTGGCAATCTTGGCTCCGGCAACCTGCGACTCAATGCCGGTGTACCGCAGAATATCTCCGGACTAACGGCACAGCGCATGGGACATCTCACGGTAAACAACGCCAGCAATTTCAACAGCATCCGGCTTTTCACCGATGTGGTGATTGAGGAACAGCTCGAGTTCATCGATGGCATCATCTCGCTGAATTCCTATGAACTCAGCGTTGGATCCAATACACAGAATGCGCTCATCACCAACGCCGGGAATGGCCGTCACATCAATACAGGCAGCGGCTACCTCAGGGAGTTCACCAATACCGCGGGACTCTACTTATTCCCTGTAGGCGACTCTGTGGACTACACACCGGCAAGCATCGACCTGCACAGCGGTATGCAGAGCGGAAGCAGTATCAAGGTGCGAGTTACCCAGGGCAAACAGCCCAACCTGCTGGCAAGTACGGATTACCTGAACCGTTACTGGAGTGTGGAACCGAACCTCATGCTATCGGGAATAGACTATGATATCCGCTACACCTACATGGATCCTGCGGAGAGAATCGGCGCGGGCATGCTCTACCCCGTCAAACACAGCTTTGTGGCTCCCATAGGCTGGTCAAGCTGCCCGGGAAGCGGCTATCCCTTCATGAACGGAAGCGCGGGACTCTTCACTCCTGCCCTGAGGACTTTCGAGTGGTTCAACCTGAGTTCGTTCTCCGATTTCACAGGCGCTGGTCTCACACAACCCTTACCGGTGAGTTTGCTGTACTTCGATGCCTTGGCTGTCGATAACAAGGTGAAGACCCGATGGGCCACCGCCAGTGAAACCAACAACGACTATTTTACGGTGGAGCGAAGTGCCAATGCACTTGACTTCATGCCCGTTGGTGTGGTGAATGGCAGCGGACAGTCCAACACACTCTTGCAATACTCCTTCACCGATGCCGATCCTTTGCCCGGCCTCAGTTATTACCGGCTGAAACAAACCGACTTCGATGGCAGCGTGACCTATAGCGAGATCAGGCCGGTGAGGTTCACCGAAGATCCTACAGTACCGGCTTTGGTGTTTACCCATTTAAGCACAAACGGTATACTCAGCTTCGGCTTCAACAGGGATGTACACGTGGACCGTGTGACCATTTTCGATGCTTCCGGTCGCTTGGTACACGAAGAGCGCCTTTCCGGAGAATCCCTGCAACAGGGCAGCTTGCAGGTTACAGGACTGTCAACCGGTCTGTACCTGGTGCTGATTTCCACACCCGCTGAGGAATTCACCTCCAAAATCGCCCCTGCAAAATAGAGCGGATGCACGCTATCCACCCGGACAATGAACCACATTGTTTCAAAGGATATTTCTGTTTTACAAACACTTAACCATATAAAATGGGTCAACGACGCCCCTTTGCGTAACTTTGTACTTCCAAGTGCTACCCATGAGAAAAATCAACTGTCTATCACTGTCCCTCTTGCTTTTACCTTTTCTTGGCGAAGCAACGGTAAGCAAAAGCCTGAAGGCGCGGATGTCGTATTGCAGTTTTTATTCTCCGCAGAAAGGCCCGTACATCGAGAGCTATCTCACCATAGATGGTAACAGTGTTTGTTATGCACTGAATGCAGAGGGTAAATACCAGGCATCGATTGAAGCGACCGTCATCTTTCAGCGGGGAGACAGCATTTATTACTTTGACAAATACAATCTGCTGGGACCGGAGACCAGCGATACGATCAATGCGGTCAGTGATTTCACCGACCTGCAAAGGGTGAGCCTGCCCAATGGAGATTACACCATGGAGCTTACCATCCGTGATAAAAACCAGGTGTCTGCGAAACCCTATACAGTGAAGCAGCCCATCAACGTACTCTATCCTGCGAACATCATCGCCTTCTCGGACATTGAACTGCTGAAAGAGTACAATCCATCGGAAACAGTAGGCAAGCTTTATAAAAACGGATTCGACATGATCCCTCTCGTGGACAATTTCTTCAGCAAATCCGATTCGTCACTGAAGTTCTATTGTGAATATTATCATACTGTAGCCATACTGGACAAAGAACCCTTTCTGCTCAGCTGGCAGATCCTGCAATACGAATCCAAAAGCGTGATGGAAGGATTGTCGGGCTTCGCCAGGCAGACACCCAGAGAAGTCGGAACACTTCTGCGCGAATTCAACATTGCAGAACTCCCTTCCGGAAATTATAATCTTCAGGTAAGCATCCGTGACAAGAACAATAACCTGCTGGCCGAAAAGGAATGTTTCTTTCAACGCAGCAACCCGCCGGCCAACGCACCTTCAATGAGCGGAGAACTTTCCTCCGGCAATGGCGCTTTCGCCAATACCTTCGTCACAAAAATCACCAACAGAGACACCCTGGCAGAATACATTCGTTGCCTGTGGCCCATCTGCAGTCCCAACGAAAATACTTTCGCCATCAATCAGCTCGAGAATGCGAACATGACGGCGATGCAGCAATTTTTTTACGACTTCTGGGTGCGGCGCAATGCCAGCCAGCCGCTCACCGCATGGATGGCCTACAAGGCCGAAGTGGACAAGGTCAATGCCGCCTACACAATAGGGCGCAAAAAGGGATATTTGACCGAGCGCGGCAGGGTCTATTTGAAATACGGTGCCCCGAATCAGATTTCGAGGGCATACAATGAACCCAGTACCTACCCTTATGAAATCTGGCAGTATTACGCGTTGGGTGACCAGAGCAACCGCAAATTCGTTTTCATCTGCCAGGAGCTGGGATCGAACGATTTCAGATTGCTCCACAGCGATGCCCGTGGCGAGATCTACGAAGCACAATGGATGGTCATACTTAAAAGAAGAACAGAATCACTGAACGACGTGGACAAGACCAATTCGCGTTCCACCTACGGCAATCAGTTCGAACAGCTGTTTCAAAATCCCCGCTGATCACACGCTCAAGGTGATCCATCATCTTGATCACCGAATATCCACTCGCGCAGTTGAAAAAAGTCGCCATCGTCATTCTGAACTGGAACGGTAAGGCCTTACTCGAAAAGTTCTTGCCCAGAGTACTGCACCACAGTGGCGATACTGCGCGCATTGTAGTGGCCGACAATGCCTCTGACGACGATTCCGTAAAATTCCTGCAGGATACATTTCCGGAAGTCGACATCATTGAACTGGATGCGAACTACGGCTTCACCGGTGGTTACAACAGGGCCTTGCAGCACGTCGAAGAGCCCTATTACCTGCTGCTGAATTCGGATGTCGAAGTCACTGAAAACTGGATACAGCCATTGCTGGATTTCATGGAACAGCATCCGGAGGTAGCGGTGTGCCAGCCCAAAGTCAGGTCCTTTTCCGACAGACATCTTCTTGAGCATGCCGGAGCAGCCGGAGGATTCATCGATATCCTTGGGTACCCCTTTTGCCGTGGCCGCATCTACACTACACTGGAAGAAGACAAAGGACAATACGATAATCCCATTCAGGTTTTCTGGGCTACCGGAGCCTGTATGCTCATCCGAAAGGAAGTTTTCAGGGCACAGCAGGGGTTCGATGATTATTTCTTTGCACACATGGAGGAGATTGATCTGTGCTGGCGCATACAGCTGGAAGGACTATCGGTATGGGCTGTTCCACAGAGCTGCGTTTACCATGTCGGCGGAGGTACGCTGCCCAAGATAAATCCACGTAAGACCTATTACAATTTCAGGAACAACCTGATCATGTTGTTCAAAAACGTGCCCGGGCACCGCTTGCTTTGGCTGATGCCACTTCGATTGGTACTCGATGGTCTGGCAGGCATGAAATTCCTCTTTGACGGTGATGCCAAAGACACCTGGGCCATCGTGAAGGCGCACTTCGCTTTCTACCGTTACGTGCTGCTGCATTTTTCCCGCAGGCTGTCGGTGCAGCGCAAGGTCAAGTCACACCCTGCCAAAGGAGTGTACAACAACAGCATTGTCGTAGCCTATTTCCTCAAGAAGAAAAAGTACTTCCACGAACTGTCCCCACAAGATTTCAGCTGACAACAAAGAATGAAGATAATTTGCGTAGGCCGTAATTATGCAGAGCATGCAAAGGAACTCAACAATGCCGTTGAGGAAAGGCCTGTCATTTTCCTAAAACCCGAAACCGCATTGATTCCCGGCAAACAGCCGTTCTTCCTTCCGGATTTTTCGGCAGAGGTGCACTTCGAAACGGAACTCGTGGTGCGTATCTGCAAAGTAGGAAAGCATATCGAAGAAAAGTTCGCCCACCGCTACTACGAAGAGGTTAGCCTGGGGATTGATTTTACGGCACGCGACCTGCAATCGGAACTGAAAAAAAAGGGCTTGCCCTGGGACCTGGCCAAGGGATTTGACGGCTCCGCGCCGGTCGGTCAGTTCGTACCGCTGGCCTCCCTGGGTCGTCCGGTACAAGACCTGCACTTCTCGCTCAGGGTGAACGGAGAAATCAGGCAGCACGGTCACACGGCCGATATGATTTTTTCGGTTGACAGAATTATTTCCTTTGTTTCGGGCTTCTACACCCTGAAGATCGGGGATCTGATATTCACCGGAACGCCTGCCGGAGTGGGTGCCGTTCAGGCCGGTGACACACTCGAAGCCCACCTGGAAGGACAGGAAGTGCTTCGCTTAAAAATCAAATGAGTGCGAACAACTTACCGTTGAAATGTTCAGTGCGATTTTCAACCATCCATGCCCGTGTAATGCGTATTATTGAGTAATGGTTCCATCGAAAGGTTCGATATTTTCCTTTTTACTCTTGCTGCTACTGCTGGCCGTAAACAGGCAGGCGGGGGCCACCCACATCGTAGGCGGAGAACTGAACTATAAATACCTCGGCGGAAACGTTTACCAGATCAGCCTTACGGTGTACCGCGATTGCTACAATGGCGTACCGCCCTTCGATAATCCGGCCTCAGTAGGCATCTTTCATGCGGTGACGAATGTTTTCATCCGGGAGAAACTCTTCAGCTTCACACAGCTCGATACTGTGCCGCCGACCATCAATGCGCCTTGTTTTGTTCCACCGGTGGACATCTGCTATGAGAGAACCGTATACACCGACACGGTGGTCCTACCTCCCTCCGCCACTGGATATATCCTCGCCTACCAGCGCTGCTGCCGTAACATCACCATTCTGAACCTCGTCACGCCGCAGAATACGGGTGCCACCTACGAAGCCTGGCTCGCAGGAACATCCTCCTTCTCCCAAAACAGCAATCCCGTTTTCACCAACTGGCCGCCGCCCTTCATCTGTGCCGGTGTTCCATTTGTTTTCGACCACTCTGCAACAGATTTTGAAGGTGATTCCATCGTTTATGAATTGGTCACTCCACTGACTGGTGGCACGCTGGCAGATCCTATGCCTCAGCCACCGCTGGCACCTCCTTATCAACAGGTGGTTTTCCAGCCTCCGTACAGTTTGTCCAATGTACTGGGAGCGAACTCGAATCTCACGATAGATCCGGTTACGGGTGTACTCACCGCCTTCCCGACGATTGTCGGGCAATTCGTCATCGGCGTGCGGGCGAAAGAATTCAGAGGCGGCATCCTCGTCGGATATACGCTGCGTGATTTCCAGCTGAATGTCGTACCCTGTCCTACATTGGTGGTCGCCGCCTTGCAACATCCATTGCTCGTATGTGGAAGCAACACCGTTTCTTTTCAGAACAACAGTTTCAACGCTGGCAGTTACAGCTGGAATTTCGGTGTCAACGGAACCAGCAGCGATACGTCGAATGCCTTTGCGCCCACCTTTACTTACCCCGATACCGGAACCTACACAGTTTCGCTGGTGGCTTACTCCAACATCGACCCAACCTGTGCAGACACAAGCACAGGGACAGTGACCATTCTACCGGATTACACAGCCTCTTTCACCTACACACTGGACACCTGCTCCAACACGGTCAACTTTCAGGACACCTCCAATGCACAAAGTGGTTACACGGCTCAGCACAGCTGGCTGTTGGGTGACGGCACATCGAGCGCACTTCCGGATCCTGTACACACTTATGCCAACAGCGGAAACTTCAATGTGCAACTCATCGCCACCTCTGACCGGGGCTGTGTGGATACGGTCAGTCAACCGCTCCTCCTGCTCCCGCTGCTGGATGCACAAATAGTCGCTTCCACTCCCCCCTCCTGCCTTGGCGATTGCGACGGCACGGCCGCTGTTTTGAATTTCAACGGTCTTGCGCCCTACAGCATCAGTTGGAACGACCCGCTGCAGCAGACATCCTTACAGGCAGACAGTTTATGTCCGGGCAGCTACCAGGTAACGGTGACGGATGCCCGCGGATGTCAGGATACAGCCAGCGTACAGATCAATCCGGCACAGGCACTGACGCTATCGGCGGCTGCTACGGTGGATTATTGCGGCGGAATCTGCGGTGGAACAGCTACTGCCCTGGCGAGCGGAGGCAATCCACCGCTCAGCTTGAGCTGGAATGATCCTCAAAACCAAAATACCGCTACAGCAGTGAATCTCTGTCCGGGCGCATACTCGGTAGTGCTGAGCGACCAGAACGGATGCACCCTGCAGGCACAGGTCCAGGTCGTGTACACAGATTCGTTTCCGACAGGGCAGGCAAGCGCCGATACCACTTCCCTTTTTCTGGGGCAATCGACACAGTTGAACGCCCTCACTTCCGCAGGCACCTTCAATTTCAGCTGGTCACCGGCAATAGGGCTGAACAATTCGGGAATCGCCAATCCGGTGAGCACACCCACCATCACTACCACTTACCTTGTAACGGCTACGGATGCGAACGGCTGTCCGGTCACGGATTCGGTCACGATTGTTGTACGCGAAGTGATTTGCGAGGAGCCGGAAATTTTCATCCCTACGGCCTTTTCGCCCAACAACGACCAGCGCAACGACCTGTTGTACGTACGCGGGAACACCATCGAAAGCATGCAGCTGGTCATCTACGACCGCTGGGGAGAAAAAGTGTTTGAAAGCAATTCGCCCTCACAAGGCTGGGACGGCACGTTCCGGGGTAAGCCCTTGCCGCCCGATGTTTACGCCTACTACCTCACGGCCATCTGTTTCAACCAATCCACCTTCCTCAAAAAAGGCAATATCACCCTGCTCCGTTGAATGAAAAAACACCTGCTGTATATCCTGACCTTAGTGCTGCTTTTCCCGGTAGGGAAAACAGGTGCCCAGGATATTCACTTTTCGCAGTTCAACCAGAGCGCCATGAACCTCAATCCGGCTAATACAGGTCGTTTCAGCGGAGACCTGCGCCTTGCGGCGAGTCACCGCAGACAATGGGCGGCCATTGGTGTTCCCTACACTACGTTCAGTGTCGCAGGCGACGGCAATCTACAAACGCTTAGTCCGGCATTGGGAAGGATCAGCGCAGGCCTGCTGCTGAACCAGGATCAGGCCGGTGATGGTCAGATGAAAACCCTCGAAGCCAGTCTGCAGATTTGTTCGCGCTTTTACCTTGCGGATGATTCCACCTCGAGCATTCGCGTCGGTATCTCAGCAGGTTTCGGTCAACGCAGCGTGCAATTCTCGCTGCTCACTTTCGACAGCCAGTTCAACGGCGATGTGTTCGACCCCTTGGCGCCCATCGGTGAAAATCCAACAGACAACAGGATTGGCTGGTTCGACCTGGGCACAGGATTCACCTATGAAAAGACAAACGATAGCCGTCACTTCAGCTTCGGCATTTCGGCGGCTCACCTCAACAGACCGAAGCAGAGTTTCTATGCAGAAGATGTGCGCCGACCTGTACTGTGGCAAGCGCATGCCGACTACGCTGTGCCCATCCGTGAGAACCTCACACTCCAGCCCTCTTTGCTGTTTATGCGACAAGGCAGCTATCGTGCAGCAATTGCCGGAACGGAATTCAAGATCCCACTAAGGGAATCTGCTGTACGCAGCCTCGCAGCCGGACTGACCCTGCACTACCGTTTCAACGATGCGATGGTGCCCGGCTTCGCACTTTACATGAACAAGTTCCGCTTAGGCATCTCCTACGATGTGAACGTTTCAGGACTGAGAAGAGCCACTAACGGTCGCGGAGGACCGGAATTCAGCCTGGTATACGTAGCCAGAAAGATAAAAGCACAGCCACAGCGAAGAACCGTATGCCCCGTTTACTGATGTTGAAACACTACATACTGACCTTCCTGCTGGTAACGGCGGTTCCACTCTCCGGATGGGCGCAGTCGCGGCAGGCATATGTGAAGGCCGGCGATGAATGCCTTGAAAAGAAGGATCCGCAGTCTGCACTCGCGTACTACAGACAAGCATTGGAGTACGGAGCGGATTTCGATGTGTACAAGGGATTGTGCAAAGGAGAGAAAGAACAGCACAATTATGCCAGGGCGCTGGAATACGGACTGCTTGCGCTGGGCGAGGAGACCGGAACAACAGAAAAGAAAACGCTGTCATATGTTCTGGCCGATCTGCAAAAACGAACCGGCGACTTTGCGGGAGCCCTAGGCAGATTGAAAGGACTTATCCCCGGAGATACGACAGAAGCAAAAAAACTGGCAGAACTTATTAGCGGATACGACGAGGCGGAACAAAGAAGCAAGAATCCCTTGCCGTTGATGACGGACTTGTTGGAGAAAGATATCAATACGGTATGGTCCGACTTTGCACCTGCCTATGCCGGCGACTCGCTGCTGTATTTCTCGTCGATGAGATTCAGCAGTCCGGGTGATAAATCCCGGGCGAGCACAGGAAAGATTCTGGTGAAGCGAATGGATATCCAAGATGCATCGGACATCATCGTACTGCCCACGGCCATCAACCAGGCATCGTACAACAATGCCAATGCCTCGATCAGTCCGGATGGTAAAATCATGGTTTTCTCCCGTTGTATGTACAATGATCGGGGGACCCTGTCATGCCATTTGTACGAGTCGGAATGGATCAACGGCAAATGGCAGGACGCTGTCAAACTCGGAGAATCCGTCAATGCAAAATCCTTCAGCAGCACGCAGCCCTGCATCACCGTAAAACCCGGAGAGGGATACCTGCTTTTCTTCTCCAGTAACCAACCGGGCGGATCCGGCGGCATGGATATCTGGACAAGCCGAAGAACAGGCCCCCACCGCTATGAAAAAGCGACAGTATTGGGCGCCCACATCAATTCATCGGAAGACGAATGGTCTCCGTTTTACGATGCGGTCAAAGACAGCCTTTACTTCGCGTCTGAACGGCCGAACGGACTTGGCGGATTGGACCTCTATGCTATTTCCCTTCAGCGATCACAAACGCCTGCACACCCACTGCCACCTCCCTATAACAGTAGCTACAACGACCTATACTACACACGAAGTTATGGCCCTTCCGGCCAAGCATTACTGGTCAGCAACAGGCCGCCTGCTGCTACCATGAACGACGGTGCCTGCTGCTACGATATATTCTCCATCAAACCGGCTACACTGGCGGATACTGGTCTGCTGACCGGCAGGGATACAACCGCTCCCTCTCCAACAGAACCGCAGGATGGTCTGCCCAAGCCATTCAATGCGGATTCATTTGGCCGCTTGCCTTTCACTGAAAAAATCCAGACAGTCCGCCTGATCTTCCCCGTTCGCCTGTACTTCGACAATGATTTCCCGGACCCCAGAAGCAGGCTGAGCACTACGAAGCGGGACTATGAATCGCTTGCTACAGATTACATCCAACGAAAAGACAAATACCTCGAGCTTCAGACAAACGAGCAGCGCAGGTTAGAATTAGAAGGATTTTTCAGCGATTCCGTGAATGGAAACCTGGAGAAACTCAGTACCTTCAGCCAACAGCTGAACACACTCCTTGAAAACAGGGATGCGCGTATCAAAATTATCATCACGGGTACGGCAAGCCCTTTGGCTGAAAGCCGATATAACCTAATTTTGTCACAGAGGCGGATTCAGAGTCTACGCAATTACTGGATGAGCAAGAACCATCCATTGATAGCAGATGCCCTGGAGAG
The DNA here is from genome assembly GCA_964584995.1 of uncultured Bifidobacterium sp. Classification (GTDB taxonomy): domain Bacteria; phylum Bacteroidota; class Bacteroidia; order AKYH767-A; family OLB10; genus JAJTFW01. The sequence continues at coordinate 19,391 of CAZPCA010000032.1, forward strand.
TAGCCGGCTGACACTTCAATTCATGCCTGTGGGCGAAAATCAATCTGCCGTAAACGTGAGTGATGATGTAAACGATGTGCTTCAATCTGTCTACAGCCGGGAAGCCGCACTTGAGCGAAGAATCGAGATAATGGACATCCAATTGCTGCCATGAACAGAAGCCTATTCCGCCATTTTCTGACCGCAGTTGTGGTATTGGCCTGTGCCGTTGCAAACGCGCAGAACCTGGTACCCAATCCCGGGTTCGAATCCAACATCGGAGCGCCGGCAGCATCCGGGCAGTGGAACCTTGCACAACCCTGGCTGGGATTGAATGCCAGTGCCGACTTGTACGGTCGGAATTTCTCCGGTACTCCAGTCCTTCCCTGCGATGCAGTGGGCGTGCCGCTGAACGTGGGTGGATTCTGTCAGGAAAGAACGAATTTCAACCACTACATGGGATTGCAAATCGACTTCCAGAACAATTACCGGGAATACCTCAGCGCCCCCTTGGCCATACCAATGGCGGCGGGAAACATCTACACTGTGGAGTTCTACGTTCAAAGGGCTGATAGCTGCCGCTTTGCCATCAACAGTTTCGGTGCTTTGTTCACCAACAACATACCTGCACAGGCAGGCACCGGTGTCATCAACTTCCCCGCACAGATAGAAGAATCGGCTATCATCAGCGATACCGCGGTCTGGACACCTGTAAGGGGAATCTACCAGGCACTGGGTGGGGAGAATTACATCACTGTAGGAGTATTCAGAGCCGACAACGACCCTTCGCTGAATTTTAGCGATTTGGGAGCGCGTTCCACCGGATGTTCTTCGATGGACAATAGTGCATACTACTTCCTCGACGATGTTTCCGTGAAAAAAATAGATCTGACCATTGAAATACTCGGCGACAGTGTCTTGTGCCCTAACGAAAGCACGACCCTCACCGCCAATTGCAATGTGCCCTTCTGGTGGAGCCTGGCCTCTTCTCCGGCCCAGGTCTATTCCACCGATACCTCGATCACCATCAGTCCGACAGGAGCCGTCACTTTCATCCTTAACACAGACTTCGGTATCGATAGCATGCGGCTACAGATTGTAAACCCGCCCGTTTTCTCTCTGGGTGCGGATACGCTGCTTTGCGAAGGAGATACCCTCCTGCTCGATGCCACCGTACCGGATGCAGTCAGCTATTTGTGGTCCACGGGAGATACGACTGCGGTATTGGCAGTTGTGGACACCGGGCGCTACTTTGTGACCGTCGACAACGCCGGTTGCAGCCGTAGCGATACCGTATACATTCCTGACTTTCTTTCGAATCCCCCCGTTCCTATTGGCGAAGATTCCCTGTATTGCTTTTTTTACAATGACAGCCTGAAACTGAATGCCGGGCCGGGGCTCTCGTATTTATGGTTACCGACCTTTGAGACGAGCCAGGAAATCACAGTACTTACTCCAGGCACCTACACGGTGGATGTGGTCAGGGCCAATGGCTGCAGAAAAAGCGCTTTTGTCAACGCCGCCGAAATCTGCGAACCATTGCTGTTCGTACCTTCCGCCTTCTCTCCGGACGATGATGGAATCAACGATCTTTTCATTCCGTTCGTCAGTAACGTGGTGAAATACAGCGTCAGAGTAATCAATCGACGGGGACAACTTGTGTTCTACTCAGAAACTCCTGGTGATGGTTGGGACGGGACCTTCGAAGGTGAGGATGCTCCCATAGGCGTTTACGTGTACAGAGTGAATTTCGAGGGACTGGATTCCGAAGGTATCAAGGTAAAAAAGAAAGTATTGGGAACAGTTAA
>CAZPCA010000033.1:0-20790 GCA_964584995.1 uncultured Bifidobacterium sp.
ACTGACGACGTAATTCATCGAGCATCTCGCGGGTTCGGTTGGTGGCGACCAGGTGACCGACAGGCTGTTCATCATCACCGGCAGTGATCAGATCCAGGTTGGGAATGGACGTGAGCTGTATGGCATCCTGTAATGCACACTGATGGGTGTAGACCTCCTTGAGACCCCGACCACCCCGCGCATCGAACCACTCGGAAAGGCGCGGGTCGTATACATTGAGATCCAGCAATACCACTTTTTTGTCCTGCGCGGCGAGTGTACGGGCCAGCTGCATGGCAACAAATGATTTGCCTTCGCCTTTTCGTGTGCTCGTAACCGTTATGACCATCGACTGCTGATCGGGTTTATTCATGAATATCCGGGTGCACAAAGCGGTGAACGCCTTGTACGCTGTTTCGTTCTTTTTGAACTGCTGGATCTGGCCGATGACGGGGATTGAAGATCCGGGATCGATATCTTCCGGGGTATGCAGTGAAGGACGCAGGTAATGGCGGATATAGGCCAGCAATACACCGGTGAAAAAGCCAATCATCAAGGCGACCGCTAAAATGATATCACGACGGGGTGCCATCGGTGCAGCGGGAACTGCCGCCGACTCCAGGATCCTGTTGAATGAAACATTGACCTGTTGTGTGATGACTGCTTCCGTACGTTTTTCGATGAGGAAATTGTACACCTTCTCGTACAGGTAATAATTCCTGTTCAGTTCCATCAGGGTGCTTTCTTTTTCGGGCAAGCCCTGAAAAGAAGCCTTTTGCTCATCCATGGCCAACTGCAATTCATCCTGTTTCATCAGGAGCTTGCGACGGGTATTGTTGATACTTTCAGTAAGATACGCCTTTTGCTGTGCAATTTCCTGATCTACATTTTTGACCCTGTCGTTCTCCGCCGTGTACTTGCGCATGAGTTCTTCTCGCTCCCGGAGTCGGGCATTGAGACGACTCACACTTTCTGTGAAAAGTGCATCGATCACCGTTCCGTACTCCGGTCCTGCGAACTTGATTTCCTTATTGCGACGCAGGTAATCGCTCATCTGTTCGAGCACCGATAACTGCATATTGATATCCACGCGCTGTACCTCCAATTCGCCCAAGGTCTTGTAAGTGGCTTCGGTTTCCTGCGGTATGTTGACAATATCATTCTCCACGCGGTAGGACTTGATGGCATCGCGAGCTGCTGTGAGTTCCCTACCAACGCTTTCAATCTGCTGGTTGATGAAATCGACAGTGCTTCCGGCCATTGATTTTTTGTCTTCGAGACCCTGGTCGATATAGGTCTCAGCGATGGCGTTCACCAGCATAGAAGCCTTCTCCGGCACAGCATGGGTATAATACAGCTTAACGATATTCACGTCCTTGTCGACAGCCCTCACGATATAATTGTCGTTCATCAGCTTGCTGGCCAACGCCGAAGGAGCATATACCGTGAAGGACCATGGCTCCGACAAACGCGCGGCATGGTAGCGCATGATCTCCGGATTTTTACGGATTGTCAGACATACTCCGCGGTCGCAAAGGGGAGTTCCGAAAACGCCTCTTTTGTTCACGATCGTACCAGCCGCTTCGTAACTGAGCTCGAACTCCTCTCCCGAAAGATGGCGGAAAGAACAATTCAACTCCCGGAAAGTGTTGCCCGTGATTTTGTAATCCACGAGGAAAGGAGACTCGTGATAAACTTCCCTTGCGGCCATTTCCGTATGCCTGTAATATTCGACAGCAAAATCGAGGCGCTCCAAGGCTTTTTCAAACAAAGACCTTGACTTCAGCACCTCCACTTCGGTCTGCACCCGTGTGTTCGCCTTGAACACGTCAAAGTCGCGGTAGAGGTTGTTGTTGGCCATTCCGCCCTGTGCATCTTCGATGCGCAAGGTGGCGCTTGCCTGATAAGAGGGGGTAGCCGTATAAAGGTAACGGGTAGCCGCAATGCCTGCCAGCAACATACAAATCACAATGATGTACCAGCGCTTCTGAAGCGGGTATAACATAGATTGCAGAGATCCGGGGGTTCGCATGGTCATTTGTTTACAGATACATTGTATACCAACGCCAGTGCGGTGAGCAGACTGGCGAGAGGAATCAGTTTGGAAGCGACGCGGTCGAATGATTTATTGCGGCCCGGAGGAACGTAGATTACATCCTGGGCGTTGACCATAGTCTCGTTGGCAGCGGAGGAGGTGAGATCGATGACCATCACCTCGGTGCTGCGTATTATTTTGATTTGGTTTGTACGGGCGAAATCGGTGAAGCCACCGGCCTTGCCGATCATATCCACCAGGCGCGCCCTGTCGGTATGAAAGAGGTAATTGCCTGCATCCCTGACTTCTCCCAGTACAGTGACTTGGTTGCTCATCAGTCTGAGATTGAGCACCGGCTTCTGAACGTATTGTGCGTACAGCGGCACAAGTTTTTCTTCCGCCGCCTTGAGTGTCAGCCCTTGTACTTTCACTTTACCGATTTGCGGCAGATTGAGTTCTCCGGCGGCATCGATCATCAACCACTTGCCTGCTTCTTCCGGCGTGCTGTAAACAGTGTGCACCGATCCCACGCTCAATTCATCGTGCCCCCAAACGCTTACAGCGATTTTATCGCCCGGTGTTAGCAGCCGGTCTGAAGGTTCAGGTCTGGGTGCAGAGGAGGGAGCCGTAGTCTGATACAAAGCGTACCTGTTGCATGCTGTCAAAAGACACAACATCCAACAAGCCAATAGCCAGGTAACATGTTTCTGTCGCAAAAAAAAGCGGGATGTTTTCATCTGTATCATCTTCACCGAACGGCTAATTGAAGGCCCTCAGGACCCAATTTAACTTATAATGAGGGCAAAGGGTTACAATTCCACCGGGAATCCAACTGTGTAAGAAGGAGGCAAGCAAGCGGGAGACAGAAAGCTATAAACCTGTTTATTAGACACTTGGTGCTATGGATGCCAGTCTTTACATGACCATTTTGTCGATTTCATTACGTCGGACAGTGCTTGAAAAAGCAAACCGGGTAAGAGCCCTCCATTAAGGATCCGCTCGCGTTTCTTTTTAACAAATCAGGGAGGAAAAGCCGGATTGCTTTGCTCATCCGCAAGACGGAAAACCCGTAAATTCGTTGCCCAACCCTATGGAAGTTAAAATCATCAATAACTCCTCCCATCCGCTACCGGCGTATGAAACACAGGCCTCGGCAGGCATGGATCTGCGGGCGATGCTGGAGAGCTCCGTGATGCTTCATCCCGGACAGAGAGCATTGATTCCTACCGGATTATCCATTGAATTGCCCATCGGCTACGAAGCGCAAATCCGACCACGCAGTGGCCTGGCATGGAAACACGGTATCACGGTGCTGAACAGTCCGGGTACCATCGACGCCGATTACCGCGGAGAAATCAAAGTACTGCTGATCAACCACGGACAAGAAATTGTTGAAATTATTGACGGTGAACGTGTTGCCCAGATGGTCATAGCCCGGCACGAAAGGGTGGACTGGCAGGAAAGTCAATTGTTGGGCGATACTTCAAGGGGCAGCGGCGGATTCGGTTCGACGGGTAAATAAGCGGCCTGCCGGGTCTTTTGGCGGATGTAGAAAACAAAAAGCAAGAATTCCAATGAGGATAATCGTTCCAATGGCAGGTATGGGTAAGCGCATGCGCCCGCATACACTGACCACCCCAAAGCCGCTGATTCCTGTAGCAGGCAAAGCCATCGTTCAACATCTGGTGGAGGATATCATCCGGATGTGTAACCAGAAGGTCGAGGAGATCGCATACGTGGTGGGTCACTTCGGAGAAGAAGCAGAGAATAACCTGGTAAAAATCGCGGAAGACCTGGGGGCTAAAGGAAGCATACATTACCAGGATACTCCGCTGGGAACAGCTCACGCCATTCTTTGCGCAGAAAGTGCGCTGCGTGGACCGGTGGTGATTGCCTTCGCCGATACGCTTTTCTCTGCCGACTTCCGTATGGATGATGACTGTGATGGGGTAATCTGGGTCAAGCAAATAGAGGATCCCCGCCAATTCGGGGTGGTCAAGACCGGTGCCGACGGTATCATTACCGATTTCGTGGAGAAACCCAAAGAATTCGTCTCCGACCTCGCCATCATCGGCATCTATTACCTGAAAGACGGGGACACGCTCCGCAACGAATTACAATACCTTATCGATAACGATATCCGGGACAAAGGGGAATACCAGCTCACCAATGCCCTCGAAAACATGAAAGCCAAAGGCATGCGCCTCAAAGCCGGCAAGGTGGACGAATGGCTGGACTGCGGAAACAAAGACGCCACTGTATATACCAACCGTCGGGTACTTGAAATCAAATATCCCAACAGCCACATCGCCTCCACGGCACGCATCAGCAACAGTGTGATTCTGCCTCCCTGCCACATCGGTGAAGGAGCTGACATAGAAAACTGCGTAATCGGTCCGCATGCAAGCATCGGTGCACATAGCCATATCCAGCAGAGCGTAGTCCGCAACAGTATCGTGCGTGAACATTGCTCCATCAAAAACGCCGGTCTGGACAATTCACTGATAGGCAACCACGTTCACTACAAAGGGGGACTCAGGGACCTTAGCATAGGTGATTACTCGACAGAATCCTAACGCTGATGTATAACCGAATATTGCTGTTCATTTTCCTACCTGCGCTTCTTTTATCGGGAGCTTGTGGCAGCTCGAAAAAGTCCACCGGAGGAAGCGTATCCCGCCAAGGGGATGAATTACCGGAAGAAGAACGCATCAAGGCTACCTATGCCTTTTTTGATGCGCAGAAGGAGAAATTAAGTGGCAACGAGCAAAGGGCGGCCGAACTGTTCGCACAATGTCTGCGCATCGATCCGCGCAACCACGCGGCCATGTACGAGCTGAGTTCCATCTACAATGAGAAGGGAAAGATTCCGGATGCACTGTATTTCATCCGTACTGCCGTTTCCCTGGACCCCGACAACGACTGGTACCTCCTGCTGCTGGCCGACACGTATGAAAAGAGTGGCAAGTACGCAGAGGCCATCGACATATACAAGCAATTGGGTCGCAAACATCCTGACCGGATCGACTATTTATTCAGCGAATCGGACGCATTGCTGATGCAGGGAAAACTGCTTGAAGCGATCAAGGTTTACGATCGTATCGAAGAGGTCATCGGAGTGAACCAGGAAATGATCCTACAGAAACAGCGGCTGTACCTCAAGCTGGGCAAAGTGGAAGATGCCGCAGCAGAACTGGAGAAGCTGATCCGCTCAGAGCCTGGCAATCTGCAGCATTACTCCCTGCTGGTGGAGCTGTGGCAAGTCAACGGGCAAAACGAGAAGGCTATGGAGACCATACGGCGGATGCAGCAAATAGATCCGGAAAATCCGGGCATTGCGCTGGCCCTGGCTGAGCAATACCGGAGCGAGGGTAAGAAAGCCGAATCCTTCGAAGAACTGAAGAAAGCATTCTCCTCTCCTGAACTCGACAGTGATGTCAAGCTGCGTATTCTGCTTAGCTATGTACCGCTGGTGGAAACAAGCGACGAAATGATGGATCAGGCGCTGGAGTTGTGCAAGCGACTCAGTCAGACGCATCAGGGAGAAGCCTCCGCACAAACCATCTATGGTGACTTCCTCAACATGAATGAACAATACGCCGAAGCCCGTACGCAGTACAGAGCCGGTCTGGCTATTGACAAGAAGAATTTGCAGGCCTGGCAGCAGTTGCTTTACACTGAATCCCAACTCTCTGATTACAATGCAATGGAAGTGGAAGCGGAAGAAGCACAGGGCTTGTTCCCCGACCAAAGTGTAATTTATCTTTTCAACGGCATCGCCAAAATACAGAACAAGAAGTACGAAGACGCAGCCCGCACCTTGTTAAGCGGAAGCAAACTGGTTGTGGACAATGACGAGCAGCAGATGGATTTCTATTCCAATCTCGGCGATGTCTACAACAAACTGAAACAATACGAGTTGTCGGATAAATACTACCAAAAAGCACTGTCCATCAACCCCAACAACGCCTTTGTGCTCAACAACTGGGCTTACTACTTATCGCTGCGGAACCAGGAACTGGAAAAAGCAGCTGAGATGTCGCGACGTAGCATCGACCTGGATGCTAAAAACGCGAATTTCCTGGACACTTATGGCTGGATCCTTTACCAGCAAAAAAAGTACGAAGACGCACTCATCTGGCTGGAAAAAGCACGGCTTAACGGAGGAGACAACAACGGCACCGTGCTCGAGCATTACGGAGATGCCCTTTATAAATCGGGGCGAACGAACGAAGCCGTAGAATACTGGGAAAAGGCGAAGAAAACCGGCGATCACAGTGAATGGCTGGATAAGAAACTGAGCGATAAAAAACTTTATGAGTAAAAGACGGCTGATCCAGGGCATGGTAGTACTATGGGTACTGGCAGGTTTTTTTTCAGCCTGTAAATCCCGTCAAAAAGCACAACCGGTACCTGCTGCTGAAGGTAAGGGTCCACAAGAAGCCTCGGTGCAGCAGTTACTTGCCAGGCTCGACTCCACAGCCTTCAAGTCGGAGTGGGTGCAGGGCAAAGCAAGCGTAACCACTTTTCAGGAAGGCAACGAGACCTCCTTCAACATCAACTTGAGAGCAAGACGCGACAGTGTACTGTGGATTTCAATATCGCCCCTACTTGGAATTGAAGTCGCCCGCGTACTCATCACCCCCGATAGTGTGAAATTACTGGATCGCCTCAACAACCGCTACCAGGCGAGCTCCTTCGAGACCATCAACAAGCTTTTGCAGCTTAAAGTCAATTTCGAGATTGTACAATCTCTATTGTTCGGCAATTTTTTCGCTTACAAGAAAAATGAAAACCGCTTCAATTCTGTTTATCTTGAAGACAAGTTTTATATACTCAGCTCCCTGAATAAAAAGAAACTAAAGCGTGCTCTGGAGGAAAAAGACCTTAACAAGCCGGTCATCCAGGATGTATATATCAACGATGCTTACTTCAAGATTTTCAAAATGTCGGTGGAGGACCAGAAAATCGGCAAAACGCTGCTCGTGGAATATGAAGATTTCAGACAGACTGATTTCGGACAATTCCCGTTCAAGTCCAACACCAAAGTGACTTCGGAAAAAGAACTGGAGATAAAAATCGAATTCGGTAAAATCGTTGTCGGTGAGATTCAGGAATTCCCTTTCAATATCCCCTCAAATTATGAGCGCGTGCGTTAATCTGACTTCCCGCTTTTTGGTCGCTCTGCTGTGCTTGTTTCTCACTGCGGGTGGAGTGATGGCACAGAATAAAAAAGAGCTTGAACAGAAAAAAGCCAAGCTTCAGAAGGAGATTGAATTCACCAACAAACAGCTCAGGCAGGTCGAGAAAAACAAAAATGCGACCGCCGAACAATTGTCTGCTTTGCGCAAGAAGATTTCCCTGCGGGAATCCCTCATCAGCACCATCAATTCCGAAATCTCGACTTTGGGTGGAGCGATAGAATCCACCAACAAAGAAATCAATACCCTTGAGTCCAACCTGCAACAACTGCGGAGGGAGTATGCGGAAATGGTCCGCAACGCCTGGCGGACCCGTAATCATTACCAGCAGCTCATGTTTGTCTTCGCTGCCAGTGATTTCAACCAGGCGTACAAAAGGATGAAATACCTTCAACAGTACGCGGTATACAGAAGAGAGCAAGCCGGAAGGATCCAGAACACACAGACTGAACTGAGTGGTAAAAAGCAAGAGCTGGAGACGCGTAAAAACGAAAAGACCAGTCTGCGTAATTCCGAACAGAAGGAAAAATCTACACTGGAGAAAGAGAAACAGGAACAGGACAAACTTCTCAAAAATCTGACAGAGCGTGAAAAACGACTGTCACGTGAACTAGCCGAAAAAAAGGCAGCCAAGCAAAAACTGGACAGGGCCATTGAAAGTATCATTCGCAAGGAAATTGAGGCCGCGAAAAAGAAAGCCACCGCTGCAGGTAAGAAGAATGTCACCAACACCAATGTATTCACACTTACCCCTGAAGCTGCCAAATTATCGAACAGTTTTTCCGGCAACAAAGGACTTCTGCCCTGGCCGGTTGAACAAGGCACCATTACGGGAACCTTCGGTGAACATCCGCATAAAGAATTAAAAGGAATCGTGGTGAAAAACAACGGCATCGATATCCAATCGGGTAAAGGCGCAGCAGCAAGAGCGATTTTTGAGGGTACCGTCAGCGGTGTTGTCAATATTCCAGGAGCAGGCAAGGCGGTGATCATCCGCCATGGGGAATACCTCACTGTCTACTCGAATCTGGAAAGTGTATCTGTTAGCACGGGCGATAAGGTCAGCACTAAACAACGTATCGGCAGCATTGGTGAAGCCTCCGAAGGCAATCGCGGTGAACTACACCTCGAAATCTGGAAAAACACCAGTAAACTTGATCCGAAATCCTGGTTGGCGCGTCGGTGATCAGACCAGACGCTGATTGATGGCTTTGGCCACTGCCTCTGTCATGCTGGCCACATGTAATTTTTCATAGATGTTTTTCATGTGGGAACGAACTGTTTCGTAGGATATATGGCAGGTGTCGGCTATCATCTTATAGCTCATTCCCTTCACCAGACAACTCAGCACTTCCTTCTCTCTGTTGGACAGGTTGTAATCCGGCACATCCGTCTTGGCAGAATCTGCCTGTGGTTGCTGCAGAAAGCCCAGCACCTTTCTTGCTACGGATGGACTCATGGGTGAACCGCCCTGATACACTTCCACGATAGACTCCAGGATCCGTGCCGGCATGGTGTTTTTCAGAATGTAACCGGAGGCTCCTGCACAAATCGCATTGAACACCTTGTCATCATCTTCAAAAGACGTCTGCATCAAAACGTTGATTTTCGTGAAGTTCTTCTTGATCTGCCGTACTCCCTCTATTCCATTCACCCCTGGCATTTCAATGTCCATCATGACAACATCCGGTTGACTTTCCCCCATCTTCTGATCTATGTCCTTGCAGTCCGTATATGCACCGGCAAGCGTGAAGCCCGGGGCGTCATCGATCAACAGGGACATAGAATCTAAAAAGAGGGCATTATCATCAAAAACAACTACTCGTATGGACATGGTGCGAATTTTATGAATTCAAAAATACTTGGTTTTCATTCAAGAGTGCAAATAAATGACAAGCGAAACAGACAGTCAATCCCCCGAAGAGGGGATATTCAGCGTCACTGCGGTGCCCTGCGGACCCGTATCAATTTTCAGTGTCCCACCTATTTCTCCGGCACGGTGCTGCATGTTGCGCAGGCCGTTTCCACCACCTTGTACCTTTTCCGACATTCCGGAGCCATTGTCGCGGACAATCAACTCCCAACTCCCATCTTTCTCCTTCAGAGAAACCTGCAGCAAATCAGCGCCGGCGTATTTCATCACATTATTAACCGCCTCTTTGAAAACCAGAAAAACATTCTTCCGGACTCTCAATGACATCCGCGTCAGATTCGGTGAACGATCCAGATCAAGATCGTACTTCAGTTCTGACGTTTGCAACAGAGCGAGTACGTATGATTCAATTTTATCTGCAAGATGCCCCTGCTCGTCATTGAGCGGATTGATCGCCCATACGATATCGCTCATATTGCTCATCGTTACACGCGCATTGCTGCCGATTTGCCGCAGAATCTGTTGTGCCTTCTCCGCATCACCCCGCTGCATCTTGCTCAGTGCAGCATCGCTGTAAATTCCGATGCTGCTCAGCGTGGCACCAATGTCATCATGCAAATCGGAAGCGATACGGTTCCTCTCATCGAAGTATTCCTTTTCAATTTTTAATTTCTCGCGTGTTTCCGCCACCAGTCTCTTTTGGATTTTCAGCTGTTCAACCTCTGACTGCCTGGCTTTGAAAACAAGACCTGCGTTGAAGATAATGGTCTCCACCAACACCCCGGCCATGGTGATGGTCAACGGATTGGGCAGAAGCAATCGGACAGACAGCGGTACATATGAAAGCAGATTCGCCAACACACTTGTGAGCAAGGCCACGAGGCTTCCAGCCACCAGAATACGGGCGATGGTACTTTTGAACTGATAGATGTGATAAAGAAAATAAACAGACATCAAGAGGAAGATCACCACACCGGAGAGCATCCAATAAGCATAAAAGCCCGTCCGCGGAAAAAAATGACCAACCATAAAAACGGAGATACAAAAACCGAGAATGAACCTTTCCGCACCGATTATTTTTTGGGAAAGCACCGGGTTCACAACGGAAACTTCACAAAAAGAACGTGCGAAGCGATAATAGAAATAAAAGGGAAGAAACAGCAGGATATCGTTCAGCTTCACTGATAGGATCGGATATCTTGAAAATACAATGTCCCATTGTAAATCGAATTCATATCTGGATAGATAATATACCCCTATCACTAAAATATAAGACACATAATGGACATAATATGTCCGACGCATCATAACGCCTTGCAAGCTGACAAATAATACCTGGAAGAGTAATATGCTCAGAAACACTATCACCTGGATAAGTTCTGATCGCTGACTGTAATAATCAAATACTGCCAACTCGGTGATGTTCTCCCTGGTATACAACTCCAACTGATATTGGTTAGAATAATAATGAACCCTTGATGGCTTCAGGCAAATCACTCTTTTTTCACTACCATTCGGTGCAAGCACACACGTATAGGTACATCGCTCATTATTGGATTTGGTGTTGGCGACATATATGTTTCTTCCACGGAGGTAAGTGGTGTATTTCCCATCCCTGCTGGTGTGAAAAATGATAGTATCAAGTTTGTTGACGGCCAACACTGCAGTTTGTGTATCTCTGGTGGTATTGGTCAGCTGCAGACTGATCCAAACTGGAAATTTCACCACATAGCCTGACCGCTCAAAAAATGAAGCGTCCGCATCCTTCAAATTGGAAAAATCCTCCAAGGTCTTTTGTGCAGCGGTGTCAAGGTAAAAATGCAGGTTTTCAATGCTTATACCTTCGACATAAGAATGGGCATATTGTCCGTGCGATTGCACCGGGCCCAATAGCCACACCAACGACCATATGAGTAAAATTTTATATTTGTGAACCACGTGGTGCTTTACGGGTTCGAAAATACGAAACCGTTCCACTTGAAATCCCCGTTAATGGGGATTGTCTTCCGACAACTGAATGTACAACTTTGTGTCAGTCAAATCCACACTGAAAACCATGAATATGCGTCTGGGTAAATTACTCTTCATTCTGCTAGTATGTTCACAAGCCATGACCACGGCACAGGTGCCGGTCAGGGAAGAGGTTAAGGCAACAGAGTTTTCTGTTCCTGTTTCCCCGGCATTTTCGCTATTGGGAGCAGATCCGGCATTGGTTTCTATGCCCGGTGTCGTTCGCGATTTCAAAGTGGACTGGTCCTTTCGTTCCTACCGTCTAAGCCCTAACATTTCCATCGAGGCGCAACCTGTGTGGCTGATGGCCTTTGAGCGAGACGATTTAAGCCGTTACCGCAAAGCGGGAGGGTTTGTTAGAGCCTTATCAACCCTCAGTGTTTCATTCGGTACGATTCAGCTGGATACTGCGCGCGTAATGGCATGGGCGGCAAAAATCAATCTGTTCCGCAGTCGTGATCCATTGCTGGACTCCAGCTATATCAGTGAAGGCATGCAGGATGTATTGAATCAGGAGGTATCCGTGAAGCAGCAAATCGATGACTTGAAAAAGGGGGTTGATACTATCAGCAGCACCTACCAGCGCATTCAGCTTGAATCTCAGCTATTGAACCTGGAAACTCAGCTGATACAACTGCGCACCTCCACCAAGAGCCGCATTCGTGATCTGCGAGACATGTACTTAAAAAGTTACTGGAACACCTCGTGTATTGATCTGGCCTATGGTCAGTCTTTCAGTTACATCAATGAAAGTCTCGACAGCCTGGTTATTGCCAAACGTGGGTATGGCGTCTGGCTTACCGGTGGAGTAGGAGTTGGCAAACGAATATTTTTGAGCAGTCTCATCCGCTATTTGAAAATAAGTCCTACGGAACAGGCTGAACAATACGGACTCAATTTCAGATACGGCAGCAATAAGTTCCGCTTTTTTGCAGAAGCCATGTACGAGAAAAACCAAAATGATGGCTTCAACGCGTTAGCCGAAAAAATTACCGTTAGAAGAGAGGGATTCATTTTTGCTTACGGGGGCGATCTGAAACTGAATAACAATATCGTTTTGGGATTTTCCCTTCGTACCGTTTACGATGAAAACGTCAAGTTCGTGAACCTGATTCCTGTTGCCAATCTCGGCTGCCTGATGCGCTGATTCGGGGAAGAAAGGGCAATATCTCCCGTTTCTGCATCAGAATAATCCATTGATATTCTGATTTTTGTGATTAATCATGGCTCCTAACACCCTCCATTCACCGGAAAAATTGACTACTTTTGAGGCATGGAAATGAGCATCTTACTTGGCTTTCTGGGTGGCATTGGCGGCACGGAAATCTTCTTCATCATTCTTGTTCTGCTGCTTTTCTTCGGCGGTAAACGAATTCCTGAACTGGCTAAAGGTTTAGGGAAAGGCATACGTGAGTTCAAGGACGCTTCCAAAGGCATCTCGTCTGAAGAAGAATCCAAGAAACTCGAAGATAAAAAGTGAACGCTAAAAATCACTCAAGGGTGTTCAAGGGAGGCTTCAGGGCTTCCTTCTTTATTTTCTCCCCCTTCGTAAACGAGTACATATAGTTCATTTTCAAACTCTTGAAACTTTTTCCTTTTTATTTAATTTCGTCCGGATGCAATCGATAAGTGTACTGGGAGGAGGTAGTTGGGCTACCGCACTGGTGAAGATCCTGAGCAATAATGCTAGCTCGATCCATTGGTGGCTGCGTAATCAGGAAAGTGTGGATTTTATTTGTCGTTACCACCACAACCCGAATTATCTAAGTGATGTACAACTGGACCTTGAAAAAGTACAACCCAATGCTTCTCTTTCTGAGGTTTTATCGGCATCCGATGTGGTTATTCTGGCCATTCCTGCTGCCTTTCTTCACCGCTCGCTTGAGCAGATAGGCACCAGCATTTTCCGAGACAAGGTCGTGTTTTCTGCTATCAAAGGGATTGTTCCGGAGTTCAACCTGATTGTTGGCGATTACATGCATCGGCATAAAGGTGTTTCCTATGACCGCATAGGAGTATTGACGGGGCCATGTCACGCAGAAGAGGTTGCACTGGAAAAGCTTAGCTACCTGACCGTGGCGAGTCCTGATACAGCAATTGTTACATCTATGGCTGATGCACTTTCCTGCAGGTACATACGCACTATTGCCTCTGACGATATTTTCGGAACAGAGTACGCCGCGGTACTCAAAAACATCATGGCCATCGCCAGCGGGATCTACCACGGGCTCGGCTATGGTGATAATTTCCAGGCTGTATTGATATCAAATGCCATTCGGGAAATAAAGCGGTTTGTGGATGCGGTACACCCGCTGAAAAGAGATATCAACGACAGCGCTTACCTCGGAGATTTACTAGTGACCGCCTACTCCCAATTCAGCCGAAACAGGACCTTCGGTTCCATGATAGGCAAAGGCTATTCAGTGAAAAGTGCACAGATGGAAATGAACATGGTTGCCGAGGGGTTTTATGCTGTAGCCTGCATCCATGAAATAAACAAAAAACTCGGCTTGCATTTACCGATTTGCACTGCCGTATACCATGTGCTCTACGAGAAGATCGCACCACGGCTGGAGATGAAATTACTGAGTGAGCAATTGACTTGAGGCTCCTGAATGCATAGGGGTATACAATCTTTTTTTGGCCTTGCAGATAGAGGGTACTTCTTTCGAACAGGAATTACACGGAGTAGAGGCTCCCGTTCACCCTTTAAAATGAACAGCCCAGCTATGTAATAGGCCTGACCTCTTGACTTTCAATAGTTAAATTAGATAACTTTACTTTCAGTGGAGAACTGTTCCTCGCCGGCAACGAAACAGGGAAACACTCAATGATTGTATTGACCTTTTTCTACCTACCTACCTGTATTGCCTATGAGAAATTTTTATCTATTCATTGGATTCGTATTATGCTTTTCCCTGAGGCCCGCTTTTGCTCAGGTTTACCAGATGAGTAACACCACGGTAAACACCTGTGCAGGGACTTTCTACGATAGCGGAGGAAACAACGGTAACTACGCCAACAACCAAAACCTGACGATGACCTTTTGTTCATCGCAACCGGGTACATGCATACGCTTGAGCTTTACCAATTTCGATATAGAAAACAACTACGATTACCTGTATGTCTACAACGGATCATCTGCCGCCGCTCCATTGATCGGTACTTACACGGGAACGGTGGGCCCCGGTGTCGTGACGGGAACAGGAGGTTGTATCACCATTGTTTTCACTTCAGACATAACCGTCACCAACCCGGGCTGGGCCGCAACAGTCAGCTGTGTGAACTGCAGTAACGGTGGTTGCGCATCGACCTGCAATGGCGGACCAGCCCCTGCCAACGACGCATGCAGTGGCGCGCAGAACCTTGGAAATCTACCTGTACCGAGCCCATGCCCCGGAGGGGTGGGTGCCATCAGCGTTACCAACACGACGAATCTGTGTGCGACCGCAGAGTTTCCCTATACATCATTATTGGGTTGTCAGCCGGCAGGAAATATGGCTTCTCCCGCATCCGATGTCTGGTATCGGTTCACCATAACCGGCCCCAGTCTGAACATAAGCATTTCAGGTGGACTCATCACCCCGAATGTCGGACTCTACGAAGGAACCAATTGCGCCAATCTCATCCCCAGAGGCTGTGCCATTGGAGCGGGAGGCACCCTGAATACTACCTTCGGCGGTCTGGCACCCGGAACATATTTCCTACAGGTAAGCGGGGGCTCAGTAACCGACCAATGCACGTTTACGCTCTCCTTACAAAATAATTACGATTGTGCAGGATGTGTCATACAAAGCGGATTGACTGCTAACCCTCCACCGGTGAACGGAGTTTACAACGCCGGTCAAACGGTCAATTTCTGCTATACCATAACCGACTACAACCAAACCTCTGCGAACTGGTTGCATGGCGTCATTCCGAACTTCGGTCCGGGATGGAACATGAGCACATTCACTCCAATTTCGGCTACAAATTGCTCCAATCAGGGTACCTGGAACTGGTACAATACCAACGTGACCAGTTCTGCCACCGGAGCTACCACCGGCCCCGGTTTCTACTATGAATCTGCTCTGGGCAATGCCCTTGGTATGACAGATGGCAATCCCGGAAATAATTTCGGTGACAACAATGCCACAAACACATGCGACTGGACATTCTGCTGGTCCGTGACTACACTGCCCCCTTCACAATGCGTGAGTGGTACCAGCCTCAACATTTCCATCAATACTGTAGGTGACGGAGAGAGTGGATCATGGACTTCTCTCGCCTGTACACAGGACCCCATCACCAACTTTTTCGCCTCCTTGAATTGCTGTCAAGCTCCTCTTCTCTCCGTTGTAAATCCTTTGTGTCCGGGACAAAATACTGGCTCCGTCACCGCTCAGGGTCAAGGTTCTTCCCCCTGGGACTACCAGTGGACCAACAGTGCGGGGGTCACTTTACTCAATCAGGTAAATCTCAACGGAGCGAGCACGTTGAACAATTTAGCGCCGGGAAATTACTCAGTACTGGTAACAGACAATTCCGGCTGCAGTTCACTGGCCAATTTCACAGTCGCAGCTCCTGCAACATTGAGCGCCGTTATGAACACCAGCAATGTCACCTGCTTCGGGAACAACAACGGTTCTGCCAATGTGGTTGTAAACGGGGGTACACCTGGTTATACTTATTCATGGTCGCCAGCCGGAAGCGGAAATAATCCTGGATCGTTACCGGCAGGCAATTATGTTGTTACCATCACCGATGCCAACGGCTGTACAACTTCTGCAAATGGTATCATCACCGCTCCGGCAGCTGTACAACCGACCCTTGTCAATCAAACCAATGTAAGCTGCAATGCGGGACAGAACGGTGCCATTACAGTATCAGCTTCAGGGGGCACGGCGCCCTATGCCTATGCGTGGTCAAATGGTTCTGCCGGATCTGGCGTCAGCGGACTTCCTGCAGGGACCTATACGGTAACGGTAACGGATAGCCGAGGTTGTACAGGTACGCTGCCAGTAGTCATTTCTCAACCCGCTCCGATTAATCTGAACCTGTCGTCCGGAAATGCAACCTGCGGCAACTCCAATGGAACTGCCACTGTGGTGGCAGGTGGCGGCACTCCCGGATACAGTTATTCCTGGGTTCCGGTGGGCGGTAACACCTCCTCTGCGACAGGATTGGTGGCCGGAGGTTATTCCGTAACCGTAACCGACAACCTGGGATGTACAGCTATAGGCAACGTCGTAGTATCGAACACCACAGGTCCTACCGCCAGCATCTCCAACAGTACTAATGTTTCATGCAGCGGTGGAAACAATGGCAGCGCGACAGTGACCGTAGCGGGTTCAGTCGGTGCTGTCACGTATGCGTGGTCTCCATCCGGGGGTAACGGAGCAACTGCGAGTGGCCTCAGCGCAGGAAGTTACACTGTAACAACGAGTGATGCATCGGGATGTACTTCGTCTGCCACTGTCATAATTTCGCAGCCGACAATTCTCAGCGGTGCTATCACAGCGAGCGTGCCGGTATCCTGCAGTTACGAAAATGACGGGTCCCTTACCGTACAGGCCAATGGTGGAACGCCCGGTTATAGCTATAACTGGAGTGGAGGTTCCATCAATGCTACGGATAACAACTTACTGCCCGGCACCTATACGGTGACAATCACCGATGCCAACGGATGCACTACACAAGTGAATGGAACTGTCACAGCTCCTCCTGCACTTCAACCTTCTATCAGCAATACTGTACCTGCATCGTGCAATGGCGCAGCGGATGGTTCTGCTACGGCAAGTGTAAGCGGTGGAACAGCTCCCTATACGTATGCGTGGTCAAATGGAAATACCGGTAACCCTTTGAGCGGAGTAAGCGCCGGCACCTATACCGTGATCGTAACGGATGCCAACGGATGTACAGCCAATGCTGTAGCCAATGTCACAGAGGCAAGCGCCCTTAACCTCGTCTTGTCATCTGTAGGGACAACCTGTGGTAACAGTAACGGTTCCGCTTCGGTGGTGGTCAGCGGAGGCACTGCTCCTTACAGCTACAACTGGAATCCATCAGGTAGCACCACCGCAAGCGCTAGTAATCTTGCATCGGGAAATTATACCGTAATTGTAACGGATGCGAATGGATGTGTGGCCATCGGTCCGGTTGCCGTTCCAAGTGCAGATGGTCCGGGAGTGGCAGTGACGTCCAACACCAATGTAACCTGTCCGGGAGGCAGTGATGGCTCTATCACCGTTTCTGTCAACGGAGGCACCGCCCCTTATTCCTACGCATGGTCCAACGGACAGAGCGGATTGTCCATCAATAATCTTGCTGCCGGAACCTATACGCTGACGGTGACGGATGTCAACAACTGTACAGCAGCTCTCAACGTAGTCATCACCGCACCCGGGGTTTTCGTCCCATCCATAAGCGCGACCAATGCAAATTGCGGACAAGCAGACGGCAGTATTCAGATTTCATTCAATGGTGGAACCGCCCCTTACACGTATGCCTGGTCGAACGGTGCAAATGGCGGTAATATACTCAGTAATGTGCCTCCTGGCACGTATACCGTCACTGTAACCGATGGTGCTGGCTGTACGGCCACTACCAGTGGAACAGTGGGGAATACTCCGGGTCCAGTACTAACCTTGAACAATATCAATGATGCCACCTGTAACGGAGGCAATGATGGACTGATTCGTGTGAATGTTGCCGGCGGGACTCCCCCTTATGTCATCAACTGGTCTAACGGGGCAGTAGGGCTATTGAATGCGAATATACCAGCAGGAACCTACACGGCCACCGTGACCGATGCCAACGGATGTACCGCCACATTGCAGGCTGCAGTACAGCAACCAACACCATTGAATCCTGTCGGTAATAGTATAAGCTCAACCTGTGGTGCGTCGAATGGTTCTGCATCCGTCGCGATGAGTGGAGGTACTGCCCCCTACACATACAGCTGGTCTCCGGCCGGCGGCTCAACATCCTCCGCATCCAACCTTGCTCCGGGGAATTACGCTGTCTTGATAACAGACAATGAAGGTTGTACCGCTCAGGTGAATATAGTTGTCGCAACCACCACCGGACCTCAGGCGGCAGTGCTTTCGTCTACAGATGTGAATTGTAACGGAGGCTCGGATGGCTCGATCAGTCTCGCAGTGAATAATGGCGTTGGCCCTTACAGCTTCCAATGGTCGCCTGCCGGTAGCGGAACATCTTCCAACAACCTTTCGGCCGGCAATTATTCCATTGTGGTTACGGATGCCAACAATTGCACAGCCATCATCAATGCTACGATCGGCCAACCTTCAGCCCTGAATCTGCAGACCGTTCCTGTTACTGCTCATTGCGGATTATCGGACGGAAGTGCTACAGCCGCCGTTGCTGGCGGAGTTGCTCCCTACAGCTATGTATGGTCAACGGGTACATCCGTCACAGCGCAACTCAGCAATGTCCCCGCAGGGACCTATACAGTAACTGTGACAGACGCTAACGGTTGTTCAGCTTCAGCCAACGTCACCCCGGCCAACGAACCTCCGCCAACGATCAGTATTCCTGCCATCACTAATTCTACGTGTAACGGGGGTACCAACGGTCAACTCACAGCCAGTGTATCCGGCGGAAATGCACCCTTCAACTATGTATGGTCTAATGGATCCCTCAGTGCCACTGCCTCCAACCTTGGCGCAGGAACCTATACTGTGACTGTGACCGATGTAAATGGCTGTACAGGTACGACAACGGCATCCGTGACGGAGCCTCCTGCCATGCAACTCGGTTTCGCCAGTACCATAGCTACCTGCGGTTTTTCGAATGGCAGCGCTACAGTCAGTGTAGTCGGCGGCAGTGCCCCCTACAACTATCAGTGGAACACCGGAAGCAACGCAGCAACTGCGGTCAACTTAACTGCCGGCGTATTCACGGTTACCGTCACCGATGCCAACGGATGCTCGGCAACAGACAACACCATCATCAACAGTGCTGGCGGGCCAGTGCTTGCATTTGGAGCACAAACAGATGTGAGTTGTGCCGGAGGCAGTGATGGCTCTGCTACAGTCACCGTGGTATCCGGAAATGCACCGTTCACTTTCGCATGGCTACCAACCGGTGGAACCAATGCAACCGCCGGCGGCCTAACTGCAGGTAACTACAAAGTCACTGTTACGGATGTGAATGGGTGTACATCAGCATTCACCTTCGATATTCTGGAGCCCGCGCCGCTTACGTTGAACAGCCTCACCACTCCCGTAAGTTGCGCAGGCGGAAGCGATGGCACTGCTACCATTGACGCTCAGGGCGGAACGCCGGCCTATACCTATGACTGGACACCGGGTGGTCCCGGACCCGCAAACAGGATCAATCTCAGTGCCGGAGCGTATACGGTAGTTGTTACCGATAGTAAAGGATGTACTGAAACCATACAAGCGGTGATAGGTACTCCGGCTCCTTTGAGCGCAGTACTGAACCCCACAGATGTCCCGTGTAATGGAGGGAGTACAGGGGTGCTATCCGCAGTCACGGCAGGAGGTATAGCGCCGTATACTTTTTTATGGGATAATGGTAGCCAGAGTTCTCAGGTCAGCGGACTTGTTGCAGGAACTTACACCCTGACAGTAACTGACAATAACGGTTGTCCTTTTACAATAAATGGCACCATAAACGAGCCTGCATCCATTGCGATAAACCTCAATAGTAGTCCTTCTGCGTGCGGACAAGCCATCGGTAATGCCCTTGCAAGTGCCAGTGGTGGTACCGGAAGTTTTACATACCAATGGTCCAATGGTAGCACTACTAACACGTCAGGCGCTGTGACGACAGGAAATTATACTGTGGTGGTAACAGATGCAAACGGCTGCAGCCAGGCAGCAACAGCTACTATTGCTGAACTTGCCGGTCCATCCCTTCAGCAACAAACCCTCAACAATGTGCTCTGTGCAGGAGACAACAATGGTTCTGCATCGGTAATCGCTTCGAGCGGCACGGCTCCTTATACTTACGTGTGGAGTCCAGTTGGCGGGAACACGAATAATGCTATCGGGCTTACCGCAGGATCATATTCGGTGGTTGTTACGGACGCAAACGGATGTACAGCCACACTACCTGTGCAGATAAATGAACCTGCTCCGCTTTCTGTGCTCGCAGTAAGTACCATTTCCACGTGTGGACTTCCGAATGGCACTGCGACAGCCAATGCTACTGGTGGAACTGCGCCTTTCAATTACCTGTGGTCTAACGGAAATGTCTCCGGAACTGCAAGCAATCTGATTGCCGGTAATTATCAGGTGACAATCACAGATAACAACGGGTGCATAGCACAGGGAAATATCACTGTAAATGAACCGACGCCATTGTCCACAGCCACTGCTATTACCAATGCTAATTGCAATGGCAGCAATGATGGTGATGCATCGGTTGTTGTATCCGGAGGAACTCCTCCGCTGCAATATTCGTGGAGTAATGGTGTGAATACCTCATTGAACAGCGGCCTAACTGCCGGATCTTACACGGTCACTGTTACCGATGCCAATGGTTGCACGGTGACAGATGTCGCGTCTGTGGGAGAACCGCTACAGATTACGCTGCAATTATCCGCTACAGATGCTACTTGCGGAAGCGCAAATGGTCAGGCCGGTGTGATTGCGTCCGGTGGAACCGGGGGCCTTACTTTCGCCTGGTCCAATGGTCAGCCATCAAACAGCATCACCAATCTG
>CAZPCA010000034.1:0-19522 GCA_964584995.1 uncultured Bifidobacterium sp.
TCGGCGTTTTTCCTCCTTGAGTGCGGCCTTTATCTTTGATTTGGCCTTGGCCGTGATGACGTAACCCAACCAGTCGTCCTTAGGGAACTGCTTGGTGGAAGTAAGGATCTCCACCTGATCCCCGCTCTTGAGCTGATAACTCAGGGGCACCAACCGGTGATTGACCTTGGCACCGATGCACTTGTTGCCCCCATCCGAGTGGATCCAGCAGGCGAAATCCAATGCGGAACTACCCACCGGCATGGTCTTGATTTCTCCTGTTGGAGTGAACACAAAAATCTCATCGGCGAAAAGATTGAGTTTGAAGTCATCGATGAAATCCAGCGCATTCGATTCGGGACTTTCCAGCAATTCGCGAATGCGCGCTATCCATTCATCGAGGGCACCTTCCTGTCCGCCTTCCTTGTATTTCCAATGTGCAGCATAGCCCTTCTCCGCGATTTCGTTCATGCGCGTGGTCCGTATCTGCACCTCTACCCATCGCCCCTCTTTTGACATCACAGTAGTATGAAGGGATTCATAGCCGTTTGCCTTCGGCGTGCTGATCCAGTCGCGCAGCCGATCCGGATTGGGCGTGAAGTAATCGGTAACGATGGAATACACTTTCCAGCAGTCGGCCTTTTCTGTTTCGTAGGGAGAATCGATGATAATGCGGATGGCAAAGAGGTCGTAGACTTCTTCGAAGCTCACCTCCTGCTTTTTCATTTTCGACCATATGGAGTTGATGGACTTAGGTCTTCCCTTTATCTCGTAATGAAACCCTTCCTTGTCGAGTTCCTGGCGGATGGGTCGGGTGAATTCCTGGATGAACTTCTCCCGTTCCCGTTTGCTCTGCTGGAGTTTAAGTGCGATGGTCTTGAAGACCTCGGGTTCCATATATTTCAGCACGAGATCATCGAGCTCTGTCTTGATGGAGTAAAGCCCCAAACGGTGGGCCAGCGGTGCATAGAGATATGCCGTTTCGGATGCAATTTTCAATTGCTTGTCCTTGGGCATGGAACCGAGCGTACGCATATTGTGCAGGCGGTCCGCGATCTTGATGAGAATCACCCGGACATCATCGCTCATAGTGAGCAACATCTTCCTGAAATTCTCCGCCTGGAGCGAAGATGTATGGTCGAACACACCGGAGATTTTGGTGAGACCATCCACAATACCTGCGACCTTCTTATTGAAGAGCTTTTCCAGATCCTCAAGGGTGTAATCGGTATCCTCTACCACGTCGTGCAGCAAGGCGCATACAATCGAAAGAGCACCCAACCCGATTTCTTCGGCCACAATCGTAGCGACGGCTATGGGATGGAAAATATACGGCTCACCACTTTTACGGCGCATGTCTTTGTGCGCCTCCAGTGAAATATCGAAAGCCTTGCGGATGAGCTTCCGTTCGCTTTTGTCGATATTGGTTTTACAGGCCTTGAGCAAAGCCCTGTAACGTTTAAGTATTTCCTTGTTTTCCGCCTCGGGATCCAGCACAATCGGCGCTTCGCTCGTATCGGCCTTCAGTAAGGGTTGTTCCGAATCTGACATCGTAACAAAGGTAAGCATTGACCAAGGTGAGAAAGGAATGAAACTCGGCTTTTTTCAACCATCCGATAACGAAAAGAGGCACCCTCAGGCACCTCTTTGTTAAGCTAAAATCCAACAACCTTAATTGACCATTACCGGCATGACCAGCATCAGCAGGTCCGCATTGGGGTCGGACTCGGACTTTGGGGGCGATAAAAGTCCTGCACGGTTGGGCAGCGACAGCTCCAGCAATACATGCTCTGAATGAAGGTTATTGAGCATATCCTGAATGAAGCGGGCGTTGAAGGCGATTTCAATATCCTTGCCCTCGTAACTGCAGGCGATGCGTTCATCGGCATCGTTCCCGAAATCAACATCTTCTGCAGAAATCTCCACCTGGCTGCCAGCAATCCGGAATTTCACCTGGTGGGTCGTCTTATTGGAGAATATACTCACACGGCGAATGGCATTGAGGAAGCTGAGTCGGTCCACTTCCATCTTATTGGGATTATCCAAGGGAATGACCGCCTCGTAATTCGGATAGCGGCCATCGATGAGGCGGCAAATCAGGCTGACATTATCGAAGGAGAAAAAGGCATTGGCCTCGTTGTAATCCACCTTCACCTGTGTAACCCCTGCGGGCAAGGAAGACTTGAGCAAGGCGAGTGGCTTTTTCGGCATGATGAAAGAACTCTCCTTGCCCGAACGGATATCGTTCCGGCGATAGCGTACCAGGCGGTGAGCATCTGTTGCCACGAATATGGCACCTTCTTTACCGAACTGGCAGAAGACACCGGTCATGACCGGACGTAATTCATCGCTACCGGTAGCGAACAAGGTATGGTTAATGGCGGAAGCCAGCACATCTGAAGGCATTTCGATGGTGTTGGGCTTATCTATCACCGGTAGCTTAGGAAAATCATCGCCGTTAAGTCCCGAAAGCTTGTACTTACCTACATCTGAGCTAATCTCAATCTGATAAGTATCCTTCTGGATTTTGAAATTCAGCGGAATCGCACCAAAGGTTTTAAGGGTTTCCAAGAGAATTTTTGCAGGGACAGCTACTTTACCACTTTCCTTGCTATCCACAGAAACAACTGTGGTCATAGTGGTCTCCAGGTCTGACGCTGAGATTTTCAATTGCCCCGGAGCTAACTCGAAAAGAAAATTCTCCAGGATGGGTAAAGGGGAACTGCTTTGCAATGCTCCACTAATGATTTGCAACTGCTTGAGCAGGATATCTGCGTTGACGATAAATTTCATGACCTACGTAATGCTGTTGTTTACACCTTCAATGATAAAGGCGAACAAATATAAAACATGCCAAACAAGGCGATGCTATCGGGCACCGCGAGTTTATTAACAATATCTACTACTTCAAGCGCTGCTCCTTGGGCGTTGCATCGGCTCCCGGCCTGAAATTAACCGGATCCTTAAAAATCCTGTCGAAATGCATGTATTGGCAAACGAGCAATGCGCTATCGCCACTCATCTTCCCATAAAAACGGTCCAGGTCAAATGGCTGGGGCTTCCCATCAAAATTGATTTGAAGGCTTCCTTCAGGATTGGGAGGCATCCGGTAGCAAATCAACTGTTTACCCCCACCATCGTCCATCTTGACCATAATACTGGCAAAAGGACCTGTCTGCAATATCGAATCGACCAAGGACTTCTCCACTCTATTTTCAATCCGCTCAAAATAGGTGTCTTCGAAAGCCAGTAAGAAACTACGGATCTTGGTCACATCCACAGGATTAACAAATTGATTGTCAGAAGTTTTTTTCACAACATAGGATGAGTCCGACTGCCGCTGGAGTAAAAATGAGCGATAGGGTCTGGCGAGGTCCATCACCTCCACCACTGTTATCCTGCGGGGATTCAGCCTGAAAATAAACTTGTTTCTCCACTCGGCCTCCTTGGTAAAGTACCGCGTACTTAAAAAACCGTTAAAGCCTGGAATATGGGTGATAAAGGGGACTGAAGAGGACTCGAGATACATGAAAGTGCCGAGATTGTCCATGGTCGGATGGCCAACGTAATAGGTCTTCAGTATTTTCTCCCCGCTGTAAATCTCGATTTTGACCGACTTGGCCGCCATGAGCTTCATGGTGTTGTTGTAGAGATTCTTGCCTACCGGACTTCTCACCTCGACGGCGCTGATGGTGTACAATAAGTTGTCGACAGCGTCTTGCCTTGCGAGGAATTTATTGTTCACCATCCAACGGTCAACGGCCTGCCGAACAAGTGTCACGGTATTACCATCGCGGTCAGCAAGAAAAATTTTATCGATGGAAGCTGTATCCTTGACCGCAAAATCGCGCAATTCTCCCTTAATGGAAGGGGCTGACTTTTTGTAATACAACCATCCTGCAGCTGCTGCAAGGATGATCAGTAGCAAGAAAATTCTCTGATTTTTCTTCATGATTTGACTGCATAACGCCGACGCCGGACAATGGATTTGACAAAGCCGAAAACTATAACCAACAGCAGGGGCACGGCAACGTTGGCCCACTTGAGCATAGTAAGGTCTCCGGCCAGCACTGCTGGATCGAGCTGACGAATCCGAAACTCTTTATTACGCACCTGCATCAGGCCGGAATCGTCCAGAAGATAATCGACCACGTTCAGCAGAAAAGTCTTGTTGCCGTAATTGACCCGGGTGAATCGGTCAAAGCCGAGCGCGAGCGGACTTCCCTTCACGATATCATTCCGAATGATGTCTCCGTCACCGATGACCACCATACGGCTAGGCGCACTTTGCTCTCTGAATCCGATGTCCTTACTTTCAGCAATCGCAGGCGGGATCCTGTTTTTATAGAGCGAAGTGAAGGAGCCTTCCAACAACATGGCTACCGGTACATTCCTCTGCGGAAACTGAGCAGGATCGGGTTTATACTGCATGATACCCAGGCTTACGCGCACAGGGGCGGGCTGAATCCTGGAATACCTGGACGTGGCCAACAGAACGGTATGCTGTATGCCGGGAGCATCGATTTCATCAAGGCTCGAAACGAACTGCCCTTTAATGGCATTCAGATTGCTCACAACCGGGTGACGAGATTCAGGATTCATCAAGGGGAAATAGTACCACGGCAACAACTGTTGCTTGGGTTGATTTCCGACCATTCCGGTAACTACAGGAATCATGGATGCCAGCATATCCTGAACAAGGTCATAGTTGACCCGCACGCCGTAACGGAAGAGCATGTCCTCTAATTTACAATCGCGCGCAAGGGCCATCATTTCCCCTCTACGTTCCATGCTATCCATGCTGGCCTCCATCGGATCCAGCAACCAAATGACCTTTCCGCCTTTCATGACGAACTGATCGATGATGAATTTATCTTTCTCCTCGAAGGGTGATTTTGGCTGCGCCACGATGAGTGCCTTACAAGACTCCAGCGCGTCGAGCCGTCCGCCGATGGTAAGCCGTTTGATATCGTAGGATGCACGCAAAGTGTTGCTGAAATCCATCACCCGGGTCGTATCCAGTTCTCCATGGCCTTCCAGAAATGCCACTACGGGCCTTGCTGGATCCGTAGCCTTGCGTATGGCATTACAGAATTCGAACTCAAGGTTCTGAATGGAATTGTTGAGAACCTGCTCCGGAGGAAACCCAATCTGGTTTTTCAGCAACTGCACACTCATCTCCATATTCGAATACGACACAAGCGCACCTGGGAAAATATAGGACCGATTCACGCCCTCGTTGGTACGTTCTTCTACCGTTGTCGGCTGAATGCCTTTCTGATACAATTGGGCGTATAACTTGCGTCGTTCCTCTTCATCCGGATTGGCAGAAGGGTCAATGAATTCATATTCGAGATTACCATTTGCGTACAGGCGCATCTCGTCCAAAATCTCCACGGTGCTCTGACGGAGCCGTGCGAATGCCGGGGAGAAATCACCCTCCAGGTACACCTTTATGTAAACGACATCTTTCAGCCCTCCCATCAGACGGCGCGTATTATCTGAAAGCGTGAACCGCTTATCCTCCGTCAAATCAAACCGGGTAAAGACAAAAGTTGAAATGACATTCAACAACAACAGGATTCCCGCCAGCATGGATATCTGGACAATCGCCTGGAATTTACGGCTGGTCACCTTTAGCTTTTTCACCATTTTCTGCTCTCTATGACGAAACGTGTTAAGAACAAAAACAACATGATCACACTGAAGAAATATACCAGATCCCGCGAGTCAATGACACCACGGCTCAGACTGAGGTAATGCGCATTAAAGCTGAGATTGAACACGAGCGCAGAATAACGACTGAACCCGAGCATCCCGGCTACGGATTCGAATCCCTGAAAAAAAACCAAGATGAGAAAAAACGAGGTGATAAAGGATACTACCTGATTATCGGCAAGCGAGGATGCGAACAAACCTATCGACACAAATGTTGCACCAAGGAGAAGCAGGCCGATGTAAGAACCTATTATGGAACCGTGATCCACATTCCCGACCGGCAGACTTATTTGCTGTATGGTATAGTAATAACACAAAGTCGGCAACAGTGAAAACAACACCAGCACCACACCGGCGATGTATTTGGCCATGACCACCTGCATTTCCGTCAAAGGACGGGTCAGCAACAACTCGATGGTACCCGCCTTTTTCTCTTCTGAAAACAGACGCATGGTGATGGCAGGTACCAGCATCAGGTACACCCAGGGGGTCAAAGCGAAGAGCGCATCCAGGTCAGCGACACCCGCAGCCGGCAGATTGAACGAAGAATCCTGGAAAATCCAGAGGAACAACCCTATGGTCAGCAGGAATACAAAAATGACTATATACCCGATCAGGGAATTCAGGAATCCATTGATTTCCTTGATTATAAGCGAGAACATAAGCGACAAAATTAATAAGAAATCCGTGCGCCGAGATGTCCGCACTAAAAGAAATGCTGCCAGCACCCCTGTATCATGTAGCGCACTAATTTTGAAGCATGCCTCGCGTCCTTCATATCGTTAACCGCCTGAACCTTGGAGGGATAACTTATAATGCCGCCAGTATCGCCTCAAGGCTAAGGCCCGAGTTCGACACACAGTTGATAGCAGGTGTGAAAGAAGAGTCGGAAGAAAGCTCGGAATTCATGGTCAGGGACCTGGGGATAGAGCCGATCATCATCGCGGACATGCACCGTGAAATCAATCTCAAAAAAGACTGGAAAGCGTATGTACAAATCCTGAAGGCTATCAAAGATTTCCAGCCGGATATTGTCCATACACACGCGGCCAAGGCCGGCATGTTGGGCCGCTTAGCCGCCTGGCGTACAGGCGTACCGGTTATCGTACACACCTTTCACGGACATGTATTCCACTCCTATTTTGGAAAGCTCAAAACGTACTTCTTCCTTTCGCTGGAGCGACTGTTGTCGAGGATAAGCACCGCGATCATAGCCATCAGCGAAAAGCAAAAACATGAATTGTGTATGGTCTACAAGGCATGCCCATCGCACAAAACACACATTGTGGAATTAGGGTACGACCTGGAACCCTTTCTGAATAGCACCCCCACAGACCGGCTAGTATTTCGTGAGAAATACCACTTAAAAGATGATACGCTTGCGGTAGGTTTGATCGGAAGGGTGGTTCCTGTTAAAAACCTGAAATTCTTTATCGATTGCTGGGTTTCGGCTTCCGGCCCTTCGGGTAAAGAAAGTAAAGCATTCATCATTGGTGATGGAGAACAACGGGTCGAATTGCAGGACTACTGTGTACGCAAGGGACTGACCGTTTCCACACCGGAACATCCTGATGCCACGGCCTCCATAGTCTTCACGTCATGGATATATCCTGTTCACTCCGTACTTGCGGGATTGGACATAGTTGCACTAACCTCACTGAATGAAGGTACGCCTGCGAGTCTCATAGAAGCGCAGGCTGCGGGCAAACCCATTGTAGCAACGGATGTGGGCGGAGTAAGTAACATAGTACTCCCTGGTCAAACCGCTTTGCTCAGCACAGCAGGCGACAAGCAATCCTTCTGTAAAAACCTGGAGCAACTCCTGAACAACGCGTCCAAAAGGGCTGAAATGGCACGTCAGGGACCTCCATTTGCCAAAGCGAGGTTTCACTATACCCGCCTCACACGGGATATGCAAAAACTCTACAGGCAACTGCTCAGCGAACGGGCTCCACGAACGTAAAAAAAACTACTTTTGTAAGGCTTAACCGCATTTCTTTTGCTATGAAAAAACTCCTTACTATCCTGGCCCTGTTTTCCCTGTTCAGCTCCTGCCAAATCAACCCGAGCGTGATGTTCAAGGTACCAAAGGACTTCGAATATGCCAATGACCAGACAATCGGGAATGTTGAATACAGAATTGCCGCCAACGATATCATAGGTTTCAACGTCTACACGAACGATGGTTTCAAACTGGTGGATTTAACCACCTCGGCCACATCCGTGACCTCCCCCATGGCCAACAATCCTAACAACTCCCAGACTCAGTTCCTGGTGGAGCCAGACGGACAAGTGAAACTGCCTATTATCGGAAAAGTCAAAATTGCCGGACTGACTGTCAGGGAAGCAGAAAAAAATCTGGAAGACCAATACGCCACGTTTTACAATAAACCGTTTGTGATGATTCGCGTATTGAACCGGAGGGTACTGGTTTTTCCCGGAACAGGCGGTACGGGCAGGACGGTCCAACTCACCAATGAAAACATGAGCCTCATTGAAGCGCTGGCCCTGGCCGGAGGTTTGACCCAGACCGGTAAGGCTTATAAGATAAAATTGATTCGTGGAGATCTGAGAAATCCTAAAGTCATGCTGATCGATTTATCCACGATTGATGGAATGCGTCAGAGCAACATGCTGCTGCAAGCGAACGACATCATCTACGTGGAACCTGTCCCCCGTTACTCCCAGGAAATCCTTTCTCAGCTTGCACCCATCATCGGCATCATCACCAGTCTGGCATTGGTATACCAGATTGTGGATGGTTTCAATAAACCCTGATTCGGCTTTCGTCCGAAAACTGCATGGCAAAAAAGAAGATATCCCCCATCAACGAGGAGTTTGACTTCAAACTTCTGGTTACGATTGCACGAAAGAACACCATGTGGTTTGCGCTCTTTCTGATGACATCGGTGGTGAGCGCCATGTTGATTCTGCGCTACACTGCACCGGTCTACGAAGCAACTAGCGTGATACAACTTTCGGAACAGGACAATGCCAGGAGCATACTGAACAATCCACAATTCAACCGATTCAATGAAGCCAATAATAAACTGGCATCCAGCATCGAATTGATGCGTTCCAGGGTGATTGTTGAAAGGGCCCTTTTGCGTTTACCCCTGCAGGTAAGTTATTATTCGAAAGGCGAAATCCTGACCAACGAACTTTACACCCAGTCTCCGTTCAGAGTAGAGACAAGAATAAAGGACAGCAGCATCATCGGCCAGCCGATATTCATCGACTTTTTGAGTAAAAACTCATTTAAGTTATTCCTGAAATCGAACGCTGTCGATTCCTTGCAGTCAAAAACCTTCAAAGACAATGAATGGATCATCACACCTGCTGCAGATTTCAAGATCAGTATTAACGATTATGCAACTATCCAGGCCTTGCAGCAAGAATTAAGTAAAGACGCATTTTACTTCAAGCTGAACGATCTGACTGGTCTTGCAGCTCAAATCATCAAAGAGCTGAATATTACCCCGCTAAACACCGAAGCCCGCACTATCCAAATCAAACTAAAGGATAAAAATCAGGCCAAAGCAACGGATATTGTCAACGGTATTGCACGGGAGTTCAACAAGTATGACCTGGAAAAAAACTCCGAAGTCGCCGATAAGATCCTTGACTTCATTGACAACACCATTGCCAGTATCGACATAGAATTGAGCAATTCCGAGAATTCACTCGAGCGATTCAAAAAAGAAAACAAGATTGTAAGTCCCGATGCATCTGCCACCAGTATCATGCGGCAACTGGATGAATTGCAAACGGAGATGTATGCCTTCGATCACGAACTCAATCTTTTGTCCAAGATCCGTAAGGATGTCAACACCAACAATGAAATCAGCAAGTTTCTGCTGAGTCTCAGTGGCCGGTCGGAAAACAATCAAATTCTTGATCAACTTGCCCGCTTACAGGAGCTGATCGACCAACGGGACCAGATTCGGCTGCAGGCAACGGAAAACAGTGAAATATACAAATCGGTATTGGTTCGTCTGAAAAGCCAGCAGGAATTACTGAACCGCATCTTATTGAATGAAGAGGCCTCCCTCCAGTCCCGGCGGGAGATCCGTTTAAAGGAAATACGAACAATTGAAGCTAAACTGGGCAAAATACCGCAGCAGCAGGCCGAATACGGTCGTTTGCAACGCTTGTTTTCCATCAACGAAAAATTCTACTCCTTGCTATTGGAGAAGAAAGCGGAATTTTCCATCACCCGAGCAGGCTATGTACCGCAGCATATTGTGTTGGTGGAAGCCAATCTCAATGCACCTCCTGTTTCACCGAACCGAGCGCTTATCATCAGCGCATGCCTGATTGTCGGGTTTCTTGCCGGCTTCATCCTGATCATTACACGCTATCTGGTCTACAACGAAATCAATGCCCTGGAGGAGATTGGTCAATACACGGACGCAGCACTTTTGGGCATCATTCCGAAATACAAAAGGGAAATCCCCATTTCACAGTTGCTCGTAGATAAAAACCCGAAATCAGTGATTTCGGAAGCGTTCCGTTCCGTGCGCACAAACCTGCAGTTCATTTCCAATGATGCCGGTGCCAAAACAATTGCCGTGACATCCACGATCTCCGGTGAGGGAAAAACCTTCAATGCCATCAATCTTGCGGGAGTAATCGCGTTTTCAGGTTTAAAGGTAGTCATCCTTGACCTCGACATGCGGAAGCCGAAAATCCACCTGGGTTTCAATGTGGAGAACAACCACGGCATGAGTACCTTGCTGATCGGGAAAGACTCTCCCGAAAAGTGCATACTTAAAAGTTCTCTGTCAAATCTTGACTTCATCACTGCGGGCCCTATTCCTCCTAATCCAGCGGAACTCATCATCAGTCCGAAAATGGAGCAACTACTCAGTTACCTGAAAGGCATCTATGATATCATCATCGTCGACCTTCCTCCTGTAGGCATAGTCAGTGATGGTATTCCTATCATGCAGAAGTGCGACTACCCTCTCTATATACTCCGCGCCAACTACTCCAGGAAGATGTTTATTGCACAGATCAATAAACTCATCACTGAAAACAAGGTGAAGAACTTATCCGTGATCCTCAACGGAGTCGAAATGTCCCGATTGAAATACGGGTACGGGTATGGATATAGTTACGGATACGGTTACGGGTATGGATACAGCTACGGTTACGGCTATTATGAAGACGACGCCGAACCACTGCCGCTACCTTTGAGAATTCTAAATGTTTTCAGACGGAAATAAGGGACTATGCAGATTGAAACGTTCGATATTTCCGGACCGGCGCTGATCACTCCGAAGTTGTTCGCAGACGAAAGAGGCTATTTCTTTGAATCGTACAATGCACAGGCATTCAGAGATGCGGGACTGCCCGATAATTTCACCCAGGACAATCAATCGTACAGTCATAAAAATGTTCTTCGGGGGCTTCATTTTCAGCATCCTCCGTATGAACAAGGAAAGTTGGTACGCGTTGTCCGCGGAAGCGTGTTGGATGTAGCCGTAGATATTCGCAAGAACTCCCCCACCTACGGTCGCCACATTAAAGTGTTGCTGAACGCTGCCAGCCAACAAATGTTCTGGATACCACCAGGATTTGCCCATGGCTTCCTATCTTTGGAAGACGATACGGTTTTTCTGTACAAGTGCACTAATGTGTACCATAAAAATGCAGAAGACGGTATTCACTGGCGGGATCCCCAACTCAAAATTGACTGGGGAATACAGGGAGATCCAATCGTTTCACCTAAAGACGAAATCCTCCCCTCCTTCTCCAGCCTTCAATCAAGATTTGAAATTGCCTGAAGTAATGACTGAACACTTCCTCGAACATAGCAGTTTTCTTCTCTACACCGTATTTTTCAGTCTGGCCGTGGCTTTTTCGTTGATGATAAACGTGCTGTTTCTGCGTTTCTTCAAAACCCTGGGCATCAGAAACAACAGCGACGGCACAATCATACGCTGGGGAGCGCTGTCAAAACCATCGATTGGAGGTATAACCTTCTACATACTTTTCCTCCTTTCCCTGGCCAGCTATTCCATCCTCTTCGAGCCATCACAAGATGCCTATCAGCTAGGATTCATAGGTCTTATCTTATCCTGCGGAGCGGGCTTCCTGATCGGACTTGCAGATGATGCCTACAACACACGACCCTGGCTGAAGTTCGGGGTACAGCTGCTGTGCGGAGTCGTGCTCATCGCCACGGGAATATCCATCCGGATATTTCCCAATGAACTGCTGAATTATGCATTGACCCTTTTCTGGGTAGTCGGCATCATGAATTCGGTAAACATGCTTGACAACATGGATGGCATCACCACGATTGTGTCCATCGGCATTATCCTGAACACCATATACCGTATCATTCACCACGGAGACATTGTGAATATGCACCTGGTCGTGCTGATCGGCGTGTTAGCCTCTCTGATTGCCTTTCTGCGTTTCAACTGGCATCCTTCAAAGATGTACATGGGAGATACCGGAAGCCAGTTTCTCGGCGCATTTCTGGCCACCATGGGCATAATCTATTTCTGGAACGACCCTTACCGACCAGATGTTCCCGCTACCGGGAGATTGATTTCAGCGACGGCCATGACATTCATACTTCCTATTCTCGATACTACCGTTGTGGTCTTCAACCGGCTTTCGGAAGGGCGTTCGCCTTTCATAGGAGGAAAAGACCACACTACTCACAGTCTGGCATTGCTGGGACTAAAGGATGGACAAGTGTCACTGGTATTCGTTATGCTGGGTGCGATATCCTTAGCACTGAACGTCCTGATAGAAGAATACATTCCGGCATGGGACCACATCAACACTATCGCTTTTTTCTGCTATTTCGCGCTACTGCTGACTTTCTTTTTCTACACTACGCGGAACAAGAGCATCCGTTCAAGAGCCCGACTGCGTGACATGAAAATGAGCCAATAAATTATTTCCTATCGAGCAATTCCGGACGACGCTCCTTGGTTCGCAAAACCGATTGATCGTACCTCCATTGACGAATTTTTTCTTCGTGACCGGACAAGAGGACTTCCGGCACTTTCCATCCTCGGAATTCCGCTGGTCGTGTGTAAACAGGAGGAGCAATCAGATTATCCTGAAAGGAATCCGACAAGGCAGATGTCTCATCGTTCAACACCCCCGGAATGAGTCGAATGATGGCATCGCTGAGTACGGCAGCTCCCAGCTCCCCGCCCGACAACACATAATCGCCGATACTGACTTCCATCGTGATGAAATGCTCCCGCACGCGCTCATCCACGCCCTTGTAATGCCCACACAACATGATCAGGTTTCCACACAAGGACAATTGATTGGCCAAGGACTGGTTTAACAATAGACCGTCCGGACTTAGGTAAATGACTTCATCGTAATTCCGCTGGCCTTTCAGGGTTTCTATACAGCGGGCAATAGGTTCTATCATCATCACCATGCCGGCTCCTCCGCCAAAGGAATAATCGTCGGTATTTCGGTGCTTCGAAAGTGAATAGTCCCGAAGATTGATCAGATTGACCTGCACCAAACCCTTCTCCTGTGCACGCTTTAGGATAGAATGACTGAAAGGGCTTTGTAAAAGCTCGGGGTGCACAGTAAGAATATCAATCTGCATAGCGTAAAATTAGAGAATGATCAGATGACTTTCTGCATCAGGTAATGCTGAATCGTATCGTACAACAAGAAAGTGGGTATGACGACTTCATACCCGCAGGCAGTATAAAACGGAAGTGCATTTTCTCTTGCCTGTAAGATCACCTTGAGCGCTCCCGCGTCAGACGCCAGGCACTCCAGCTCCTGCAACACCAAGCGACCAAGTCCCTTGCCTCTAAAATCGGGATCCACGGCCATGTAGCGAACCTGTGCTTCGGCACTGGTGTTGAGCTGTAATCTGCCACAGGCAAGGATGCGCTGTTGCTCATTCAGAACGACCCTGTGCAATGAAGCATCCTCCATTTCATCTCGTTCTGTTCCCCGTGGCTGATTCCACGGAGCCCGCAACACCTTCCAGCGAAGCTGATAATACTCTTCCATTCGGTTTTCTGTGTACGGATCGCTTATGGTGAATTTCATGATAGATTGTAATTTTCATTCAGGTACAATTCGAATGCATTTCCGGAAACACGATAACTGATGGTCCCATCCGGTTCTTCTTGTTGTAACACCATCCCTTTGGCTTGTTGAGTTTCGAACACCTGGCTGACAGTGCGTACCCTGCCTGCTGGAACGTAAGCAGCAATCAGTTTTTTCAGCCAGGTATCCGCTGAGGCCTTTTTGAAAACCGGTAACAGGTCTTTGTAAAGCTCCGCACGATGAACCACCCGCTGTGTATTCGTCGCGAACCGTTCGTCGGCTGCTAAATGATCCAAGTTCAAACACGCACAAAGCGATGCGAACTGTTTATCGGTACCGACGGCGAGTAATAGGGACTCACCATCGCTGCAGCTGAAGATTTCACCGTACGGCGCGATGGTTGGATGCAGCGAACCGTTTGCCCGCGGCTCCACTCCCGTATTTAGCCAGCCCCCCGCCTGATTCGCCAGGGAGGCGATGGCCGCACCATACAGTGAAACAGTGACGAGCGCTCCCCTTCCTGTCTTTTCCCGTTGCAGTAAGGCGAGCAAGAGACCTTCCTTGAGCTGATGCGCAGCGAACAAGTCGATGAAGGCGACCGGTAATTTCAACGGTCCGGTAGAAGTATCGCCATTCAAGGTCATGATACCCGACTCGGCCTGCAGCACGGCATCGTACGCCACCCGATCAGCATCATCCCTGAAGCCTGTGATTTCACCGATTATCAGCGAGGGATAAAGTTTACGCAGCCTACCCGACCCAAGCCCGAACTTTTCCGCATCGCCTTTCTTGAAATTGACCAATACGATGTCGGCACCGCCAAGCAATGCATGCACCGCGTGCAGGTCTTCGTCATTGGAAAAGTCAAGAAAAAATATTTCTTTATTCCAATTCACTGAATAGTAGTAGGCGGATGCAGGAGCATCCCGGTCTTCAAGGGGCAGCTTCCAATTACGTGTAAGGTCACCTCCCGTCTTACCGTTTTCAACTTTTGTAACCTGGGCACCCAGCTCCGCAAAGAACATCCCCACGGCAGGACCCGCCAGTACACTGGAAAGCTCAAGCACTTTCAAACCGGAAAAGAATGAATACAAGGGCGGAGTTATTTCTCCAAAAATACCTCTGCGAGCAAGCAACGCACCCCGCCTCCGCCGATTTTTTCTATCAGGGGAATGTCAACAACCACAAAGCGGGAATTGGTAGTAATCAATGCCTTCTGACTTTCATCCAGCGCATTGAAGCTGGTGCTTGAACAGACTGTGAGGAGTTCGCCTGCGCTGTTTCTCAGCTGAAGCATGTTCCCGCAAAAGAACTCCATCTGCTCGAGGCTGATTTCAACCAGCTTCTTAGACGAGCGCTCAATACTAGTCCTTAGTTGATGCCGGCTGTCGCCATCCGGTACGCCCTCCAGACAAAGCACGGCATACCCCTCGCCGATATTCATGACCACGTTGGTGTGGTACACAGGCTTGCCATTCCGGTCATTGCAATGAAACAGGAAAGGCGTATAGCCCAATTCACCGCATACCTCCTCCAGTACCTTCCGGTTGGTGCGTGGACTTTCCACTGCATAAGCGATTTTGGACCCATGATCAAAAACTATACTGCCCGTACCCTCCAGGAAAACACCCTCCTCTTCATGATATGAGAAATCCTTGTACCGTCTTTCGCCGAAAAGCGCAGCCAGCTGCTGCAGCACCGGACTTTGCCGTTCCCTTCGCCTGTTCAGCGCCAGCATCGGATAGAGCACGATACTGCCATCGTGATGCGTGCTGAACCAATTGTTGGGGAAAAGCGAATCCGGAGCTTCCCTGTCGAGCGAAGACGTACTGTGTACAACTACCCCGTGACTGGTCAAAGTATCGACTACACCCTCCCATTCCTGCACCACCTGGTCATGCACATCCGCTCCGCTTTCCGCATGCTGAAAGGAATTTGTACCGGCGGTTTCCGTATTGAAAGTGAAAGCGGCCGGACGAACCATCCATACCGCAGAAGCCTGCTGAGAAAGACCAGAATCCATCACGTATCGTTTTTAACAGTTAGCATGTGATGAAAATACTGCAGCGCAAGTTCGTAGCCGTACAATCCCATTCCGGCGATGACCCCTCTGCAATGGGGTGCCATCATGCTCCGGTGGCGGTACTCCTCCCGCGCATACACGTTGGAAATATGCACTTCTATCACCGGTGAGGAAATGGCTGCCACGGCATCCGCGATGGCCACTGAGGTATGCGTATATCCACCTGCATTGAAAATAATGCCATCGGCGCTGAATCCGGTTTCATGAAGGCGATTGATTAATTCTCCTTCGACATTGCTTTGGAAATAAGAAAGCACCATGGACGGATTTTTTCGCCTCAGCTCCGCCAGAAAATCTTCGAAAGACCGGGAGCCATATATTTCCGGCTCACGGGCACCCAGCAAATTCAGGTTGGGACCGTTGATGATCTCGATACGCATGCCTGCAAATGTACTGGTAAACTCCATAATTCAATGTGTATCTTCGCCTCTGGATGCACAACTGGACGCCCTATCTGAAAGGCTTCAAGAGTTATTTACAACTCGAACGGTCATTGTCGGCTAATACCCTGGAGGCTTATCTGCACGATCTTGAAAAACTGGTGCAGTTCTTCGACAGCCGTCAGGTGCACATACAACCCGAACAGGTAAGGCACGAGGAGTTGATTCAGTTCATACAGTGGATCAGTGAGCTGGGCATGACGGCCAGGACCCAGGCGCGTGTACTCTCCGGAATCAAGGCCTTTTACAAATACCTGCTGATGGAAAATCAGCTGCAGGATGACCCTACCGCCTTGATAGAGGGGCCGAGAATCGGGAAAAAACTGCCTGACTTTCTGAGTGTGGAAGAGATCAACCAATTGCTTGCTGCCATCGATCTGAGCCTGCCGGAAGGGCAACGCAACCGCGCTATGCTTGAAACCCTGTATTCCTGCGGACTGAGGGTGTCGGAACTGGTCAGCCTACAATTGAGCCAGTGTTTCTTCGAAACAGGATTTGTAAAAGTTACGGGAAAGGGCAACAAGGAACGTCTGATTCCTATCGGGAGCACTGCGCAAAAGCAGATTCAATTGTACCTGAGTGGATACCGCTGTCACCTCGACATCCGGCCGGGACACGAGGACTTTGTCTTTCTCAACAGGCTGGGAAAAAAACTGAGCAGGGTCATGGTATTCACCATCATCAAAGGACTTTGTGTCAAAAGCGGTGTACGCAGTTCTATCAGCCCTCACACCTTCCGCCATTCGTTCGCTACGCATCTTGTGGAGGGAGGTGCAGACCTGAGGGCCGTTCAGGAAATGCTAGGGCACTCCAGTATCACCACCACTGAGATCTACACCCATCTCGACAAAGATTATCTGCGTTCAGCGATCCTGCGTTACCACCCGAGAGGCTAAAGTAAAAGGACTATTGCAGGCAGATGACAGTTCAAAAGGGCCCGCGCAGGACTGCGCAGAAAATCAACCTATTTTTGCAGACAAACGCTGAAACGATTATTCATGGCCTACACCTATGGCGATGCCACCATCACAAAAGTCATCCAGGAAACGGATAAAGTAAGACGCTTCTTCTTCAAGGTCCCGGACGAGACGCCCTTCAGCTTCAAACCGGGACAGTTCATCATGTTGAACCTTCCGATTGACGCAAAATACACCAACCGCAGTTATTCCATCGCCTCGGCACCTTCTGACGACAACACCTTCGAACTGTGCATTGTACTCAACGAAAAAGGAACCGGAACACCCTACATGTGGGATCAGTTCACCGTTGGCAGCACTGTGCAGGTATCCAAAGTTCTTGGAAAATTCCAATTGCCGGAAACGATAGACCGCGACCTCTGCTTCATTGGAACAGGGACCGGTGTTGCACCACTTCGCTCACAACTTGTCCACATCCTCAAGCGTGGCATAGCTCACAAGAACATCTATTTTGTTTTTGGAAACCGCTGGGAGAAGGACATTCTTTACAGGGAAGAATTCGAGCAACTCGCTCAGGAATTCCCGGAGTTCCAATTCATCCCTGTGCTCTCCAGGGAAAACGAAGGATGGACCGGCAAAAAAGGGTATGTCCATACCATCTATGAAGAAATTTTCAGAGACCTGCGGCCGGCCTATTTCTACATCTGTGGCTGGTCGGATATGCTGAAGGAAGCCCGCTTACGTCTGGAAAAAATGGGCTACGACAAGGATGCCATCCGCTTTGAGTCCTACGATTGACGGCGACCTGCGTTCTAACATTTCCACTGCTAAATTGTTCCCAGTACTATGAGACTAAGAATCACCCTGATGATGTTGTTCGCCGCATTTTCGATGTCGGTAGCGCAGGACCTAAAAAACGAAAGCCAGCTGGCCAAATACGGAGTTAGCCTCTACGACAATGAAAAGTGGGAGGACGCTCTCGTTGTTTTCAAAAATCTCTTGCGTGCCGATAGTTCCAACGCAGACTATCTCTGGCGCACCTCGTACATCTATTCAAAGGTAGGATTCTTGCAACCTACTGAGGAAATCCGACAGCAGTGGTATGCCACCGCAGCGTACCTGGGAAAAAAAGCCATCACACAGCATCCGCAAAACGCTTATTGCCATTATGCTTATGCGGTTTCCCTTGGCAGGATGAGTGAGCATGCAGGAAGTAAAACGAAAATTGATAATGCACGTCTGATAAAGTCTGAAGCCGAAACTGCACTTCGGCTGGACGCCCGATTGCCGGGCCCCTACCATATTCTGGGCCGCTGGCACCGGGTTGTTGCAGGATTCAGTGGATTTGAACGCGCTATGATCAAGACTATTTTTGGCGGCATGCCGGGAGGTTCCTACGACGATGCCATCCGCAACTTCGAGAAGGCAATCGCTTTAGAACCCTTGAATGCCATTCATTACTACGAGCTGGCTGTCACCTTCCTGGAAAGAAAAGGAACAAACGATAAGCAAAACGCCATCAACTGGCTTCAGAAGGCTGTTCAAATTCCAGTTAAAACGGATGACGACATGACCTATAAAAAACAATGCGAGGAGTTATTGAAAAAAACACTGGCTAAAAAAGGGAGTTAACGTTTCCTTTTCATCCAATCGAAAACCTCCGGCGCCAGATTTTGCCGGTACACCCATCCGAGGTAAAGTCCTGACACAAATGTGCCTTTCAGCAGTATATTGACCAAAGGATTCCCACTTGATGGTATGAGATAACCCAAACCGAAAAGCACAAGTATCAGCAGCAAGAGCAAGGTGTTTTCACGACCGAAGGGTTGCAGTCCAAAATGCTTCCTTACAAACCAGAAGAGCAAGCCGTTGTAAAAGAAGGAAGCGAGACAGGTAGCCATGGCCGCACCATTCATTCCCCAAAGTGGAATCAGCAATGCCTGCAGTACTACCACTACGATGGCCAATGCGATCAGAAACCAAGCACCGTAACGGTATTTTTCTGAAGTGAACAAGACAGCCGCATTGAGTCCTGTCGCCATATTGAACAGACTGCCCGTACTGAGAATCAAAACTACTGAGGCTCCATCCTGGTATCCCTTAGGCAGAAAACCAAGGAGATCATCGATGTTCAGGTTTACATTCAAAAACAGCAAACCT
Source organism: uncultured Bifidobacterium sp. (assembly GCA_964584995.1). Lineage (GTDB taxonomy): Bacteria > Bacteroidota > Bacteroidia > AKYH767-A > OLB10 > JAJTFW01. Next base: position 19,353 of record CAZPCA010000034.1, read on the forward strand.
CCGAACAGGAACATATACAAGCTGGATTTCTGGTAGATGGAACGTATCTCCTCCATGTTCCCTTCTTGCCAGGCGAAAGCTATTTTTGAAGAAGCGATACGGTCGAATGCATTCAATGGTGCCTCGATGATGGTAGGTATGAATGCCGCAACGGTGTAAATACCCACAAA
>CAZPCA010000035.1:0-16807 GCA_964584995.1 uncultured Bifidobacterium sp.
AGGTGCACATCATTCATTGGGCGCATGATTTCAAAACATCGGCATCGTACCGCGCTGTATACCGCAAATCCGACTTTCTGCTCGCGACCAACAGTTCCATCTTGAAGGAAATGCTCCAACTGGCCAGAAAGCAAGAATTGGAGGGTGCTATCACCCTGAACCCCATTACAGCGGCACAGGCGGAGGAACACATCACCCGAGAAAATGCGCGCAAGGAAACACAACTCGAGGCCTTGGACAAACCGCTCATCGTGTACACTGGAAAACTTGGCAAGAAATACGACCGCGAAGCACTTTACATTTTGGGTGCGGCTAAAAACTCACCCCATTACACCTTCCTCTTCACCGGTGGCAAACCCGATGTCGTTGAACATTGGAAGAAGTACTGCAGGGAAAATCAAATGGACAATGTCATATTTACCGGATACATCCACCAATACAACAGGATAAGGTATTACCAGGCTGCCGCTGATGTCCTTGTTTCCTATTATACCAGCCAGGGACACGATGTGCGTTACAATCTTCCCAATAAACTCTGTGAATACATGCTCACCGGCAACGTCATTGTCAGCCCCAACTACCCTGCGACAAGAGACTTACTCAATGAAGAGAATTGCATCTTTGCTGCACCTGAAAACACGGATGCATTGACAGCAGCATTGCGCACGGCGGTAGAAAACCCTGAAATATCACAGAGAAAAGCACTGCAAGCAGCTAAAGATGTCCGTGAGATCACCTTCAAAAAAATAACAGGGAGCCTGCTCGAACTCTTTCCACGTCGCGAATCATGAACGCCTGGCGCACTTACCTTGAAAAAGGCTTTGTCCACCGAACAGACCGGGTACTGGGCGATTGGTTCCTATTCAGTCCTTTTTCGCGCATCAGCATGAAGGATTTCGTTAACGTAAATCCAGAAATTCCCACTCATCGCAGCGTGCCGCTGACTGCCTACACGGGCCGGGAAAAGTTGATACGGGACATCGGCAACCTATTTGAAGCTCGCAACCATCCTGCTCTACAGTATGCATTGTTGCATGGAAGTATCGCCAGCGACGAGGTCATTCCCTACAGCGACTTTGATGGCATCCTCATCGTCAAAGCATCGGCCATTGAATCCGCCTTTATGCTTCGATCGCTGCGCAAGCTGATTGAACTGAGTGAAGAATTGATTGTGCGCTTCGACCCATTGCAACATCATGGCTGGCAAATCGTTTTCGCCGAAGAGCTTTCCGCCCTTCATACTACTGAGGTACCTTCTATCTTATTGGATGAAAGCAAGCTGATTTACCGGTCTGCAGGCAGCAACAGCACCTTGGACTACCATGAGAAAGCAGTGGACCAACGAAAAGTCCTGAAACAGCTCCTGGACTCGATTCGCAGAAAGTGCAGGCAAGCGAACACGATCCGTGACCGGTATGCCCTCAAGAATCTCTTGAGCGAAATCCTGCTTAGTCCGGCTGTTTTTCTGCAATGTCAATCGCCTGAAAGGACAGGAAAGAAAGACAGTTTTACATTGATCCGCTCATATGCGGACTCCATTGATTTGGACATACTGGACAGAGCTAGTCAAGTACGCAGGCAGTGGAAAAGTGAAATATTCAGTCATAAAATCGCCCTATTCCACCGCTTAAAAAGAAAAGGCTGCTACCTATCCGAACTTGCGCCCCGTATCACCGCGCCGGAGGAACTTGCTTTGCTAACGGACCAACGTCTGTCCGAAATACGTATGTATTGCGACCAACTGGAGAAGATGGCCCTGCTCTAAGTCAATACAGGATAATCCAATCTCCTCAACACGTCACCGGCTTCTTCGTTCACGATGGCCTTCTGTTCTGCGCTGAGCCTTGCGAACGAATCGTCGTTCATGTTCCGGATTCCCGAAGACAGTTTATGCACCGTGAACTCCTTTTGAAATACGGCATCGGACAATTCAGAAAGCTCCAGAAAACGGCATACTCCCTGCATAACCGATCGGGGATCTGCCACCAGATCCTCATAGCGTAAGGAATGGTAATGACGGAGGTGCATCGCATCGTTCAGCAAGATTTCATTGGAAACCGCCCATTGCTTTGCCGCTATCCGGATATCGTGGCCCTCCTTCCGGTGAATGCCTTCGGCCACCGCATACCCATTGCGGTAAAGGCCGATGAAATGGCTGTTCTCAAACCGCTGTTGCAACCACCTTGTCCGGGCGCTGTTCAGAATGGTTTTCTCGAGCAGAACAGGACGTTGTGGATGATTGTAAAACCAGGCCCAGTCGCGCTTGATTTTATCAGCGTCGATGGAAGCATGACTATCCTCTGTCCAATGGAAATAATCGGGTCGCATCGCCCACAATCTTGGCAAACCGATATCGGCACCACGGGGGAGCAGCCGGGTAAAAAACTGCCCTTCGTTGGGCATGCTTCCTACCAATTCGTGCTCGGCCAGCAATCGGTGCAGCAAGGTTGTACCGGAGTTGTAGCAACCGACGATAAACACCCATTTTTGGGGACGAGGAACGTCCACCACCATGGTAGCCAGCGGTGCAGTTTTCAACTTCAGCCACAGGGAAAGGGTTTCACGGTTCAGGCGCATCCATCACAAAGGTAGAATACAGCAATGAATCAGCACGTATATCAGGAGAAAACTTACTTTTGCTTGAGACAGGATGGAACAGCATATCGCATTACTCATCGACCGGAATCTGACGCCTGTTTACCTGCCACAACTGATCAGGCGCATCAGCGAAACATTCTCCGGGAAGTGTACTCTGCACAGGGTAGCCTCTTCCGGCACCCTTCCGATTTTAACAAAACCTTTCCCCTACCCTATCCCATCTCCTACCGAGAAATTGCCGGAGACCTCATCCATGGAAGAGCTAGGGTCTGCCGATCTGCTCATCGCTTTGTGCAGTGATCCTGAAATACCATCGTCCGCCGCTACAATCCGCTTGATCACCCCCGTGTTTCTAAGCGCACAGCAAGGCGCTTTTGCTCCCGCTTTAGTCACTGCACTGGCCCTTGGCTTACCCGTACTCGAATGTGCCGTCAACGTACGCAAAGACCAAACGACAAGCCTCCTGCAGTATGGTTGCTTTCGGCTCCTGGGCTATAGCTATACCAAAAGCCTTGAGCTGCTCAACACCCTTAATATCGAATTACTATTGGCCGGCATGCAATCCTGCCTGGCTGGCCTTCAGGCTGAAACAATGCCACTGGAAAAGCTCCCTGATTTTCAGGAAGCACACCTTCGTACGATGGAACGCAGGATCCGGAAAGCACTGTTACATCACCGCCTTCAGCAATTCTTCTGTAAAACACAATGGAATTTCGGCTGGATTGATGCGCCCATCGAGGAAGTGGCGCTCTCAAATGACAAACGCTTCACCGTGCATTGGGCTACCCAAACAGCAGAAAAATTTGCCGCGGATCCTTTCGGCGTTTTGAGCAATGCTTCAGCATTCGTTTTGTTTGAACAGCTGAAGTCCGGCAAAGGGATTTTACGTATCCAGGAAAAGGGAACGTTCTCCGAAGGCCTGGAGCGAACTCATCATCTCAGCTACCCCTACACCTTCGAAAACGAGGGGATCTGGTACTGCCTGCCGGAACAGCATGCAGCAGGACGACTTGTTCTATATAAAGTGAATACGCTCCGTAAAACGCTGACTGAAGAAGCGGTTTTACTGCAAGACTTTCCGGCGGTGGACGCCAGCATAGCCTACATTGGCCAACGCTGGTATATCTTCTGTACCGATAGCCGCAACAAAGGAGCCGACGTGCGACTGCATATCTTCCATGCTGATAAACTCCTGGGGCCTTACCAGCCGCATGCCCTCAACCCTGTAAAGTCCGATATCCGGTCTTCGCGGCCTGCCGGCCATCTCTTCACACACCTAGGAAAATGGTACAGGCCGGCACAGGACAGCAGCACGGGCTATGGCGGAAATATCTGCATCCACGAGATTACCGAGATTTCAGCAGACAGTTTCAAAGAAAAACCGGTAAACACCCTTTCTCCTGCACAGTTTTCGGGTCAATTTTCTGCTGGAATCCATACCATTTCAAGATACGGAAGCAAAACACTTATTGACGGAAAAAAGATACATTGCACCTGGCGCAACCTTTTCGCTCTTATTCGTAAAAACGCCCATGCGCAGCATGAAGTACATCGATAAACCCTTCCCGCTACCGGAGCATCTGTACCGGGAGGCAGTGGAGGGAATTGTACATCGGAATTACCGCACACCTGGTCTAAAGGCGATTTATCAATTCGGCAATATCACACGACCAGGCATTTCGGACCTTGACCTGGTATTTGTTTTCGAAGATGGCGCAAAATGCAATTTGAAAGGTACAGAAGAGTTGCCTGAAAGGCACAAACCACTTTTTACCCATGGCATCATGGCCTGCGCTGAAAAACATTTCATCGAAAACAATCATTTCACCCTTTGGAGCGACTATCAGTTGAAGTGGGGAACCTCTGTGCTGGAGGATAAGCATACCACAACAAGGACGAAGGAACAGGAAAAAGCACTCAAGGTACAGACCGCACTCGAATTCTTACTCGCCAACTACATCGACCTGAAGATCCAGAGAACCTACGGCATCGTGAAACTCAGGGCCTTGTTGCAACACCTCAAAGGAGTATTGTACGATTTGGAATACCTCGATGATTTGCAGGCGACTATACACCCCCCCTTACTGCAGCTAAAATCATGGATACAGCAATGGTTCGAACACCCCCCTGCTGAAGCCGAGCTCAGTGCATGGATTCATGCATTTGAAACAGCATATTCTCACTATACGGAACAAAAGCTAAGGGAAATCCCCCTTTACCTGCCCGAAGCAGCACTCTACCCCATCGCCAAGAACATGGATCTGTACAAAGGGGAATATCTGAGCTTCACGCAGAAAGGCTGGACACTGCCGAATCACCTTTATTTTCTCGGGCGGAAATACTTCAAGCTCCAGAACAAACTCAACCGTTTCAGCATTTCCTGCCCCTTACAACATTCCGCCGAGGAAATCGTAGTACAACGATTCGCCTTCTTACAGCGCATGAAAGCCTACAACAACGTGCACCTTCCGCACTTCATGACCATGACCACCAGCATCACCGCCAAACTGATATGAACTTCTCGAATCCCGGCGCCCTGATTGAGCAATCTATTCGCGAAAGCGAGCTCGAACACTTCCTTGCCTCAGCCGGCTTGAGCGGAACCATGCTGGATTTAGGGTGTGGTGCGAAACCCTATTACACTCTATACTCAGCTTACTTTGAAAAATGTATCGGTGCAGACCTGGCGGATTCACCATTCCCCAAGAAAGACATTGACCTCCATTGTTCGGCGACAAACGTTCCATTACCGGATAATAGTCTAGACTTCATCCTATGCACGGAGGTCCTTCACGACATAGCGGAACCCGATGAATTCTTCAACGAATTGCGCAGATTACTGAAACCGGGAGGAAAAGTATTCCTGAGTTCGCCGTTTGTTGTCCCGATTGTTGACGGTGTATTCGATCATTACCGGTACACAGAGCACGGACTTCGCTACCGGATCAACAAAGCGGATCTGCGAACATTGGACATCAAACCCGTGGGTGACGTAATAGCCAGTTGCATCACGCTGGCCATCAAACCATCGCTGAAAATTTTCAGCAGTATCGCCAAGGCGATACGGTTTCCGGCATTTTACAGTGTTTACAATCCACTGCTATTTTTAACCACCACGCTTCCGCAATTGGCCTACCTGCTGGCAAGAAAAACACCTGTCCTCAAAACTGTATTGGCCCGTTTTCAATACGGAGCCATCGGCTACATATCTCTCCTGCAAAAAAAATAATGCATACTACACCGGTCATACTTCACATCATCTGGTCTGCTGAAATCGGTGGCATCAGCAGGGTCGTATGGCAATTGTGCAAAGCGCAGCGGAATCACGATGAAGTACACCCGATGCTCTACATCGCCCAACCTAAAGGACACATGCTGCAGGAGATTGAAAAATCCGGAATAAACGTTGTGAAAGGAGCATTTCTGCACGGCCTCCTCTGTACGCCGGCACACCTTGCAGCTATTGTAAGCCTGATGAAGAAAGCGGACATCCTGCACTTCCACACTTTTAATCCCGTACTGGCTTTCTGCGCTGCAAGAAGCGGTAAACCGATTGTTTACACCGAACATGGCAATTTCGGATTCGGCAGAAAATTCGGAATCGCAGAAAGAATCATTCGCAGGCTTCAGCGCCGCTTCCTCAATCAATCGGTAGGGGCCATCAGTTTCAACTCTCGTTTCAGTCTGCTGGAATCCGAAAAGCGAAACGGATTACGCCATGTCAGAAAAGAAGTCATCTACAACGGTGTTGAAGACATGGCAAACCATGAACCTGCATCACAAAACCAATACGATAGCGACATCCTTAGAATCGCCGCTATCGGCCGCCTGGTAACAGTTAAACGATTTGACCGCGTACTGAAAACGCTGTCGCTGGTGAAGAAGGAGAATATACAGCTGACCATCATGGGCGACGGGCCCCTGCGCGAAGAAATCGGTAAAATCGTCAACGAATTACAAATAGGCAACAAAGTGCACCTGGCAGGCAGCGGAAATGGGAAACAACTTCTGCAGCAGTCGGACCTGTGCATCGTTGGCTCCCAGGGTGAGGCTTTCGGACTGGTTGCAGTAGAAGCCTACCAGCAAGGCATTCCCGTACTCACGTTCAGTGATGGAGGCGGTGTAACGGAAATTGTACAGGCTATCGCGCCCGAACACATCTTCAAGGACGAGTCCGCAATGGCCGAAACCGTGACGAAATTTGCCGAAGATAAAAAGAACCATGTCCAGCTACGCAGCGATAGTTTACGGACGTACGCCCATGGATTTTCCATGCAAAAAATGCAAGACCATTTCAACCAACTCTATCAATCCCTGTAAGCATGTGCGGCATTAACGGCATATTTTTCCTGCATGGCCATGACAATGGACAACCGGCGGTCCATATCAAGGCCATGAACGATGCCATAGCCCACCGCGGACCAGACGATGCAGGATATTGGTGCAATACGGATGCTACCTTACACCTTGGCCACCGTCGCCTGAGTATCATCGACCTCAGCGCAGCAGGTCATCAACCGATGACAGACCAGCAAGGTGATGCGATAGTATTCAACGGGGAAATATACAACTACAAGGAACTGCAATCTCTGGTGCAGGAACGTGGCCCTTTACAATCAGGCAGTGATACAGAAGTGCTGCTGCGCCTGCTCAAAAAAGAAAATGAGAAAGCACTGCAGCGCCTCAACGGCATGTTCGCCTTCGCATGGTGGAACAGCGAAAAAAAGGAATTACTACTAGCAAGGGACCGTGCCGGGAAAAAGCCCTTGTACTATTCATTCAACGACGGCATTTTCTGTTTCTCCTCGGAAATCAAATCATTGTTACGCTTGCCCTGGATCAAAGCGGAATGCGACCAGGAAGCATTGTACCATTTCCTCACCTACAACCAATTGCCACCGCCCTTCACGCTCTTCAAAGGTATAGGCAAGCTGGCGCCTGGAGAACGTATGTTGGTGAACAAGAGCGGGCACTCTATTGCCCCTTACTGGGAAGTTGAACCGGAGGATTGGTCTGCCAGATCAGAAGCAGAAATTGCAGATGCCCTGTATCATCTTCTCGATGACTCCGTGAAATACAGGATGGTGGCGGATGTCCCAGTCGGTGCCTTTCTGAGCGGAGGTGTAGACTCCAGCGCGGTCGTCGCCCTCATGCGACGGCATCATACAGGCACTATCAAAACCTTCTCGGTCGGTTTTGAGGCTCAGCCGGGATACGACGAACGTATCCATGCCGAAGCGATTGCAAAAAAATACGGCACCGAGCACCACGAAAAGATCGTAAGACCAGGGGATATCGCCGATAGCCTTCCAGCCATCATCGACTCCTTCGATGAACCGATGGCCGACGCCACCTGCATCCCTATCTGGTTCATTGCACAGCTTGCGCGCCAGCACAGCACCATTGTAGTACAGACGGGCGATGGTGCCGACGAACTCTTTGCGGGATATAACGCCTGGATGCGCTACCGGCAAATTGAACCTTATTATATGCTGTTGCGCAAGCTTCCGACCGCAGCTCGTCGGGCCTTTGCCTCGCTTGCTAACGGAATACTCTCCGAAGGTCATCCTGCGAGAGAAATCATTGCAAGAGCATCCTTGCAACAGGAACTCTTCTGGGGTGGAGCCAGGGCTTTCAAAGAGAGCGAAAAATCCTCCTTCCTTTCCGGAACTTTCACCAAGGTCACTGCAGGACTTTCATCGTATAGCGTCGTTCAATCCTTCAGGAAGGATTTTGAAGCGCTGCAACAACGGCACCCCCATCTCGGTCCGATTGACTGGATGTGTTACCTGGGCTTCAAGTTTCAGATCCCCTCGAAATACCTGTACCGCATGGACCGCTTGGGCATGGCAGCCAGCATTGAGATCAGGAACCCCTTTCTCGACTACCGGATGATCAATGCCGCTTTCTCGGTTCCGTCAGGACTGAAAATAAAAAACAACACTCCGAAATACATCCTGAAGAAAAGTCTTGAACGCCTGTTACCGCACGACATACTTTACCGGAAAAAGATGGGATTCTGTGTCCCTTTGCAGGAATGGGCCGGAGAAATCATGCTGGACTATGTGGAAACACACAAGCGTGAGTTCACACGGAACACCGACATCTTTTCCGATGATGGCTTGAACAGGCAACTGCAACAGATTCGAAACGGCAATACAGCCTACACCAACCAACTGTGGACCATTTATTTCATGATGGCCTGGTTCAAAAAATGGATGTCCGCCTGATGAAGAAAGTCTTGCTTATCACCAATATACCCACTCCCTACCGGATACCTTTGTTCAACGAACTCCACGAACAACTCCGTGCAGCGAATAGGGAACTGATGGTTGTTTTTTCGAACGATAGTTATGCGAGAAGGCAATTCACCATCGATAAAAACGATTTCAAGTTCAAGTATGAAATACTCGATGGAGGGACGTTCACACCCGGCAAGGACAAAGAATTCACCTTTTTCCTCTATAAAGGATTATGGAAAACACTGAGGCAGCTTAGGCCCGACCACATCATCGTATCCGGGTTCTCGCCCGCCACCATCCTGGTCAGTTTATACAAAATTTTGTACCGGACACCGTTCAGCATTTGGAGCGGTAGCATACTGGCGGCCGGTAGAAAAAACAGCTTTGGGAGGACCATCAGCCGAAAAATTCTTGTCAGTCAGGCCAACAGTTTTGTGGCTTACGGATCCAAAGCCAAAACCTATCTGGAACAGCTCGGCGCGAAGTCGGATAAAATCAGCATTGCCATCAATACTGTCGATACTGCATTTTTCAAGGAAAAAACACTTGAGGAGAGAAAAAAACTGACCGCTCCATCGCCCTTCACCTTTACCTGCCTGGGCTACCTGGTGCCCCGAAAAAACATGCAGCGGATTCTGGATGCCGTGTCCCTTCTCAGTGAAAGAAGAAAGGATTTCAGGGTGGATATCATCGGTGATGGTGAAAGCCGGAAAGCCATGGAGCAATATGTGATTGCCCATCAACTTCAGGACATCGTCCGTTTCCACGGCTACCGGCAAAAGGCAGATCTACCCTCCTTTCTGGCGCCTAGCAGAGTCTTGTTGTTTCAGACAGATTTCGATATTTGGGGTCTGGTACTCAACGAATGCATGTCGGCCGGTCTCTGTTGCATGGCATCTCCGAATGCCGGAGCTACCACTGACCTCATCGTGCATACGCAAACAGGTCTGATAGTTGACTTTAACACCCCTGCTATGGTTGCACAAGCCATGGAAGAGGCGATTGAGCATCCGAACAACATGGAAGCGATCGGACAGAAGGCCATGGAATTCATCCAAGAAAACGCAAGCCTCCGTATATCCGCAAGGGGATTTATAGATGCTATAAAACTGGCAGCACATGACGTTTAAAGAATGGTGGCATTGGTTCAGGAAGGCCCCGCTTTTTAAAAAGTGGTTCATCTGGCTTATCCTGCTGCGTCCGATCATTGATAACTTCTACGAACTCAAGGAAACATCTGCGCTGGCGTCGCCACTGTACATAGTAGGATTTCTCACCCCAGTACTTATCCTGATGAGTACAATCTCCAACGGATTCCCCCGCACGCATAGCACCATAGAAGATGTACCCTTCCGGATCTGGAGTGTTCTACTGGTTTTCAACGCTGCCACATTTTGGTTTATCGATTTGAGTGTGGTCGCATTCGGGGATCTCATCAAGTACACCACGCCTATTTTTCTTTTTTTCTACGCGCGGAGGATTGTACAGAACAAAGATGACCTACACGGCATCCTCACCACGTTCCTCGTGAGTTGCCTTTTCCCCTTTGGCATTTTCCTTTACGAGGCCATTTTCAATCCTATCGCCATCGAATACATCAGTCAAGGTCGTGGGGGTGGAAGCCGAATCCGCGGCGCTTATGCTGATATCATGAACTATGCGATCTATTTCATTCTATTCCTCATCATTGTCAGTTATTACTTTCTGGAGGACCTTTACGAAGGAAAAATCCGCATCAAGGTAAAAGCGTGGCACCTGATCATCGCCATCGCTTTCGTGCTGTATGGCTTAACGCGTATACGCCACGTATCGACCTGGGGTGTTTTCATTGCACTGGTACTCGTTTTCCTGTTCCACAACCTGCGAAACACCAAAGGATTGCTTTTCGTGCTCTTGTTTGTGGCCATCGTATCCACGTTTTTTGCACAGGATATTTACATCGACCATATCGAGCCATTAATCGGCAAAGAGCTGATGGTCGTCGAGGGGGAATCCGAGTCCAACCAAGCCTTCAACGGACGCATGACGCGCTGGGAAAAATACTTTGAGGTCTGGGAACAAATGCCGGCTTATAATCACTTCTTCGGCATCGTCACTGCGAATTTCAAAGAAACCGTGGTCATGATCGGGGGAGGCATGCACAGTGATTATGTCCGTCAACTCTTCCTGACGGGCTTCGTGGGACTTTTTTTCTGGGTCGTGTTTCTGCTGGCTGCCCTGGCGAGATGGTTCAGACTGTTTATGCCTGAAAAATACCTGATTGCGGCCACCATCGCCGCCATGCTGATGTGGTCAATCACTACGGTGCCCACCTTGTATGCCCCCTTGCTCTACATCGTGTTTCCGATCATCGCGTATTGCCTGTTGCCCAAAGAACGTCAAACCCGATTCACCTGATGAAGCGCCCACGTGTTTTCTTGTTTGGGAAACTCCCACCGCCGTTCATGGGCCCCGCGATAGCCACGCAAATCCTGTTACAATCGGGACTGAAGGAGCACTTCGAGCTCGTACACATCGACACGAAAATCAACGAAGACTTACGTGAAATGGGCCAGTGGAGCGTGAAGAAAGCCATCGCCGGTGTGCGTATTTATATCCGTTTGATAAAAAAGGGATTTTCTCAAAAACCCGAACTGGTCGTGATTCCCATCAGCCAAAGCACCGTGGGATTCCTCAAGGATTCCGTCTACGTGTTGCTTTGCCGAATATTCTGTGCAAAGATACTGCTGCATCTGCGGGGCAGCGAATTTCAGGTATGGATGCAACGCAGTCATCCGATTACCAGATCATACGTCCGCTGCATTCTTAAACTTAGCTCCGGCGTTATCGTGCTGGGAAATAACCTGCGCTACCTTTTCCAAGGATACTATCCCGAGGAAAAGATATTTGTAGCACCCAACGGCGGCAATTATGTTTTTCCGGAAAACATCGTAAAAGACGAGCGGAGGATACACTTGCTTTACCTTGGCAATCTCCAAGCCTCCAAAGGCATAGAAGATGTATTACAGGCATTGGCACTGCTTCCGGAACAACAGCGGGAGAAGGTCGTGCTGGATGTGATCGGTGGATGGAGGAAGGAGTCTACAAAAAAGACGTGCTTGGAGCTGATAACAGCGCACAAGCTACCGGTACATTTTCATGGACAGGAAGCATCGGGAGAGAAGTTGATCTACATGAAAAAGGCGGATATTTTCCTCTTCCCACCCAGAGAACCCGAAGGACATCCATGGGTGATCGTGGAAGCTATGGCGGCAGGATTGCCCATCATTAGCACCGACCGTGGAGCCATCGTAGAATCGGTACATCACGGAATCAATGGCTTCATCGTACCTTTGGCAAACCCGGAAGCCTTGGCTGCCAGCATCATGGAATTAATCGAAAATCCTGAAAAAAGGGAACAGATGGGCCTTGCTTCTCGTAAAATGTACGAATCCGACTTCACAGAAGAACGGATGACTGCACAACTTCGAAAGGTATTCGATACAGTGATAGGATAACCATGGAACAGCTGACTCAGAATCTTAAGGACGGTAAAATGGAACTGTTGGAAGTTCCATTTCCTGCGCTGGGATCCGGTCAGGTATTGGTTCGTAATCACTTTTCGCTGATCAGTGCGGGTACTGAAGGCAAGACCGTGAAAGATGCCCGCCTCGGGTATATCGGCAAGGCAAGGGCCCGTAAGGAAGAAGTCAAAAAAGTGATACAGACAGCCCGGACCATCGGCTGGATGGACACCTACCGCCTGGTCATGAACAAACTGGATGCACCGAGTGCACTTGGATATTCCTGTGCGGGAGAGGTGATTGCCGTCGCTGACGATGTACGCGATTTCCAGCCGGGCGACAGAGTGGCTTGCGGCGGCGCTTCCGCTGTGCATGCTGAAGTAGTAGCCGTTCCGGTACAACTCTGCGTGAAAGTACCGGCATCTGTCGGGCTGGACCATGCCTCCTTCACAACCCTTGGTGCAATTGCCTTACAGGGTGTTCGTCAGGCAGACCTGAAACTGGGAGAAAACTGTGTGGTCATAGGCCTTGGCCTCATCGGACAGATTACGGTTCAATTGCTGCAGGCTTCCGGAGTGAAAGTGGCCGGCATCGATATCGATGATAAGCAGGTAAAGGCGGCTGCGCATAACGGTGCGGACCTCGCATTGTCACGCACTGACGCTCAACTCGAAGAAGCCCTGCATCGTTTCAGCGAAGGCCATGGAGTAGACGCCGTCATTATCACCGCCAGCACGAACTCCAACGACCCCATAGATCTGGCCGGACAAGTGTGCCGCAAAAAAGGCAAAGTGGTCATTGTGGGTGCTGTACCGACAGGATTCAACAGAAAAAACTATTACATCAAGGAACTGGAGTTGAAGATGTCCTGTTCGTATGGCCCAGGGCGTTATGATACCGAATACGAAGAACAAGGCATTGATTATCCGATAGCCTATGTGCGCTGGACAGAGAACCGAAACATGGAGGCGTTCATTGACCTGTTGCACAGGAAAAAGATACGCCTTGAAAACCTCCTCACCCATCACTTCCCTTTCAAGAATGCCCCGGCCGCTTACGATCTCATCCTCGGACGCCAGGAACCATTTGCCGGAATCGTACTGGAGTACGACTTGAATAAGACGCCGGCGCCTATTGTCATTCTACCCCGTTCGGCCGAACAACAACCTTGTCCTATCAAGGCAGGCATGATCGGCGCAGGATCCTTCGGGCAGAATTTCCTGCTTCCGGCCTTACAGGGCAAAGCGGAGCTCGTAGGAATTGCCACAGCGCGCCCGAACAATGCTAAAAACGTAGCGCAAAAATTCGGATTCTCCTATTGTAGCGGCAATGCGGAAGACATACTCGGCGACAAAGCCATCAACACTGTTTTCATCGCCACGCGCCACGACTCCCATGCCTCACTCGTCATCTCCGCACTGGAGAACAGCAAAAACGTATTCACTGAGAAACCCCTTTGCCTGCACCGGGAAGAACTGGATCGTATAACAGCTACAGCCAAAAAAGTCGGCAAAACTGTGATGGTCGGTTTTAACCGCCGCTTTGCACCCTTCACCGCGATCATCAAAAAACACCTGCGTACCGACATCCCCGTGGCGATTGTTTGCCGGGTGAATGCCGGCACTGTACCTGCCGACCACTGGATCCACGACCCCCTCTCAGGCGGAGGACGTATTGTAGGTGAAGTCTGTCACTTCATCGATTATTGCTCTTATCTCAGCGGCAGTTTGATTGCCGAAGTATCGGCAGTTGCCCTCAAGGATCCTGCACACCTTAACGACACCGTGAGCATCCAATTGAAAATGGAAAATGGCAGCATTGCGAGCATCGCCTATTTTTCTAATGGAAACAAGGATGTCAGCAAAGAATACATAGAGATATACAGCGGAGGCACCATTGTGCAAAACGAAGATTTCAAAAAGCTCGATGTATACGATGGCCGCAAGAAGCAAAGCTGGAAACAAACCCAGGACAAAGGACATCGAGCAGAGATAAGTGCATTCTGTCATGCACTTCGGGAAGGAAATCCTTGCCCGATACCATTCGAAGAAATCCACAATACAACACTGGCGACTTTTCTCGTTCTTGAATCCATCGTTCAAAACGGAAAAATACTCAGCACCCAAACTGCATGAAATACCGGCAGCAGATTCAGGCCTCATTATCCCGTCTGCAATCCTGCATGGAAACCGCAGACTACAGGGGCTTCGACCCCTACGATGCGTTGCTGAGTCCGCTGGTGAAGTTTCCCCCTTTCTCTATCAGCAAGTCAGCGCGTTTTTTTCTGCAACAAGGAGTAAAACGTCTCCCTCTCAATCTACGACCCGTACTGGCAATACCAAAATCGCTGAACCCGGTCACGCTCGGTCTAGCCATCCAGGCCTATGCCCAAGATCCGGAAAAAAATACGGCAACCGAGAAAAAAATCCTTCGTCTTATCGAAAGGTTGACTGAACTGATTCCTTCGGGATATACCGGTGCCTGCTGGGGCTATCCATTTCCCTGGGAAGCCCGCTATGCGCGTATCGATGCCTATCAACCCACCGTGGTGGCTACCGGCATTGTCGCCAACGGGCTTTACACGGCATGGAAACACTATGGCATAGAACAAGCCGGAGATCTCGTACAGCAGGCCGCACACTTCACCCTGACCCATCTGCACCAACATCCGGGGAAAAACGGTTCATTGTGCTTCTCGTACTCTCCCTTTGACCAGGAAAAGGTTTTCAATGCCAGCATGAAAGGTGTACGCCTACTTGCCCAGGCCCACTCTATCCGGCAAAACACCGCCTATGCGGATACGGCACAACGTGCATGCCGCTACGTCATGCAGGAACAACAAGATGACGGTTCCTGGTATTATTCGGAAAGGTCTACGGGAGGATGGGTTGACAATTACCACACAGGCTACATATTGGACTGTCTGGACGAATACCAGCGCTGCACCGCAGACCATACCTGGCAGCCAAGCCTGGCCAAAGGCACCGACTACTACTTCCGACATTTCATCACCCCCGAGGGGCAACCCAGGTTTTACCATGACCGTGCCTGGCCTGCCGACTGTACGGCCGCGGGGCAAACCTTGCTTACGGCGGTGCGCTTCGGACAAATGGAACCGGCAGAACGTGTGGCCCTTTGGATGATAGAAAACATGCAGGCGCAGGAAGGATATTTTTACTTTCGCAAGAGCAAGTATTGCACAGAGAAAACCAACTTCATGCGCTGGTCGAATGCATGGATGCTGGCCGGACTAACCGCCTTATTATCGGCAGACCATGCATCCTAAAAGAATCCTTTTCTACCTGGCCCATCCTGCCCACTTTCATCTCTTCAAACACACCGTGAAGAATCTGAAAGAAGCCGGACATGAGGTATTGGTCACCATCAAAAGCAAAGATGTACTGCAAAGGCTTCTCGACGAAAGCGGATTGCCCTATACCAATATTGCTGTGATTGAACGAAAAGCCGGCCGTGTAGGCGTTGCTATCGCCTTCCTTCAACGAATGCTGCAACACTGGCAGATTGCCCGCAAATTCCGCCCGGATATCTTCGTGTCCACCTCCGCAGAATTCGCTCCCATCGGAAAATGGATGGGAATAAAATTCATCGCGGTTTTCGAAGACGACCTGGAGATCTTCCCTTTTTATTCCAGGACTTTTGTCCGATTCCTGGACCATCAGTTATGCCCTGTTTCCTGCAGCGCTGCACAATGGAACGGTCATCCAAAAACCATCAAATACAAAGGCAACCATGAACTGGCCTACCTCCGACCGGAATACTTCCAGCCTGAATACGCCAAGGTAGCACATCTTTTTGCAGAGCAAAAAATG
Source organism: uncultured Bifidobacterium sp. (assembly GCA_964584995.1). Classification (GTDB taxonomy): domain Bacteria; phylum Bacteroidota; class Bacteroidia; order AKYH767-A; family OLB10; genus JAJTFW01. The sequence goes on from CAZPCA010000035.1 coordinate 16,174, forward strand.
AATTTCTTCATCCGCTTCGCACAACTTACTGCCTGGCACGATGATCATGTCAGCGGCATCACCGACAAACTCGCGCTGGAAATCATCGAACGCCTTGTACCGTTTGGAAAAGTACACCTTAGTTCAGAACGACCATTACCGCCAGCGCTGGAGAAATACCGTGTACAAATCAAAGCCTCCGACATACTTGATGTGCTCGCTTTTGCTGACTTATACATTGGCGATAGTCAAACCATGACCGCGGAAGCTGCGGTACTGGGCACCCCTGCCATACGATTCAATGACTTTGTTGGAAAACTCGGATATTTGGAAGAGTTGGAGCATGTTTACGGACTTACCTTTGGCATATCCGCGACCCAACCGCATCTGCTGCTGCAAAAGATAGACGAGCTCCTGCAAATGGGATCGCTGAAAGAAAAATGGATGAAAAAGAGAACACACTTATTGGAGAACACCATAGACCCCACCAAGTTTTTCACCCGGTTCATTGGCGACTATCCGGACAGCACGCGACATAGCGAAACACATTAACACGGCAGCATCCGATGGCACGCGACTTCACCATGATTAAGTACAGGGAGCTGTTGACATCCAGCAGCGATTCGGGCTCGGGGCGCAACAGCGTGCCGCTCAC
>CAZPCA010000035.1:16817-19520 GCA_964584995.1 uncultured Bifidobacterium sp.
GCAGCGAAGCAGGCTATGCACTGATCTCGTTTGAAGAATTCATCGGCAAGCAGTGTCCCGAGCGTTGCATCGTACTTCGCCACGACGTTGATGCGCAGCCTGTACAGAGTCTCCTGAAGGCAGAAATAGAGAAAGAGATGGGGGCGCGCAGCACGTATTACTTCCGTATTGTGGACGAAAGCAATGACCCCGGAATCATCCGAAAAATCGCTGCACTGGGACACGAAATCGGTTATCACTACGAAGATCTTTCACTGGCCAACGGCAATTACAAAAAGGCCATCCGGCTCTTTGAAAAAAACCTCGAATACTTCAGGACCTATTATCCGGTGAAGACCATCTGCATGCACGGCAGTCCGGCATCGCCCTGGGACAACCGGCTTATCTGGCGCGACCACCGATACCAGGACTACGGCATACTCGGCGAACCCTATTTCGATACGGATTTCAGCAGCACCCTTTACCTCACTGACACCGGGAGAAAGTGGGACGGCACCAAGGTCAGCGTGCGCGACAAGGTCAAACATCCCTTCCAGCAACAATTCCACCTGCGCTCTACGGACGATATAGTGCGTGCCTTGAAAGCGCAAACACTTCCGGCTAGAATCATGCTGACAACACACCCACAACGTTGGCACGACGACTGGGGGCCCTGGTGCAGGGAACTCGTTCTGCAAGGCATTAAAAACCGCATCAAAAAGCACTTTTACGTGGCCAACCCCATGACCGAGTAAGGTATGCAAGAGGACTCCATTCGAATCATCAGTGATGCTACGGCTATCGACCTCGAAGCTTGGAGTCGTTTTGTGTATACGCACAAGGACGGTAATTTCTTTCAATTGCCGGAGGCCTATGCCCTGTTCAGCAAGGTGCCCGGATATACCCCGCATGTACACTGTGCGGTCTCGGTCACAGACAATTCAATTAAAGGGATACTTGTCAGTGTCGTTCAACAGGAACCCACTTTCTACGGCGCCCTGACCAGCCGCAGCATCGTATGGGGCGGACCACTCAGCATTAACGAACATACCGCAAGCGCTCTGTTGCATGCCTACCTGCGGACAATTCGAAAAAAAGCCATTTACTCTCAATTCAGAAATATTTTTTCCTGCGAAAAAATCCACACTGCATTCACCGGTACCGGATTCACCTACCTTCCGCACTTGAATTTCCTGGTCCACACCCGATCCTGCACAACAGAGTCCCTCTTGTCGAGAATGAGCAAGAGCAAGGCACGTCAGGTAAGAAAGGGATTGTCTACTGCGCAAATCGTAGAATGCAGATCAGAGGTGGAAGCCGCCGAATTTTATTCAATGCTCCGCCAGCTATACAGGAAAAAAGTAAATAAACCCCTTCCTCCACAAGCGTTTTTCGAAGCGTTTCAAAGAGACCTCGTACCAAAAGGATTGGGATGCCTGCTGCTTGTACGCCATGAAGGCAAAACCATCGGAGGCATACTTTGTCCGGTAATGCCGGGCAAGGCCATTTACGAATGGTATATCACCGGAGAGGATCATGTTTACAAAGATCAATATCCAAGTATACTATCCACCTGGGCTGCGATACAGTATGCCCAAACCCATGAGTTGGAACACTTCGACTTTCTCGGTGCTGGCAAACCCGATGCCGACTACGGAGTACGGGCTTTCAAAGAAAAATTCGGTGGAGAGTTGGTCCAGTATGGACGCTATGAAATGGTGCACAAACCCTTGTTGATGAAAGTAGGTACATTTGGACTAAAGCTATACAAATTCATACGCTCCGGCAGATGACTTCAGTGCGAAAACGAAACTTCATTGGCAAGGCATGGATCAAGCTCATGCGACTCCTGGCCGGGAATTTTCCTGCCAATGCAGTCCGCGTATGGGCACTCCGCAGATGCGGATTTTCGATTGGCCGAAAAGTCTACATCGGACCTGGACTGATGCTGTCCACCATGAATTCCGACAATTCCTGCAGCCTCATCTTGGAGGACCGCGTTTCCATCGGTCCGCGCGTGACACTCGTTCTGGCCAGTGATGCCAACGACTCCCGACTCACCGATTATTTCCCTCCTGTGCGCGGCAACATCCATGTCCAGAAAGACGCTTGGTTAGGAGCCGGCGTAATTGTACTTCCCAATGTGACCATCGGTGAATGTGCCATTGTCGCCGCTGGAGCCGTTGTCAGAGAATCGGTGGAAAACCTCACCATGGTAGGTGGTGTTCCTGCAAAATTCATTCGGAAAATCGATTGATTCAATCCATCAGGCCCGAAGCTCTCAGCACGGGTATGGAAGAGTCTGTCAGGATGTATTGCTGCGATCCTGCAGGAATGAACAAAGGCACCTTGCTCCATGTTTCCAGGGCGTTTCTGTGACGGATGACCAGGTAGCAGGTCTGCTGCCACAACGAGGGAGGAAATGTGAATGTGACCCAACCGGTAGTGTTCACGGTTGCCGTTGACGATGCGAGCAGTGCAAAGGGAGATTGTGCTTGTCGTAGTTGCAACATCAGGGTATCCGTTGCTGCAGCAGAAAGGAGAGGCTGCATGGATTGCGCTCCAGTATACATTCCTTCTACAAAGACCCGCATGCTAATCAGCACCGAACAGGGATTGGCAGGATTGTTCACCGTGTAGGTGGATTGCGTGCTGCAGCCGTTGTTATCCGTCACCACCAGCTGATAGAGACCCGCACCTATATTCGCAAGCGTGGCGGTGTCA
>CAZPCA010000036.1:0-13324 GCA_964584995.1 uncultured Bifidobacterium sp.
CGGAGGCTTGTATTCCGGTCCGGGTGTGAGCGGGAATGTGTTCAATCCCGCATCTGCCGGTCTTGGAACTAAAATCATCACGTACACCTATACCAGCACCGCAGGTTGTACCAATGCCGATACAGCCTTGCTCACTGTCATTACCTGCAATACCTGCACGAATCCCCCTGCAGTGAATGCCGGACCCGACAGGACTTCCTGTGGTGGTGATCCAGTGACGTTGGCGGGTTCCATTTCTGGTGGTGCCAATGCAGTGACCTGGACTACTGCAGGAAGCGGTACATTCTCTCCGTCTGCTACAGTACTTACTCCAACCTATACTCCCTCAGCCGCCGATATATTGGCAGGTTCCGTTCAACTCTTTGCTACAACGAATGATCCTGATGGTGCCGGCCCTTGTGTAGCGGATAGGGATACGGTGTTTATTACCATACTTCCAAATCCTATTGTCAGTGCTATATCAGGGAATAGTAGTGTTTGTACCGGTCAAAGCGGAGTGGTGTATTCAGTCACTAACCAATCCGGATTCAACTATACCTGGACAGTTCCAGGGGGGGGGGCAATTACCTCGGGTCAAGGGGGCAATTCCATTGTGACCTCTTGGTCCGCCTCTGCGGTCGCTGGAAATGTGTCCGTTGTTGCATCCAATTCTTGTGGTTCTGCAACCGAAGTGCTGGCAGTAACAGTCAATTCCGCGCCGGTTGCACAAACTGTAAGTGGATTATCCCAGGTTTGCATCCCGCAATCCGGAGTCATCTTTTCTGTACCGGCATCGGCAGGATTATCTTATGTATGGACCGTCCCTGCCGGCGTCACCATCACCTCCGGTGCGGGAACCAATGCTATCACTACCACTTGGTCTTCTACCGCAGTCGCAGGAAACGTTTCTGTAGTGATTTCCAATACATGCGGATCTGTGAATGCAGTCAAGGTGGTTTCCATTGGTACATTGCCCGCAACGCCGGTTGTTTCAGGCGTGTCGCAGGTTTGCGCTGGTACGAACGGAATTACTTTTTCCATAACTGCTCAAACAGGAGTTTCTTACACCTGGTCAGTGCCAACCGGTGTGACAATCTCCTCGGGCCAGGGAACAAATTCAATAAGCACTTCCTGGTCGTCATCTGCAAATGCCGGCAATGTTTCAGTGGCAGTAACCAATAATTGCGGTACTGTGAATGGGGTTCGTGCAGTTACGGTCAATACCGCACCTGCGGCTACCTCGGTAAGTGGTGCTTCATTGGTTTGCTTACCTCAAAATGCTGTTACGTTTTCCGTACCTACTCAAACAGGTGTCACCTATACTTGGTCGGTACCTGCGGGTGTTACTATTGCATCCGGAACCGGTACCAATTCGATTACTACCAATTGGTCTTCTTCCGCATTGGCAGGTAATGTATCAGTTACAATTACAAACTCTTGTGGTTCTGTTTCTGCGATCAAACCTGTTTCAGTCGGGCAATCACCGGCAACCCCTACGGTCTCCGGTGTTTCACAGGTATGCCGCGGTGCAGCAGGTGTTTCTTTTTCTATCTCTGCTCAAGCAGGTGTTACTTATAACTGGACAGTGCCAACTGGTGTCACCATTACATCTGGCCAGGGTACCGCTTCCATCAGCACTTCCTGGGGAGCAAGTGCGGTTTCTGGCAACGTTTCCGTATCCGTTGCAAATTCCTGCTCAACGGTAACTGCTTCCCGGTCGGTTGTTGTGAATGCAGCACCAACTTCGCCCGTCGTTACTGGACCTGCTACGGCATGTGCCGGAGCTACTGGATTAGTTTACTCTGTGACAGCGCAGGCAGGTAGCAATTACTCTTGGACCGTTCCTTCCGGCGTAACCATTAGCGCGGGTCAGGGTACCAATTCCATCACTACCAATTGGGGTTCCACTGCGGTTGCAGGAAATGTAAGTGTCACCTTGTCAAATTCTTGCGGCAACGCTAATGGTTCACTTGCTGTAGCCATCAGCAATTCTGTTTCACTGGGTTCCATATCGGGCCAAAATCCGGTTTGTCGCCCTGCTACAGGTGTTGTTTACTCCGTTGCCAGTGTGACAGGTGCTAGCTACACATGGGTTGTTCCAACTGGTGTGACAATAACTGCAGGTCAAGGTACTAACAGTATTACGACATCCTGGTCAAGTAGTGCGGTGACGGGAACGGTTTCTGTTACTGCATCCACTACATGTGCTTCCTCAACCGCCTCTCTGAATGTGACGGTTCGTACCGCAATACCGACTACTCCGACTTCAATAGGAGGAACCACCACTGCCTGTCGTGGAGATGTGTATACTTTCACTATTGCTCGAGTTTCTACGGCCGACTTCTATGTCTGGACTCCTCCTCCAGGTTCCACCATCAATGGCTCTGGTAGCGCATTCACCACTCCGGATACGTTTGTGGTAGTGACCTTCCTTCAAACCTACAATTCTGATACTCTGCGTGTGCAATCCGGCAACTGCAAGGGCTTAAGTGCATTCAGAACAAAGGTCGTCAGCCGTCGTACAACAGCACCAGGAACGCCCGGTTCTCTTACTGGACAAAGTAGTGGTTTGTGTGGTGTGACTAGCATGACCTACTCCATGCCCGCTGTCATTTCTGGTGCCATAACATATACCTGGAGAATCAAGTTGACCGGTGCTCTAATCAATGGTCTACCTTCACCAGTCACTGTTCCTGCCAATCAATTGTCCGTGGTCATTACTTATCCATCAACTTGGAATGGAATTGATACCATCTTTGTGCGTTCAAACAATGGATGTGGTTCAAGTACAGAAAGGTCTCTGCGTGTGATCAGCCGTCCTGGACAGGCCGGAGTCATCTCAGGTCCAACTACGGTCTGTGTGAATGCTGTCAATCAGTCTTACACATCTGCAACAGCAGTGGGGGCTACATCCTATACATGGACGGTTCCCTCTGGGATCACCTTAGCCAGTGGTCAAGGCACCAATACGGTGGGCCTGAACTTCAATGCTACAGCCGCTACAAGATCAATCAGTGTGATAGCCAATAACGCTTGTGGTTCGGGCAGTTCTCGATCCTTGTCCGTCACTTCACAGGCCTGTCCACGTTTGGCAGATAGCAACGACGGCATTACCGTTCTCGAAATGTATCCGAATCCAGCAAATGATTTGGTGAAGGTCGTCTTACCAACAGCCGTTGAAGAAAAAATGAACCTTTACATTACCGATGTTTCTGGTAGAAGGTTGTTGGCAGAGTCGCGTAGTTTTAGTGAAGGTCTATCTCAGGTTACCCTAGATGTTTCAACATTCAGTACAGGTGTTTATATGCTCATCCTTGTAGGACCTACAGAAAGCTATAAAGCCCGCTTGTTGATAGAGAGATGATCTGGAAATATCATGCGAAAAGGGTGCTTTTCGTCGGATAATTCCCCTTTCTTAGTCAAGCAAACCGGTTTGCATTCAAATGTGTTAAAGTAATCTTATATTACTTAAGTTACAAAGGATTCAGCGTTGGGAGAGGAAGTGGACCCCGAGTTATTTAGTATTTTTGCGCCATGTCGTCCATCTTAACCCAAGAGAAGCAAAGCGGAATCAGCAAGGATGTTTTACTGGAGGCCTGGCGGCTCATGTGCACCGCCAAGGAGATGACTGTTTTGTACGAAGAGAAAGTACAGATCACAGCCCGTTATGTACATGCCACTTCCCGAGGTCATGAGGCGATCCAATTGGCCGTAGGGATGTTGTTGGGTGCGCAGGATTATCTCAGCGCCTATTACCGCGATGACAGCATGCTGTTGGCCATCGGCCTGCGTCCGTATGAGCTGATGCTGCAATTGCTGGCCAAGCGGGAGGATCCTTTTTCGGGTGGGAGAACCTATTATTCACATCCCAGCCTTCGCCGTGAAGGAATGCCCAAGATACCGCATCAAAGTTCTGCAACAGGTATGCAGGCGATTCCTACAACAGGCGTCGCTATGGGCATTCAATACCTGGATAAAATGGGTATGCTTCCCGCTGATCAGCCGAATCCCGTGGTGGTATGTTCCCTGGGCGATGCCTCCGTTACGGAGGGAGAGGTGGCAGAGGCCTTTCAGATGGCCGCTTTGAAGCAGTTTCCTATCATCTATGTTGTGCAGGACAACGAGTGGGATATTTCGGCAACAGCGCGTGAGACGCGTGCTATGAACGCATACGACTATGCGAAAGGCTTCAATGGTCTGGAAGCGGTGAGTATCGACGGAACTGATTTTATCAGTTGTTACGAAACTATGCAGCGCATCATCGCCTCCGTACGCACCCATGCGAGGCCCTGGTTGGTGCATGCGCGGGTTCCCCTGCTCAACCATCATACCTCTGGCGTTCGGAAAGAATGGTACAGGGATGATCTGGCCGAATCTGCTCTGCGGGACCCACTGCCTAAACTGAGACAGTCTTTGTTGGATGCTGGTGTTTCCGAAGACGAGTTGGCACAAGTGCAAGAAAAAGCAGAGGCCCTTGTGCGCAGTGATTTCGAGTTGGCATTGCAGGCAGAAGATCCCCGTCCGGATGATCTGTTCACGCACGATTTCGCACCGACACCGGTGACGGAAGAACGCGGTGAGCGTGCACCTGCCGGAGCAGAAAATAAGGTGATGGTCGATTGTGCCTTGTTCGCGATACAGGAACTGATGCAGCGCCACCCGGAGTGCCTGTTATATGGGCAGGATGTGGGCGGTCGTCTCGGTGGAGTGTTCCGCGAGGCGGCAACGCTGGCGCAGAAGTTCGGCGACCACCGCGTGTTCAATACGCCCATCCAGGAGGCCTTCATCATCGGAAGTACTGTCGGCATGAGTGCGGCGGGTTGCAAGCCGATTGTGGAAGTACAGTTCGCGGATTATATTTGGCCGGGTCTGAATCAGCTCTTCACCGAGGTGAGCAGGTCCTGCTACCTCAGCAACGGCAAATGGCCCGTGAGTAGCATCATCCGTGTTCCAATCGGTGCCTACGGCAGTGGCGGTCCTTACCATTCTTCCAGTGTAGAGAGTGTACTGACCAATATACGGGGTATAAAAATCTGCTATCCTTCTACCGGTGCTGACCTGAAAGGGCTGATGAAGGCCGCTTATTACGATCCGAACCCCGTCGTAATGCTCGAGCACAAGGGTTTGTACTGGTCCAAAATAAAAGGGACCGAAGAGGCAAGAACCCCCGAGCCTTCGGAAGATTATATACTCCCCCTTGGCAAGGCGCGTTTTGTTCTGCAAGCCGATCCCGGCGTAGAAGCGGATACCCTTACCGTTATTACCTACGGCATGGGTGTTTACTGGGCCGGTAATGCCGCGAAAGAGTTTCCTGGCAGAATAGAGGTCATTGACCTTCGCACGCTTGTCCCATTGGACGAGCAAACCATTTTTTCATCCGTGAAAATGCATCACAAGTGTCTGGTGGTGACCGAGGAACCGGTGAACAATTCCTTTGCGCAGGCGCTGGCAGGTCGTATTCAGCGTACGTGCTTTCAATGGCTGGATGCTCCAGTGCACGTAGTAGGTGCGGAAAACCTCCCGGCCATTCCCTTGAATTCGACACTTGAAGCGACCATGCTTCCCAATGCAGGTAAGGTGCGTGATGCCATGGTAGAACTGTTAAACTATTGATGCATGTTCAGGCTGAAATTGCCCACCGATCCGCGCTGGGTGAATATCGTAGAGCAAAATATCGAGGAGGTGCTGACCGACCACGCTTACTGTGAGCAGAAGGCTGCCTCGAATGCCATTTCCATCGTGATCAAGTATCCGGAAAAGAGTGATCTGGTGAATACCTTGCTGGAGATTGCCCGGGAGGAGCTGGAGCATTTTCAGCGGGTACACGATAAACTGTTACAGCGGGGATTCGTACTCGGACGGGAGCGCAAGGATGAATACGTCGGACTCCTGTATGCATTCATGCGGAAGGGTGGTTCCCGGACTCAGCAGTTGATCGACAGGCTTTTGTTTGCCGCTATGATCGAGGCCCGCAGTTGTGAGCGTTTCAAAGTGTTGACAGAAAATATCCGCGACGAAGATCTTCGTGCTTTTTACCATGAACTCATGATCAGCGAGGCGAACCACTATGCGGTATTTATCAATTTCGCCCGGCAATACGCAGAAGGGGAGGATGTGGATGCCCGTTGGCAGGAGTGGCTCGATTACGAGGGGGAAATCATCAAGGGCTTCGGGAAAAAGGAAACCGTACACGGTTGATACAGCGTTACGCCTTGTCCAGTTTCTCGAAATCGGAGTGCATGCTGATGTATTCCGGAACAATCGATTTCATTTTGCGGACGATGGCCAGATTGTCCTGAGAGGGAAAAAGAGCAATCAGTTCCTCAATTTCTTTCGACACATATCCGAACTCGTACTGCTTGACACGCGCGATCATGATTTTCCTGTGATGCGTGGGTAAGGTGTTTTCTTCGTTGGCCAGCAATTCCTCGTACAGTTTTTCACCGGGCCGTATACCGGTGTACTGTATCTGGATGTCCTTACCCAATTCCAGTCCGCTCAGCTGAATCATCTTTTCGGCCAGATCGGCGATGCGTATGGGTTTTCCCATGTCAAAAATGAAAATCTCACCGCCTTCGCCCATGCTACCCGCTTCAAGTACCAGTTGGCAGGCCTCCGGAATGGTCATGAAGTAACGTGTAATGTCGGGGTGGGTCACCGTGAGTGGCTGACCGGCTTCGATCTGCTTCTTGAAGCGGGGGATGACGCTGCCGTTGGAGCCAAGTACATTGCCGAATCGTGTCGTGATGAATCGGGTCTTTCCCAGTGCATTCATGGATTGGATGTACATTTCCGCGATGCGCTTGGTCGCTCCCATGATATTGGTGGGATTGACGGCTTTGTCTGTACTGATCATGACGAATTTGTCCGCTCCGAATTCCAATGCAAGATCGGCCAGGGTCTTGGTGCCCATGACATTGTTCAGGATGGATTCGCTGGGATTCAGCTCCATCACGGGCACATGTTTGTAGGCGGCGGCATGGTAAATGACAGTGGGGGCGAAGCTGCGATATACATTACGCAGACGGTCCTGATTGCGAACGTCTCCGATGACCGTCTCAATCGTATCTGCTGAGCCGGAGTTCTGCTCTTTCAATTCAAGCTCAAGTTCGTACAGGGGCGATTCCGCCATGTCCAGCAGAATCAATTTACCGGGTGCGAACGGTAGTATCTGGCGCGCAATTTCACTGCCAATGGAACCGGCGGCTCCGGTGACCAAAACGGTTTTCCCGCGGAGGTCCTCAGCGATTTTCTGCTGATTCAATTGTATGGGATCCCGTCCCAGCAAGTCTTCGATGTTCACCTTGCGTATTTGTCCGAAACTCAGAGAGCCATTGATCCAGGATTTCACCGGAGGTACATCCAGGACCCGTACATGCTGGCGCAGACAGCTCTCTACGATGAATTGCTTCTTTTCCGGAGATAATTGTTGAATGGCAATGATCAGGTTGCGCACCTGACCTTTTTCCAGTACTTCTTCCAGCATCTCTGCAGGGAAGATGTCCACTCCCTCAAGCTTCTTACCTGATTTTTTGGGATCGTCATCGATGAAAGCCGATACTCGGAAGTTAACATCGCGGTCATCATCGAGCATGCGCTTGGTGATGAGTCCCGCTTGCCCAGCTCCGTAAATCACCACCCCGGTTCTGGAACTGCTGGGATTCTTCAGTTCCATATAGAGGATTTTAATACCGAGTCTTCCGGCAACCATAAAAAATTCGGTGATGAGAAACTCCAGAATGACGATGGAAAAAGGGACCAGGTAAATGCTCTTCCACTCAAAACTTACCAAATTGATCAGTGCGAACAATGTGGAACCTCCTAACAATACCAGGGAAATCCTCACTGCATCCCTCGTGCCTGTGTAGCGGATGATGCCACTGTAGGTACGGGCCATCAAAAAGGAGATAAATCGAACACCGATGACCAGCGGAAATACCCAGGTGAAGGTGGCGGTTTCAATTTCTGGAACCTGAAAGTTGAATCGCACCAGATAGGCAAGGTACAGCGCCGCTGAGCAGATGAACACATCGGCTATCAGGATCAGCAGACGCGGCTTCTGGATGTCCAGCAGACGGGCGATGTGGTTCATAGAAAGCACACGCAAAATTAATCAATATAACACTGAAGAGGGGTACTGCTGGTCCTGGTGACACTTACAGAGCTTTTCTTGTAGCTTCCTGTCGGTTCGATCGCTCGATTCCGAGTGAATAGGCCATGGTAATCGTTTATTGCATCTATTATTGTTTACGGATTAAACACTTGACAGATAAAGCCGTAACCTGATACCGGATGCAGCCTAAGGTCGATAAGAGCCGCTCAGGTCACACGTAAATGCCTTCAATCGGTCTATATTTGCGACTCAATGCCTAGGATCCTCTTTGTTGCTGCTCACCGTCCGGGAAGATCGCCTAGCCAGCGCTTCCGCTTCGAGCAATACCTGGATCTTATAGCATCAGCCGGTTTTGAATATGACTATTCGTGGTTGATCGAGGAGAAGGACGATGCCGTGTTTTATTCACCGGGTAATCTGAGAAGAAAAACAAGCCTCTTTGTCAGAAGCTGGTGTAAGCGTTTGCGAGATGTATTACAGGCCGGGCGATACGATATCATCTTCATCCAGCGTGAAGCGTTCATGACCGGCTCGGTTTTGTTTGAGCGCATGTTCAGCAAGTCCGGAGCAAAAGTTGTTTTCGATTTCGACGATGCTATCTGGCATTTCGATATTTCAGAAGCGAACAAACGCCTTAGCTGGCTCAAGCGCCCATCCAAAACCAAGGATATCATCGCACTTGCTGATGCAGTGATCGCCGGAAATGCTTACCTCGCAGATTTTGCGTCGACGTATAACCGGAATGTTACGATCATTCCGACTACTATTGATACCGACTATCATCGTCCGGATCAGGGCCGTCCACTGCGTCCTGCACAGGTATGCATCGGTTGGACAGGCAGTCTGACCACTGTAAAACATTTCCGTACCATCGAGCCTGCGCTGCTGCAGTTACGCGAAAGGTACGGCGACGCCATCCGCTTCAAGCTCATCGGTGATCCCGGGTATGCGAATGAAAGGTTGGGCCTGCAGGGAATGCCCTGGAAAATTGAATCCGAGGTGGCCGACTTATCGGACATCGATATTGGCATCATGCCGCTGCCCGATGATGAGTGGGCAAAGGGCAAATGCGGTTTCAAGGGCCTGCAGTACATGGCCATGCAGGTGCCGCCCGTGCTTTCGCCGGTGGGCGTCAATACCACCATCGTGACACACGGAGAAACAGGTTTTCTGGCAGATACCGAGCAGCAATGGCTGGATGTACTCTCGTATTTGATTGAAAACCCGGAAATAAGGCACCAGGTGGGTCAGGCTGCCCGTCAGGTGATCGTGGATCGGTTCTCGGTGCAGTCTCAGTGGCCTGTTTACAGAAGCCTGCTGGAGCGACTCGTATCGGGCTAAAGGCTATTTTTGTACCTCAATTAAATCAACACTATGAGCGAGACATTGGAAAAGTTGCAGGAAACCGTATTGGTAAACGTACACAAGGCACTCGGGGCCAAAATGGTACCCTTCGCCGGGTACCTGATGCCGGTACAGTACGAAGGTATCAATGCCGAGCACGATACCGTGCGGAACCGCGTAGGGGTGTTCGATGTATCCCACATGGGAGAGTTTATACTGAAGGGTGAAGGGGCGCTGGAGCTGATCCAGCGGGTCACGAGCAATGATGCGTCGAAACTCAGCCCCGGCAAGGCCCAGTACAGCTGCCTGCCCAATGAGCAGGGTGGAATTGTAGATGACTTATTGGTCTATTGCCTCGAAGACGGCAATTGGATGCTGGTTGTCAATGCCTCCAATATCGATAAAGACTGGAACTGGATCCAGCAATTCAATACCGGGAATGTGGAGATGCTCAATATCTCCGAAAGGACTTCGCTGCTGGCCGTACAAGGCCCGCGTGCACTGGAAACCGTCCAAAAGCTCACTTCCACAGACTTGTCCGCCATACCGTATTACAGCTTCACAAAGGGTGAAGTAGCAGGTTGTAGGAATGTGTTGATTTCCAATACCGGATATACCGGTGCAGGTGGGTTCGAACTCTACATCGAAAACCAGCATGCGGAGACCATCTGGCAAGCGCTGATGGAGGCCGGTGCGGAGTTCGGTATAAAGCCTTGTGGCCTCGGTGCCCGCGATACACTGCGTCTTGAAATGGCTTTCTGCCTCTATGGCAACGATATCGATGATACGACTTCACCGCTCGAAGCCGGGCTGGGCTGGATAACCCGCTTCACCAAAGACTTCACCAATTCAGCCGCCCTCAAGGCCCAAAAGGAAGCCGGACTCCAGCGTAAGTTGGTCGGTTTTGAAATGGTAGACAAGGGTATTCCCCGTCATGGCTATGAAATCACCGATGCCGATGGAAATGTGATCGGTGTAGTCACCTCCGGTACCCAGTCGCCCACCTTGCAAAAGGCCATCGGAATGGGGTATGTGCAGTCCGATTTTTCAACTGCGGGAACTGGAATCTACATTAAAATACGAGATAAAGCCATAAAGGCATCCGTGGTTAAAACACCGTTCATCCAGAAATAAATCTCCTTGCCGCCAGGATGAGTTCCGCCAGAAAGAACCTTGAAGTGTGCCTGACTCCGGCCCTGATTCATTTGCATGAATTGGATGAGCGGATTGTGGTGGTCATCGACGTTCTCAGGGCTACTTCTTCCATCTGCGTGGCATTCGCAAACGGTGTAAAGAGTATTGTGCCGGTGGCCGGTATTGAAGAGAGTATCGCTTACCGCGAGAAGGGGTATCTGGTGGGTGCGGAAAGGAACGGTGAGATGCTGGAAGGTTTCGACCTGGGCAATTCTCCCTTCAGCTATATGGACGAACGGGTGAAGGGGCAACGTGTGGCACTCTCCACTACGAACGGAACACAGGCCATTGTCGCGGCGAAAGGCGCTGCACAGATTGTGGCGGGCTCCTTCCTCAATCTGGATCACCTTGCGGAATGGTTACCGCTGCAGGACAAAAGCGTTTTGCTTCTTTGTGCCGGATGGAAGAACTCATTCAACCTGGAAGACACGCTCCTGGCCGGAGCCCTTTCGGAAAAGCTGATTCCACATTTCGACTTGAACAGGATGCGGGATGCAGTACTCGCCGCTGTGCATTTGTACGAAATCGCGAAAGGCGATCTCTATGGTTTCCTGGCCAGCAGCTCGCACCGCAAAAGGCTGGAGAAATTGCAAATAGAAAAAGATATTGAATATTGCCTGACACCCAACCTCGCCCCGGTTATTCCAGGACTGGTGAACGGTGAACTGGTGAACCTTACTGCCTGATTTTTCCTTCGGCAGCACTTGTTTTTTGAAGTACGATGAAATCCAGATTATTGGGCATTTTAATGCCGTTGTGTATCGCACAAGGTGCGGTCATGACCCTCATGGCCTGGGGCTTCCGCGGCCACCAACTTATTAATCAGTACGCAGTGTATGCGCTGCCTCCCGAGATGTTCGGCTTTTTCAAGCGACACCTGCAGTTTGTCGCCGAACATGCTGTCGACCCCGATAAACGGCGTTACGCAGATCCCGAGGAGGCGGCAAGGCATTACATTGACCTGGACCGGTACGGCGATCGGCCCTTCGACAGTATTCCGGTTCGCTGGGAAGATGCCGTGCTGAAATTCGGCGAGGACTCGCTGAAAGCACACGGGATTGTTCCCTGGCACTGTATCGTCGTGTTGAACCGACTAACCCAGGCCTTCCGTGAGCACGACCGGGAGAAGATCCTGCACTATGCAGCGGATCTGGGGCATTACATCGGTGATGCCCACGTACCCCTGCACTGTACCCGTAATTACAATGGACAACTGACCGGTCAGCACGGTATACACGGATTTTGGGAGTCGCGGTTGCCGGAGTTGTACAGCGAACGCTACGAAAAGCTCTTGGGCAGGGCCCGCTACCTGGAGTCCCCGTTGCAGGAAATCTGGCAGGTCCTCCGGCAGAGCTATGCTGCCCATGATTCTGTGCTGAGGATCGAAAAAGACCTGAGCCGACAGTTCCCGGCCGACCAGAAATACAGCTACGAGGAGCGGGGAAACCAATTGGTGCGGGTGTATTCGGCTGGCTACAGCGAAGCCTATCACAAGGCCCTCAACGGGATGGTAGAACGGCGGATGAGAAGCGCGATGGCCTGCGTGGCAGACTTCTGGTATACGGCCTGGGTCAATGCCGGAATGCCGGAGGTGGACGACCAGGGGGAGTTTTTACCCAGTGCAGCCTGGCTGGCAGAACAGGATAGCCTGAACAGGAAGTTCAATACAAGGGAAGGTTCTTTGATCGGTCACGATGATTGAAAATCAATTTAAAAGACCTATCCATCTAATGTATTTGTTCCACTCAGAATCTTCCGGCTTTTCCCGGAAAAGTCCGAAAACGGCAGCCCCAGAACCACTCATGCTGGCGTAAACAGCTCCCTGCTCATACAGTTTGTTTTTGATGCTACCGATAACGGGATGGCGCTGGATGACCGGTGCTTCAAAGTCATTGATCAAAACGTCTTTCCAGGTTTCGGGGGGCATTTGCAGGCAGTCCGGGATGCGCTGAGCGGGTTGCTTTGGCTGAATCCAGCTATAGGCCTCGGCGGTGCTGACACTGATGTCGGGCATGATGATTACGGCATACCAGCCCTGCAGCCGAAGGGGATAGGCGCTCAACACCTCACCTCTGCCACGGGCAAGCATCGCTTCTTCATGGATGAAGAAAGGGCAGTCGCTGCCCAGCTCTGCGGCATATTTTTCCAGTTGCCGGGTCGAAAGTTCAAGACCTGCCAATTGGTTCATCATGCGCAGGGCACTGGCAGCGTCGGAGGATCCACCGCCAAGTCCGGCGCCCATTGGGATGTTCTTGTGCAAGTGGGCCAGCATGCCGGGCAGCTTGAAATCCCGGTTGAGTACCTGATACGCCTTGTAAACCAGGTTTTTATCCAATGAGCCGGGTATGGGTATGCCTGAACTCTGAAAATTTAACCCTTGATTATCAGCCACTAAAATTTCCAATGCATCGGTCCAGGGTACAGGATAGAAAACACTCTCTAATTCATGGTATCCGTCGCTGCGCTTCGCAGTGATACTCAGGCCTAAATTGATTTTACACGGTGGGAAATGAATCATAGCGGCGGGGATGGGTTCTACCGACTGCGAATCTATGTTTTTTTATTTTCGGGTATCTTTGTCGTCCAACCTGAACAGATGAGCGGAACATTATTGGATTTCGAAAAGCCCCTGGAAGAACTCCAGGACCAGTTGGTGAAGGCCCGGCAGATTGCCGAGAAGGGGAAGGTGAACGT
>CAZPCA010000036.1:13334-15824 GCA_964584995.1 uncultured Bifidobacterium sp.
GAAGCTGGAGCGTACCCGGAAGGATCTGTACAGCAACCTTACTCCCTGGCAGCGGGTTCAGTTCTCCAGGCATCCGGACCGACCCTACGCGCTGGATTACATCCAGGCCATCACAGGAGGAGATTTCACCGAACTGTTTGGCGACCGCCAGGTGAAAGACGATAAGGCCATGATCGGTGGTTTCGGAAGTGTTGACGGCCAAACCGTGATGTTTGTCGGCCAGCAGAAAGGGAACAATACCAAAATGCGCCAGTATCGCAATTTCGGCATGCCCAATCCGGAAGGATACCGCAAAGCCCTGCGCCTGTTCAAACTGGCCGAGAAATTCAACAAGCCCATCGTCACCTTGATCGATACGCCCGGGGCCTATCCGGGACTGGAGGCGGAGGAACGCGGACAGGGTGAGGCCATAGCGCGGAATCTGTATGAAATGTCCATCCTCAAAGTACCCGTCATCTGCATCATCATCGGTGAAGGCGCTTCCGGAGGTGCATTGGGCATCGGCATCGGCGACCGTGTATTCATGCTGGAGAACACCTGGTATTCGGTGATTTCACCGGAGTCATGCTCCAGTATTTTATGGCGCAACTGGGACAATAAAGAAAAAGCTGCTGAAGCCCTCAAGTTGACAGCGACCGATATGAACTCCCTCAAGCTGGTTGACGGTATCCTGCCGGAGCCGGTAGGAGGTGCCCATTCCCATCCACAGGAGATGTTCACCACCGTGAAGGCAGAAATCCTCAAGCAACTGACTCTGCTAAAAGGTCTCAGCCCTGAAGAAAGGGTGCGCCAGCGCATCGATAAGTTCTGTTCCATGGGTGTCTACAACGAATAAAAAGAAATACCGGACGATGAGTCGAAAGCCGGTGCAGCAGCGTCGGCTTTTCTATTGATAACTATTGCTGCTGATAATCGGTCGTTTAGAGTGCATCTGCAAAATTGCCCTTGACCACAGTATCCATTGTTTAAATTTGAACTATGAGCACCGATAAATCCGTTCGCAGGAAATCCACTGCCAATACTCCCATATTTTCCGACGCCATTCCCGGTAAGATACCACCTCAGGCGGTCGATATGGAAGAGGCCGTACTCGGGGCCATGATGCTGGATAAAAATGCCGTTGCGGAAGTCATCGATATCCTCAAGCCGGAAGCTTTTTACACCGATGCTCACAATAAGATATTCGAGGCTATTCAGAAACTTTTCCATTCAACACAACCGGTTGATATTCTCACGGTCACCCAGCAGCTTCGCAAGAACGGAACGCTGGAAATAGCGGGAGGGGCATATTATGTTTCTCAACTGACCAACCGGGTTGCATCGGCCGCCAATATCGAATTCCACGCACGCATTGTATTGCAGAAATACATCCAGCGGGAACTCATCAAGATTTCGAGCGAGACCATCCGCGATGCCTACGAAGACACCACCGATGTACTTACCCTCCTGGACAGCGCCGAGCAAAATCTTTTCAGCATCACCGAAAGCAATATCCGCCGGAAGTACGAGTCTATGTCAGGCCTGGTCGCCAAGGCATTGAAAGAGGTGGAAAGTGCCGCTCAGAAAGTAGACGGCGTAACTGGAGTACCCAGCGGATTCACGGAACTCGATCGCGTGACCTCCGGTTGGCAACCCAGCGACCTTGTCATCATCGCTGCCCGTCCGGGTATGGGAAAAACGGCTTTCGTATTGAGTTTGGCCCGCAATGCAGCGGTGAAATTCAAGAAGCCCGTAGCCTTTTTCAGTCTGGAAATGGCTTCAATTCAGCTGGTCAACCGTTTGGTCGCCAGTGAAACGGAAATCGATACCGAGAAACTGAAAAAAGGGAAATTGGAGAGCTACGAGTGGGAGCAATTGAACCGCAGAGTCACACCTTTGACAGAAGCTCCGATCTTTATCGACGATACTCCGGCATTGAGCATATTCGAGTTAAGGGCCAAATGCCGGCGCCTCGTAGCGGAAAAAAAAATCGAGATGATCATCATCGACTACCTGCAGTTGATGCAGGGTGGAGGTGAAAATAAAAACGGGAACCGTGAACAGGAAATCGCCTTCATATCCCGTTCGTTGAAAGGCATCGCCAAGGAGCTCAATATCCCCATCCTGGCGCTTTCGCAGTTGAGCCGTAATGTCGAAAAATCAACGACTAGCAAGCGCCCGCAGCTGAGCGATCTTAGGGAGTCGGGCGCTATCGAGCAGGATGCCGACATGGTGATGTTCATCTACAGGCCGGAGTACTACGGCTTTCAAGAAACCGATGATCACCAGCCCACGGCTAACCTCGCGGAAATCATTGTTGCCAAGAACAGGAACGGTTCGCTCAAATCGGTTCCGCTCCAATTCCTCGGACACGGCGACATCACGTCGGTCGCTGCGTGGGTCGGCGATCGACGTCGGGCAGTAGAGCAATCCCTGCTCGTCATAGGCGAAGGGGCTCCCGACGTCGATCATCGTGACCTCGGCCTCGTCGAGACCGATGCGCTTCGTCAG
>CAZPCA010000036.1:15834-19497 GCA_964584995.1 uncultured Bifidobacterium sp.
AATTCCTCGGACACCTCACCAAATTCGCCGACATGCAGACCTATGATTTTAAGGATGAAACCGATGATGGCGATGACAACGGTTCCGCCATGTTCCCCAATCCGGTCGTTGAGGGCGGAAGAATGACCCGTACCTCCCGCATGAACGAAATGAACGATTTGAATGAGCCCAACAGTAGCAATTCGGAGTTTTGATTTTAGAGCCAGGCTGAAATGGTCCGGCAACATTTTTTTGTTTCATCCGTTTAATTAGCATCTCCGGTCATGAGAAAAGCACTTCTGTTAACGGTATTACTTTTTACTGCTTCGCTTATGCAAACGCGGGCGGCCTATATGCTCATCCCGATGGACGAGTCACAGAAGAACCATCTCAAGGCCTACGGTCTTGCATATTGGATCCTTAACAACCAGCTCGAAGTGGACTGGTTGCTGAATTATCGTGGAGGTTCTTTCATGTTTCGCCATGTACCAGCGTTGGAAAAGGAATGCACAATCCGTGGAGTAAGCTATTCAGTCATCGCCGATGCTCAGGCAGCTTCCATTATCGACGAAATCGCCCGACCGGAAGTCAACATGGATCTGGTGAAGCTGGAGAAGGCGCCTAAAATCGCAGTGTATTCACCCAAGGATAAACTTCCATGGGACGATGCTGTGACCTTGGTACTGACCTATGCGGAGATCCCCTATGAAGTCATTTACGACGAGGAGGTCATCACCGGTAAGTTGCCATTATACGACTGGTTGCACATGCACCACGAAGATTTCACCGGTCAGTACGGCAAGTTTTATGCTATGTACCATACGGCGGCCTGGTACCAGGAGCAGGTGCGTACCGACGAGAACATGGCGAGCAAACTGGGTTTTCAGAAGGTGTCGGACATGAAGGGCGCAGTAGCCCGGCGTATCAAAGAGTTTACAGCCGGTGGAGGATACCTTTTTTCGATGTGTTCCGGAACGGATAGTTACGACATCGCGCTTGCCGCGGAAGGCATCGATATCTGCGAGAAGATGTACGATGGCGACGGTACCACGACCAATTACAATTCCAAACTAGATTTCACCAAAACTTTCGCTTTCCGCGATTTCAAGCTGAGTCAGAATCCGCTCGAATATGAATTTTCGGATATAGACATGACTACGCAGCGAAAAATTCCGCGTAACGAGGATGTATTCCTGCTTTTTGAATTCAGTGCCAAGTGGGATCCGGTTCCTTCTATGCTCTGTCAGAATCATGAACAGGTCATAAAAGGCTTCATGGGGCAAAGTACTTCCTTCAAAAAATCACTGATCAAGCCGGAAGTACTGATCATGGGGGAGAACAAGGCAGGAGGGGAGGCCCGCTACATTCATGGTGATTTCGGCAAAGGGACCTGGACCTTTTACGGGGGGCATGATCCGGAAGATTATCAGCACATGGTAGGTGATCCGCCCACCGACCTGAGTCTGCACCCTAATTCGCCCGGTTACAGACTTATATTGAACAACGTGCTGTTCCCCGCTGCAAAGAAGAAGAAGCAGAAAACTTAATATCCGGCTATTGCTTTTTGATAGAGATTGGTTTACCTTTAAATTCAGGATCAATCTTCCTCATGGCAGAACTACTCTTCTTTCTCGTTTTTCTTTGTGGCGTAGTGCTGAAGATATTTCATCTGCCTTTCGATACGACAGTGATGGCGCTTGGATTGGCCTCCATGCTGCTTTATTATGTGATTTCGCTTGTGAGGATGAACAACGGCCGCAGACGTTCCGCAGGTTGGCTGGGGCTTGCCACAGTAAGCTGGCTGATTTTCTTCATGGCTGAACTCAAATTCATGGGAGGTACCTTGATCCTGATGGGGCTGGCTTTATTTGTTTCTATTCTCTCCCTGTTGATGACCCTGCGTGAATCCGGACCTCTTTCACCCGGCCGCATATTCGTGTTGTTGCTGGCCTTGTTCCTGTCTGCTTCCACATCCTGGATGGACATGTCAACACGCTACTATGTTTTCAATATCCATTTCAGACCGGATATGCATGCAGATTATCAGACATTGGATACATATAGCTGGTTTCTGTACAAGGATCGCTTTTATGACGAAGCCTTGCTGGTGAATGCACGTGCGTACGAAGCGGCCAAGACTTCTGGTGCTGTCAATTACTTGCCAATGGTGAAAGCGCACCATGAGGCCATTCTATTAAGGAATTGGGGTAGGAGAGATTGACGTCCTTTTTGCAGCAGAAATTTATCCTTCGAATTTTAGCAGCTGGAGCGCTCTTCCGTCAAATTCCGCATACATGCAGTGGTTGATCCACTCGCCCAAATTGATGTAGCGGCTCTGACCAGTCAGGTCTATATCGAGCGGCAGATGGCGGTGGCCGAAGATGAAAAAATCAACGTGCTGTTTTTTCAAAACATCTCTGGCGTAAATCGCGAGCCATTCCTTGTCTTCACCCAGAAACACACTGTCGTCTTTTCCTGTTGCGATGCGACTTCTTTTCGAAAAGTATTTCATCAGGCGTACCCCGGTATTGGGATGAATACGGGCAAATAGCCATTGGGCGAAAGGATTGGCAAATACTTTTTTGATGAATTTGTATCCGTGATCTCCCGGACCCAGGCCGTCGCCATGGCCGAAATAGAACACCTTGTTTTCCCAAATTGCACGGATAGGTTCTCGATGAAGAATCACTCCGAGCTCTTCCTGAAAATAATCGAAGACCCACATGTCGTGGTTCCCCGTGAAGTAGTGCAATTCGACGCCTGCATCAGCGAGTTCAGCCAGTTTGCCCAGTAAGCGGACGTAACCCCTGGGTACTGCTTGCCGGTACTCAAACCAATAATCGAAAACATCTCCCAACAGGTAAATCACCTGCGCGTCTTCTTTGACCGAATCGAGCCAGCGCACTATTTTTTTCTCCCTTTCAAGACTACTGGCCTTGTCGGGTACACCGAGGTGAAAGTCGCTGATGAAGTAAATTTTCTTTCCGGTCGCTAAATGCATAGTGGCGTATGACCTTGCTAAAGATAATAAAGCTATCTCAGAATGCTGCTTCGCGTATTCATCGGACTCAGTTTCGCGATGTTGAACACGAAGCGAATGTTATCTTTGAAGCGGAGATTATTGGTCTCCTGATAACGTTTGATCTCCTCGGAGAAAAACAAGGGAAAATAAATCTCTACGGTTTCCCTTGCAATGCTCAGGCACAGCCCGGCATTGTAGCTGAAGATGCTGGTCAATCCGTAAACGGCATCCAGGTCATCGGCCAGACCCTCCGTTGTTCCGATATCGGCGTAAACGCGAATGGGCAGTGGTACCGGAATATCCGCAATCAGGTTCAGCGTGGCCATCCATGTTTTGTACTGTCCGAACGGTGTATAGACTTTAAATTGTCCTTGTCGCAAGGCCATTTGTTTACTCATCCATCCCTCGGTTTCCGAGCGCCCGAAATACAATTGGTCGTAGGCGTAATCGTTAGAACCACGCACCCCGTTTCTGTCGCTCAGGAAATAGCCATAGCGTCCGCCTGACGCATCGTTGAAGGCCGTTCCGGCAAAGAGGCGGATATCGAAGCCCTTCCTTTTCATCTTGTAGCTGATCCTGTAACGCAATTCTACCTCTGTTTTCAAAATGTCGTCGTTCGCCTCTATGCTCAAATTCGCCGACCAGGGATCCAGTACCCTTTT
>CAZPCA010000037.1:0-19201 GCA_964584995.1 uncultured Bifidobacterium sp.
ACAAAGTTTCGACTTCCCATGGAAAGACTCTATCGAATAGCCCCATCGTAACGGAAAATAAAAAAGGCGCGTGCATTAAACGCGCCTGACAGACAATTCAACGTCCAAAAGCTACATCCATCTGGATAGAAAGGCAATCAACTCTCTGCGCAGATCATTGAAAATCTGCTCGAAGGTCTCTACTTTATCACGCAGGTGCGCATGGTCGTTCCACCTGGTTTTATCAGCAGCCACATCGTTGTTATTCAGATGGGCCTCGATGACTTTATCGTACTCTCGAATGGTATGTTTCAGGATATCGCACTGCTCCTTTTGAACGATGAGCTGATTCTCGAAATGTTCTACCAGCGCCTGCACATCCTTCGCAGTGTTCTTAGCGGCCACTTCACCCAAACGACGACGCATCACGCGTACTTCATCGTTGTAAAATTCCATTTTATTCTCCCACTCACGGTGATCGGCGTGTAATTCATAAATCAGTTTCTTATCCATGGTTTGTTTGTTTTAACAAGACAAAGATCCATGCATGGTTGCCCGAAAAAAATGACCGAATTGTGTTTCAGGCATGATTCATCTCACTGAAAACGTAAGCATCAGAGCCTGATAGCGCCTTAAACCAAAGGGTGAAACGCCTGATTCCTTACTTTTGCAGCATGTCCATCCCTGCTGAATTCCTCTCGGCCAGTGAACAACAACCATTGTTCAGGAAGATCGCAGCGACCCTTCAGAAAAACGGGATGCAAGCCTACCTGATAGGAGGCTTTGTAAGGGATCTGCTCATGGGGCGGCCTTGCAAAGACATCGACATCACGGTACTCGGAGATGGCATGGAGGCGGCCCGAAGTGTGGCCGAGGCCCTGGAGATCAAGGGGGAAGTTCATCTGTTCAAGAATTTTGGAACAGCCATGTTTAAGTATGAAGACCTTGACATTGAATTTGTTGGTGCAAGAAAAGAATCCTACTCCAGCCATTCCCGAAAACCCCGTGTGAGCAGCGGAACACTCGAGGATGATCAGAACCGTCGGGATTTCACGATCAATGCCCTTGCCATCAGCCTGAATAAAGAGAATTTCGGTGAGCTACTTGACCCGTTTCAAGGAGTGCATGATTTGGCCAAAGGTATTATCCGAACACCACTGGAACCTGGCATCACTTACTCTGACGACCCTCTGCGGATGCTACGTGCTGTCCGTTTCGCTACTCAGCTCGGCTTCACCATCGATGGTCCTTCCTTCGAAGCCATCAAGGAGAACAGGCAGCGCATCGGCATTATTAGCGCCGAACGCATCGCCGACGAGTTAAATAAAATCATGCTTTGTCCAAAACCATCCATTGGTTTTTTGCTACTGCGTGATTGCGGACTGCTGCCATTGATATTCCCTAAACTGTCTGCTTTGGAGGGTGTAGAAACGAGAGAAGGAAAAAGCCACAAGGATAATTTTCTGCATACGCTGGAAGTCCTCGACAATCTCTGTAAAAGCAGTGACGACCTTTGGCTCCGATGGGCCGCGCTGCTGCACGATATCGCCAAGCCCGCCACCAAGCGCTTTGAACCACTGCACGGATGGACCTTTCATGGTCATGAAGACAAAGGAGCCCGGATGGTGCCGGGAATTTTCAGAGACCTGAAGCTACCCATGAACGAAAAAATGAAGTACGTTCAGAAACTGGTACAGTTGCACCTTCGTCCGATCGTTTTGGCGAAGAGCGAAGTCACAGACTCTGCAGTGCGCCGACTGCTCTTTGAAGCAGGGGACGACATCGATGATCTGATGTTATTGTGCAGTGCCGATGTGACAACGAAAAATGAATTCAAACAAAAAAAATACAAGGCAAATTTTGAACTTGTCAGGCAGAAGCTGATTGAAGTAGAAGAAAAGGACAAGGTGCGTAACTGGCAACCTCCCATCACTGGGGAGCAGATCATGCAGACATTCGCCTTGCGGCCCGGACGTGAAATAGGCCTTATCAAGAATGCCATCAGGGAAGCTATTCTGGATGGCGCTATACCCAATGAAGAAGAGGCTGCATACGATTTTATGGTTGAAAAAGCAAAGGAATTAGGATTACTGCCCGTGCAAAAAAAGTAGTCGTACCAATCGTTGCGATTTCACCGTACAGATTTTATATTTGCAAAAGAACCCAATCCTATGTCAGTAGTTTACCGCTTTCGGGTAACGTTCGAAGATTACGACGAAATCACCCGGGATATCGAAATAAAGAGTACGCAGTACTTTTCTGATTTGCACAGCTCCATACAGTCCGCCATTGGTTTTGACCACTCGAAACCAGCTTCATTTTACATGAGCAACGACAACTGGATTAAAGGTCGTGAAATCAGCGCAGAAATTCGCACCAACAAGGAAGGCGAAAAATCTGTGGCGATGCATGCCTCTCGTCTGTGCGATTTCATTGCGGACCCTCACCAGAAAATCTACTATATCAGTGATTACGATGCCAACTGGTGCTTTCAGGTGGAACTCATAAAGATCATTCCACAGGAAGATGCTGCCAAACTTTATCCGGTGTGTGTGAAATCCTCGGGCGACGCCCCTAAACAATATGTAGTCATCCCTGCGCCCAAAGCGCAGGCATCTGAAGATGATGAATTTGCCTCATTGCTGGCTGCTGACGATGACGATACTGCCGATGAAGGCGAGGAGAAGGAAAACCTATTGGGCGATACTGAAGATGGTGTAGAGGAAGATGAACTGGAAGGTATGGGCGAAGAAGGCGAAGAAGAAAGCGGAGAGGAAGAGGAAGAGATGGGCTTCAGCGATGCGGACGGCGAGGAAGATCAAAAGGAAGATTACTGATCAATTTTCGACATATTACCGATGGTGCTACGATTTTCCAGCGAGACAGCCTGAACTTTATTGAAGTATTCCGACTCTGACGCATGAAGCCGCTCTTGATCATCCTCGGAGGTGCAACCGGTAGCGGAAAAACAGACCTCGCCATTGAATTGGCAGAGCATTTCAAGACCGTAGTGATTTCGGCTGATTCGCGGCAATGTTACCGTGAGATGTCCATAGGAACTGCAAAGCCGGATCAGGAGCAACTGAAACGTGTCCAGCACTATTTCATCGATTCGCATTCCATACACGAGGCCGTCAACGCAGGAGTTTTTGTGCATTACGCGCGTAATTTACTGGTGGAATTATTCAGCCAGCACAACATTGTTGTCATGGCCGGCGGTACAGGATTGTATCTGCATGCCCTCACGGAGGGAATAGACGAACTTCCTGCCATTCGGCCAGAAACAAGGCTGTCGATTGCCGATGAGTACAACACCTTGGGCATTTCTCATCTGCAGAAAATAGTCAGTGAAGCCGACCCGGATTATTTCGAAAAAGTGGACCGAAGTAATCCTGCCCGGCTTATGCGGGCGGCAGAAATCATCCTTCAAACCGGCAGACCTTATAGCTCCTTCTTGAAAAAGGTACAGCACGAATTACCCTTCGACACCCTTCGTCTGGCTCCTGAATTGGATCGAAAAGCACTGTACCATCGCATCGACCAGCGGGTAGATAACATGATAGCGTCCGGATTCGAAGCAGAAGCAAGGTCGCTATTCCCTTTTGCAGACCTTAAAGCACTACAAACAGTAGGTTACTCCGAAATGTTCGACCATTTTCAGGGCCGGCAGGATTTGAAAACAACAATATCCCTCATCAAGCAGCATACACGGAATTATGCCAAACGGCAACTTACCTGGTTCAGAAACAAAGCCCTGTACCGGTTTGTACCACAGGACAAACTTGTACAGGTTGTCATTGAAAGTCGCCACTGAATTGCATTTTACAAAGAATATTGACAATTGGATGGCAAAAGTGGTTTACCTGCATTTCTGAACTGCTTATATTCGCAAAAACCCTCATATTCATGAAAAAAACATTAGCATTTCTGCTTCTTGTACTTTACAGCGGTAGTGTCTGGTCTCACGGAGACATTCATCAAGACGCAGACCCCAATCAGGTACGTTTTGTGAACGACAGCAAAAGGCCCCTGGATGCGGCTTATCAGGCAGAGTTGAGAAACACGGCCTCCTGGCAACAATTTTTACAAACCCACGGAGACTGGTGGGTGCAGTTCAACGAGACCAATCGCAAACCCCACCGCGCATTCGGTGCTCCAATCCAATTGGCCCTGACCAATAATCCCGCAGCGGCAGCTATGTATTTCTTGAATAATCACACTGCTGCCTTTTTACCTTCGGGTGTACAGCTTGAATTCGTTTCGGCCCCGACATCGAAAAAATACATCTACACCAATTTCAAACAGCGGTACAACAATCTGGAGGTACTGTGGAGTCGCGCGACAGTAAAAATGACTCCGGACTACAAGGTCGTCATGTTCGGACTGGATGTTTACGACGATATTAAAATCTCCACGGTACCGGCATTGAGTGCTTTGGCGGCTGGCGAAGCGGCCACTACCGGAATCATTGGAAACGTTTCCGGTGTACAGGTTCAACCTGAGCTTAAAATCTTACCCATCCCCTCCTACCGATCCAACAATTACCACCTTGTTTACGAGGTGCTGGTGCGGACAAATACGGAAGGTCAAACGCCGGACGAGTACTACACCCTCGTGGATGCGAATAGCGGAAAGGTGCTTTACCGTCATGACCGTATCGTCAGTTATGCCAGCACGGATGTGACCGCGACCGCTACCGTGTATCCTTCCCACCCCTACAATCCGACTGCGATCGTGAACTTACCGTATTTGCGTGTCAATGTTGGAGGGACCAATTACAATACGGATGTGAACGGAGTACTGAACCTCACCAACACAAGCTCCGTCAACGGCACGTTTTACCTTCAGGGTCCCTGGGCGAATGTTTATACCGGCGCAACAGGAAGCACCGTACAGTCGTTCAGCACCACGCTAAACCCAGGAGCTAATACCGTGAATTTCGATCCTAATTCCACAGTTCGCCACCTGTCGGCGTATTACCACACCAATATCGTACATGATTTCATGAAAAACTACCTGACCACTTTCACCGGATTGGATTTCCCCATTTCTGTTAAAGTGGATCGTACGGACGGCACGTGTAATGCTTTCTACGACGGCGGTATCAATTTCTACACGACCGCCGGCGGTTGTTATGCCCTGAGCATGGTGGCCGACGTGATTTACCACGAATACGGACATGGCATCACCAACGTATTCTGGGCTGACAATGGCCTGAACTTCGACAACGGTGCCATGGGAGAAGGATACTCTGACATCTGGGGAATCTCCATCACCAACAACCCCGTGCTCGGCATCGGCTTCAGCAATTCCAGCCCGGCGACCTTCGTGCGAACCTACGACTTCAGTAACGGAGTTTCCAGGAAAGTCTACCCTCAGAACATCGTTGGTCAGGTGCATGCCGATGGCGAAATCATTGCCGGAGCATGGTGGTCCACTTCACAGCTCCTGGGATCCATATCACAGATGACCGACCTCTTCGGAGAATCGCATTACGGATTGGCCAACGCCCCTGATGGTGCCGAAGGCCAATTGTATACCGATATCCTGATTGATGCGCTGCAAGCCGATGATAACGATGGCAACCTGAACAATGGCACACCCAATGCAGCGGCTATCGCACAAGGTTTCGCATTACACGGTATTGCACTTCTTTCAAATGCTACCTTGAATCACGTACCGGTCACATCCGCCGCCCCCAATACCGGAATAACACTGAATGCGAATCTCAGTAACCTACAATTCGCATGGGCATTGTCCGGAGTGAAAGGGGCATACAAAGTGAACAATAGCAGCACATGGACTCCTTTCACCATGAGTAACACCACGGGAAACAACTATACTGCCTCATTGCCAGGTTTCCCCGACGGAACCGTCATAGCATACTATATTGGCATTGAAGATGTGAACAACACCTTGAGCAATGTTCAGCCAGCAGGCGCCAACAACTTAGCGAACCCCAACATTCCATATTTCATCATGGTTGGCTTCAGCAAAATTTTTACCGATGATTTCGACAACACCGCCGGAAGTTGGGTAGAAGGGCTGGCCACAGATGGAGCAACCACTGGTACCTGGGAGCAAAACATTCCGCAACAAACGCTCATCAACAATAGTGAAGTTCAACCAAGCACTCAGGTGACTCCCGGTGGATCCATTTGTTATGTCACTGGTGCCAGTGCTGGTACCGGTGCCGGGTCATTCGATATCGATGGTGGTGCCACTACCCTTACCTCCCCCACCTATGATTTAAGTGCTTACACCAATCCAACTTTCGAGTACTACCGCTGGTATACGAATGACCAGGGAGCTACACCGGGCACGGATTTCTGGCAAGTATATATATCAAACGATGGCGTAAACTACCTCCCTGTTGAAAACACGAATGTAGCTGACCATAGCTGGCGCAGATTCGTCTTCCGCGTGAACGACTATCTCACCCCCTCTTCGACCTTCACCGTACGCTTTGTAGCAGAAGATGCCAATGACGGCTCACTGGTAGAAGCACTGATGGATGAGTTTTCGCTCTACGATGCACTAAGCACCTCTCTGGAAGAAAGCGGTTCACTCACAGCACTCAATGCATGGCCCGTACCTGCCAGTGATCAACTTGCAGTGAATGCTACGGTTAAAGACAATGGCACATACGTAGTAAACATGGTGAATCATCTCGGACAAGTGGTTACTTCAAGGCAAGAACGACTGATGACCGGCATGAACAATTTCCGGTTTGACGTAAGCAATTTGCCTGACGGTATTTACCAACTGAATTTTGTCAATGGAAAAGCGATTATGAAATCTATAAAATTCACCGTGGTGCACTAAGCACGAGGACGCTTAACAAGAAAAGAGGTCATCCGGTATTCGGGTGGCCTTTTTTTATCAGTGTACGACCTTCTACGCATACGATCAGCCCTTCTGCGCCATATTTGTAATTTCGCTGTTGAAATTCAAGACCAATGAAATCGAAATTCAGTTCGTGTATCCTGTTCCTGCTGTATTTTTCCTTCAACCTGTGCGCACAAAACCCCTTCGTAAGGGAAAGCAGTTTCAACCAAAGAGTCGTTGTAGCAGAAGGCTCTGCCGCTGTAAAAAACGTTTCGCCACTTATCAGAGCGCTTTCCAGTGCGATGGGGAAACCCCTACGTTCCACCTCTTTCACGATCGAATTCAAGCAAAAACTGACCGTATTGACTCGTGAGCCGAAGTTCGTATACAACGTCCAATCGGAGAACTTTCGCCTAACGGGAGATGTGCTTTACCGCCGGTTTGACCTCAGCCAGGAACTCATGCCGGTGCAAGTGGATTTTCAATTGCGCCAACGTCAGCGGAGCGGTGTCTTCGCAGAGTACACCCTCAGCAGTAGGATAATCAATGGGAGACCTGAGCCAACCAGTTACAATGCAAAGGACACCCTTCCCTCCGCCGTGAACGGATTTGACCTCGTAAATCCTGTTGTCACCTTTGGCTCTGCCGCTGCACTGGAAAAGAAAATCAGAACCATAGACGCATACAACGTACATACACGTGAATTAGAACAATTGTACCTCCGGATGCAAAGCGTTTTCCCTTTTCAGGAGGAGAACTTTCGGTACAATCTGCAAACACTTTCTGCAGCAGATCTTTTTCTGCAGCAGTCCAGCAATCATGGCTTTGTCAACGACTTGGACCTTCAACGTTTCGACCCAGAGAATTATACAGGGAAGACCGAATTGCTCAGGAACCTCTATATGAAGAAAAGAGGAGAAATGAACCTCGTCCTTCAAACACTTCACCTCGCCTTTTTTGACAAAGGCATGTACCATTTACGCCGCAGCAACTATTCAAGAGCTCGGGATTTCTTCGTAATGAGTCTGGAAGCGAACCCTATTTTCGCGCCTGCCTTACTACAATTGGCTGTCATCGATTTTGAACAGGGAGATCTTATGGAAGCTGGCTGCAAAGCCGACGACATTCTCTACAACCTGCAGCCGGATCCGGAAACCAGGGAAAGGTCCTTCGACCTGCTGAAAGACATTCATTTCGCCTATATTGAAAGAGGACAAAACGAATACCGGCGGAAAGACTACCGGAGAGCACTCGACGCGTATGAATCCGCCAAAAGTATCTGTGACAAGTATCCGCGTGTGCGATGCGGCGATGAGGTATCTAAAGGGGTGACGGCTGTCAAATCAGCTATTTTCAGGGAAATGCTGGATGAGGCCCGGGATTATGTCATACTGAATGAATTCGACAGAGCAGAAGAGTTGGTCCAGTCCGCAATCCGATACCAGCGCAGTAACACTGCTGAAGTCCCCCTACTTTCAGAAGCAATAGACCTTCAGCGGGCAGTCCGTCAAAAACGCTACGAATTCACCATCCAAAGAGCAAGAAAGCTGACAGACCAGAAAATGTATGAAGCGGCCATGCGTGCTTTCGAACTTGGGGACAGCTTATTGTTGGAACACACGCTCACTGTTGCAAAAGACCTGGAGCAGGCCTTGCTGGCAGCGGCACGTCCCCGTATTTTCGAACTGCTTTACGAAGGAAATGCATTGGTAAAAACCAATAGGCTCTATGATGCGCGGGCATGCTATCGTCGTGCCAAAGAATTACAAAACAAATACACTCTTCTGAATGATCAGGAGGTGAACAAGGTAGCTGAAGCACTGAAATCAGCCATTTTCAATCAGCAATGCCTGAACAGTCAGACAGCATTTGATTCATTGTATACCCTTGGCCAGCAACTACAACTTTCTGCCCGCTATCAAAACGCCAATGCCGCCTTCGAAGCTGCACTGGCCGTTGCGGATGCCAACAGCGAATGCGCCATTGAAAAAGAGTTCGTAGAAAACGCAATACTTGAGATCCGACCAGCAGTCACCTACCTCGACCTCATGGATCAGGTGATGAAAGATCAAAAAACAGGAAGGTATCAATCGGCCATCAACCATTTTAAAGATGCGGGTAGCTATTTCGAAACATACAAAGTGGGAGGCTTTGGCATTACCCACAATGCTGACCTATTTCTTTTCATCAAAGAAAAAGGGAACAATGGACTCATCTGCTATGCAGGGGATTATTACCGTGAATTGGAAGAGTTGGAAAACTCCTTGAGCATGTACCGCTTATTATTGTCACGCAACTATGATGAACGCTTGATTTCAGGTGCTTTGTATATGCTGGGCAAGAAGACCGGCGAAAGAGACCGGGGGCTCAACCCCGGCGCATCCTGGAAGGATTTTGTAAAGGAATACACATCTGGAGAAAAGAAGATGAAACGCTTCTCCAAAGGATATAAGGCAGGATTCAAAAAGAAATGAGGCTCAACATCGCCGTGGGACTCACTCACGCATAAGCAAGAGTGCGCGGATGGCGAAGTTGCATTCACTTCGTTTTCGAAGCATCGGCGAGGAATTTCGCCAATCCGGAATCCGTAAGTGGATGTTTCAGCAAATCCAGGATAGGTTGCAGAGGACACGTCGCTACATCTGCACCCGCCTCTGCGCATTTGATGATGTGCATCGTATGTCGGATAGAAGCCGCAAGCACCTGCGTTTCGTATCCGTAATTGGAATAGATGTGTACGATCTGCTCAATCAGGTCCAAACCATCTGTTGAAACATCGTCTAAGCGACCGATGAATGGGGATACATACGTAGCTCCGGCTTTTGCTGCCAGGAGTGCCTGCCCCGCAGAAAAAACGAGGGTACAGTTGGTTTTGATTCCTTTCTGAGAAAAGTAACGGATTGCTTTGACTCCATCCTTGATCATCGGCACCTTTACCACAATTTGGGGATGAAGCTCAGCAAGCTCCTCGCCTTCCCTTACCATGCCCTCAAAGTCTGTGGCAATCACCTCTGCACTTACGTCACCGCCTTTGGCAATTTCACAGATATCCACATAGTGTTTGAGTATACTGTCTTTGCCTTTGATTCCTTCCTTGGCCATCAGCGAAGGATTAGTGGTTACTCCGTCCAGAACACCCAGGTCGTAAGCTTCCCGGATCTGGTCAAGGTTGGCAGTGTCGATGAAGAATTTCATAAGTGGTGTAAATTGACTGCAAATCTAATCGCAATGGCAATGCAAATTCCGCTTGTTTAAAACTGAATTGTGTGCGGAAATCCCTATCTTCGTGCCGGGTAAGTCTTATACGACCAGCTCCCTCGAACCTCCCCAGGGCCGGAAGGCAGCAAGGATAAGTGGTTGAGCGGTGCGATGTAAGTAGCTTACCCATTTTTTATTTTCTACTTTATTGATTTTAAGCTATTTTGGCTTACTTAAGCCTTATTCGCCTTAAGCTGAAATCATTACATTTGCAGCAATGCATTCTCCCCCCGTATTGAAAACTGCGCTGAATTACGGCGCCCTGAGTGGATTGCTGAGTTTTGCCTTCTTCCTGATTCTTTACTGGTCCGGACTGAACCCTCTCGGACCGGCCTCTTGGATGGGTGTCTGGATTCCGGTACTCATGATGGTACTCTCAACCCGGCACTACCGTCAATATGAAAACGGAGGATTTCTGGCCTACTGGCAAGGATTCAGGACTGGTTTTTTTACGGCAGCCTCATCGGCCTTTGTTTTCGGTGCTTTGGTATGGTTGTTCGTCACTGTCATAGACGGCGAAGTGCTTGAATTGTACAAACAGGAGAGTTTACAGGCATTTGAACTTACCGAGGGGATGATGAAGTCAATGGTTGGAGACTCCGCCTTCGAACAGTCGATAGAGAATATTAACAACATGGAAATTGGCGACCTGGTCTCTGCCGACGTTTTCAATAAAATTTTGGGAGGCCTGCTCACCGCATTCATCACGGCCGCCTTCCTGAAAAGAGAACCCGTTTATCCTGACGAAGCATGAGTGGTTTTTCATTTGATGTAACGGTTGTTGTCCCATTGTTTAATGAAGCTGAATCCCTGCCCGAACTCGCCGGCTGGATACAGGTGGTATGTGAAAAGAACAATCTCCGGCACGAAGTCGTTTTTGTCGACGATGGCAGCACCGACGATTCCTGGAAAGTGATCCAAGACCTTTGTAAAACCCATCCACACATAAAGGGCATACGCTTTCGTCGAAACTATGGCAAATCCGCAGCCTTGCAAAAGGGCTTTGAAGCCGCCGAAGGGCAGGTCGTAATCACGATGGATGCGGATTTACAGGATAGTCCGGATGAGATTCCTTCCCTTCACAAAATGATTGCCGAAGAAGGCTATGACCTTGTATCCGGCTGGAAGAAAAAACGCTATGACCCGCTGAGCAAGACTATACCGACACGTTTCTTCAACTGGGCGACGCGCAGAATGTCCGGGATCCACAATCTGCACGATTTCAATTGCGGACTAAAAGCATACCGCAGCGATGTTGTGAAGAGCATTGAGGTGTATGGTGAAATGCACCGCTACATACCCGTTATAGCCAAATGGGCCGGCTTCAATAAGATTGGCGAGAAAGTGGTGGAGCATAGGGCGCGCAAATACGGAAGCACCAAGTTCGGACTGGAGCGTTTCATTAACGGATTCCTGGATTTGCTTTCCATCACCTTTGTTTCCCGTTTCGGAAAACGTCCGATGCATTTTTTCGGAACATTGGGAACACTCATGTTCGCGCTCGGTTTTTTCATCGCCTTGTATCTCGGCGCCAGCAAACTCTGGGCTGTGTACAACAATGAGTTCGCCAGGCTCATCACACAAAGACCTTCTTTTTATATCGCCCTTACCTGCATGATCATCGGCACTCAGCTTTTTCTCGCAGGTTTCATTTCGGAGCTGGTCGGCCGGAACAGCAGCGAACGCAACCAATACCTGATAGCTTCACGGTTGAACTTTTGAAGGCTCTTCCCCACCGATGATGGTCAGTACAAGCAGAAAAAAAATTATCATCGTCGGACCTGCACATCCGCTGAGAGGCGGTATAGCCGCTTTCAATGAGCGATTGGCGCTGGCACTGCTGGAACACGGCCACGAAGTAATCATCTACACTTTCGCGTTTCAATATCCCGGATTTCTTTTTCCAGGAAAGACACAATACAGCAGTGACCCTGCACCCTCCGGATTGGATATTCGTACTGTGATCCACTCACTCAACCCCCTCAACTGGATAGCTACCGCCCGGTCTATCCGAAATCAGCGAGCAGACCTGGTCATACTTCGCTACTGGATACCATTCATGGCTCCATGCCTTGGCACCATTGGCAGATGGATAAGAAAGTCGAGCCCTGCACATGTGACCGGACTTGTTGACAATGCCCTTCCCCATGAAAAAAGAACCGGCGACGCAACATTGCTGCGGTATTTTGGAGGTGCCTGCCACGATTTCATGGCTCTTTCTACAAGTGTAGCCTCAGAACTTACTGTGCTCACCGGAAAGTCTGCCCGGGTAAGTCCACATCCTGTGTATGACCAATACGGAGAAATCACAGATAAAATCAGCGCTTGCAGAAAATTACAAATCGATCCGGAGCAGCATTACCTGCTTTTCTTCGGCCTGGTGAGGGCTTACAAGGGTCTCGACCTGCTTCTTGAAGGTTTCGCCCGATCGGAATTTGCTCGAAAAAAATACAAACTCCTTATCGCTGGTGAATTCTACGAAGACAGGGAAAAATACGACCTGATCATCCGGCAGCACAATCTGCAAGAAAGCGTGATTATCCATGACAAGTACATCGATGATGCCCGAGTCCGGTATTATTTCAGCGCAGCTGACCTGATCACCCAAACCTACCGCTCTGCCACACAAAGCGGCATATCACAGCTTGCCTTCCATTTCGAAAAACCCATTCTCATCACAGATGTCGGTGGACTTTCAGAAATTGTGGAAGATGGCACTACCGGATTTGTTTGCCAACCTGAAGCAGCTTCCATTTCCGATGCACTGGATAACTTTGCGCAGAAAGGTCTAAATCCGGGGAGTACGGCAGCGTTGAAAAATCTACGACACAGCTACAGTTGGAGTAATTTCTGCACTACCCTTCTTCAATACAATAATTGAAACCAACCATCCACATTTGCCAGGTAAACCACCATGCAACACATTAAAAATATCATACAGTCTTCTATCGATGTAAAATCGGAACTGCTCGGGCAAGAACATATGCTGGAAACACTGAAAAAAGTATCGGATGCCTGTATCTCTTCCCTGCAAAACGGAGGAAAAATACTGTTTTGTGGCAACGGTGGAAGTGCAGCAGATGCACAACATATTGCCGCCGAATTGTCTGGCCGCTTTTATACAGACAGGGAACCGCTCTATGCAGAAGCCCTGCACGTAAACAGTTCCTACATGACTGCCGTCGCCAACGATTATTCATTCGATGTGGTGTACAGCAGAATGGTGAAAGCCTGCGGCAGAAAAGGGGATGTTCTTTTCGGCATCTCTACCTCCGGCAACTCCACCAACATTGTGAACGCATTGGAGCAGGCACGACAGCTGGGCATGGTCACCGTTGGCATGAGCGGCAGCCGAGATGGGAAAATGACCCCGCTATGTGATTACCAGTTAAAATCACCAAGCACGGACACCCCACGCATTCAGGAAACCCACATCCTGATGGGCCATATCATCTGCCAATTGATCGAGGAAGGAATGTTTTAGACCTGACGAAGATGAAAAAAGGCGGAGCACTTTTCCTGGATCGTGACGGAGTGATTAATACTGAATTACCTGCCGACTATGTAAAAACCTGGGATGAATTCCGGTTTGAGATTGGTGCCATTGAAGCCTTGCGCATCCTGCAGCCTTCTTTTGAAAAAACCATCATCGTCACCAATCAACGTGGTGTCGGTGCCGGCATCATGACCTTAGCAGCGCTCGACGACATCCATGCAAAAATGCTTTCTGTGCTTCGCGAAGAAGGCATTCACGTTGATAAGATCTACGCGGCCACCGATGAAGACCGTCAAAGCCCACGGCGGAAACCCCACCCATATATGGGGCACCTCGCAAAATCTGATTTCCCCGAAATTGACTTTAGCGCGAGTGTGATGGTCGGCAACTCCCCCTCCGACATGGAATTCGGGCATGCACTGGGCATGTGTAATGTCTTCATCGACGATAAAAAAAGGCACGAGGGTTGCGCAGACGTGGCCAATGCACACTTTGAATTCGACTCCCTGCTGCTATTTGCCCGTGCAGTGGAAAACGGAGCTTTTTCGTACTGATCAGGAATCCAATAAATCAATCCGGTCGGAAATCTCCTCGAATTCGGGATCGTCAATGAAATCGGCCTTTATTTTCTGCAGCAAGGTCTGTGCAATCATGAGTTCCATATTACGCACCTGATTGTATTTCTCCTCCGAGACTTGATTCAGCGAAATACTTGCTGTCTTGAAATCATCGCCCGCCTCGGTCAGAAAACTCCGACACACCAGTTCCATCATGGTGTACAGCAGGTACACCTCCTCTTTGCGCAATTCCATCTTATCTCCGGCAGTGTGTACCGCAAACCTATTGGCCAAGACCCCTACTCCGTTTTTATCCACCAGATCAATGGACATGGCCCTCTGCACAAAGTCGTAGCGTTCCTGTTGGAATACGAATTGATACGTGGCCGCCATGGAACGAATGAATAATTTCAGCTCCTGCGTAACGGTGATTTCGATTGAATCCTTGAATTGTTTGTCGTCCATACCCACTATGAGAGCTAGCAAAAATACCCTATTCCTGCGTTCAGATGAGCCGAAACAGCATTTCACAAAAGGCCGTTGAAAAGTATCGATCGAAATTTAAACGAAGTACACTGAAAATCATAGTTTTGAAAAACATGAAATCAGCTTTCAACCCGCACTAAACACCACCGAAACCACGTTCTTAGTTTTGCGTATACATTTTTAGCTTCATCTTTAATTCGAAACCATGTCCAATTCCATACATACTCTCCGTCGTCAGTTCCGCTTCGGCATCACCGCATTGGCAGCTTTGCTGCTGACGAGTGCCTGCAACCAGGTCCCTCGCGCAGAAGCACAAATGCCTCCGGCCATGAAAAACCCGGAGCCGCAAACAGTCCAGAAAGTAGTGATCAACGGTACGGATACTCTGCGCATGGATTTTGTGAATTACAACAGCATCGTACTCGAAGGCTGGGACTCGCTGGCACAGCCGAAATTCTGGAAACAGATCATGTGCCTTTCTCCCGACTCCTGTATCATCAATGTTGCGCGCTCACGCACACCCTTACAAGTTTCCTGCTACCGTACCTGGTGCACGCAAAGCGAAATGGAGAAAACCATTGTTAAAAACAGGCTGAGGGAAGAAAACGAGTTGAACTACGGAGACGAGTTATTTGTCACCAATGGTAAACGGGAATTTTACGAACACAGAAAAAGCATCCCTACCATCGCAAAGGCTGTGCAATATTTCAGGGAATATGGTGTCGATCCCTGGTATGCACAAACCATTCTACTGATTGAAAGCCCGGGGAAGCATCTATCCAAATCCTATGTAGGCGCTGCAGGTCCGTTTCAGCTGATGCGGAGCGTGGCGCTCAACTATGGTCTGAAGGTCAACAAATATGTTGATGAACGCGCCGATTTGCGCCGGGCCTCCTACGGCGCATCAAAATTGATTTCCACCATTTGCATCCCCAAAGTGAAGGGGATGTTGGACAGTCGAAATATTCCTTACAACGAGACGGATACTTGGTTCCGACTGTTGGTATTGCATGCCTACCACGCTGGCGCGGGCAACCTTGCCTGTGCCATGAATAAGATAAATCCAGAGGCAGGCGGACAGGAGCTGATCCGCACGCTCTGGAAAACGGAGGCAGGAGGATTCAGAAACGAGTCACAGAATTATTCTCAGATCGCCCTTGCCGCCACGCTGAATTTCTCTGAGATCTTACATCAGGACGGGGACAGCGTTTTCATGGTTCTAGGTGACCGTGATTACGCACGTTGGCAGCGAAAGCCGGTAGCACTTCAAGATCCTGCCGGAATAGACCAAGTCCTGGAAATGTACGAACGTGACCTTGCCGATGGTACCATCGACTTCATCGCTTTCGAAGAGAAAATCCAGTTGCTAAAACCGACATGGAACAACCCCACAGCTCCATATCCTGCAGACGATCGTCAATGGGTCCGACTTGCAGGTGAGCTGATAAAAAAGCGGAAAATGGAAGAGGCCATCCGCTTATTGCGCATGAACATGGATGGCCACCCTGAATCCTCCGCTACCGCAGAACAACTGGGTCGTGCATACCGCATCAAAGGCCAGGCCGGACTTGCTCAGAAATACATGACACGTTCCAGCGAACTGGGACGAGCGGGCCAGTAATCACTATTATTTCTTCTCGGGATTTTTCTTCGCGGGAGTCCTTGGTTCGTTCTGCTCCACCACCAGGAGTTGCCCCATTTCCGCTGTCGTTTTCACATTACCAAAAACAACGGTCACCTTGTCGCCCTTTACACTGTCCACCGTTCCGGCTACCTTGCCACTGCGCAGACGTACAAGTACCCCTTTTCGTAACGCTTTTCGGTTAAAGGCGATCAGTTCATCCAGTTTCAGCTGTTCCTTTTCGCTGAGTGTGTTCTTTCGCTCCTGCAGTCGGCGATTGTATTTTTCCAGTACCGCCTTTTTATTTTTTGCCTCCTTCCAATCCTTCACGAAACGGGTGAACTTCTCCTCCATCTGACGGGTCAGGCGCAATTCCTTTTGCCTTGCCCTCTCCTCGTTTTGCTCCATCTTCTGCTCCTGGTTCGCCACATTTTTCTCGTACTTGTTCACGAGCTCCTGAAGCCTTTTTTCCTGTGCTTTATTGATTTCCATCAGGCGATTGACCTCTCCTTTCTCTCGCTCCACTTTGGTAAGTAGTTCCTCCAAAAGCAGGTTGTTGCGTTTCACTTTTTTTCTGGCCCTGTTGATCACAAAATGAGGGAGTCCGCTGCGCTCAGCCACTACGAACGTGTAAGAACTTCCGGGCTTCCCTACTTCCAATCTGTACAAAGGCTCGAGTTTCCGGGAATCGAATGCCATGGATCCGTTGATGATTCCCTGTGTTCTATCGGCAAGAACCTTGAGGTTCATAAAATGGGTAGTGATAATACCGACTGCCTTTTTCTGATTCAACTCTTCTAAAATGGCTTCTGCGAGCGCACCTCCGAGCGATGGGTCTGTTCCTGTTCCGAATTCGTCGATGAGGAACAAAGCGTCGGGACTACACTTCTGAAGGAAGATTCGCATGTGCTTTAGCCTTGAACTATAGGTACTGAGCTCGAATTCCAGACTTTGCGAATCACCAATATCCACCAGGATATCCCTGAAAATACCGAAACGGCTATTACCATCGGCAGGCACCAGGAAACCGGATTGTAGCATCAGCTGCATCAGTCCTACCGCTTTCATACAAACGGTTTTACCACCTGCATTGGGTCCACTGATGACCAAAATGCGTTCATCCTCTTTCAGCGTGAGATCAAAGGGGATGGTCTTCCTTCCCGAGGAGGTGTTATACAAAAATAAAAGGGGATGCCTTGCCTCCTTCATTTCTACTTTTGGAACAGGATCCACATACGGAAGGGCTGCTTTCATTTTCATGGCCAGGCGCGCTTTAGCGCCGATGGCATCGTATCCGCCCAGCAATTCAAAGTAGGCTTGTAGCAGCGTGTGATGTCCGCGTAGATAAGACGTGAGTTCGCGTAGGATACGTAACACCTCCGCCCTCTCCTCTTCCTCCAGCGAAAGTACCAGGTTATTGATACCTATAGCTTCTTCAGGCTCTATGAAACATGTTTTGCCGGTGGCCGACAAATCATGAATGATACCCTTGGCGCTCCGCTTCTGCTCCGCTTGTATGGATATGACGCGACGACCACTGCGCCAGCTTTCTTCAGATTCGGTGAGCCAACCGCTTTTCCTGAACTTCTGGATGACATGCTGATACACCTGCTCGGCCTCCGCCCTCTTTCTTCCCAGGTTTTTTCGGATACGCGACAAATCCGGTGATGCAGAGGACAATACAAATCCATTATCGTCCATCACCGCCTGTATGCCTGCCAAAATCGCTTTATCATAGGTCCAATCTCCAATTCGGGCGAAGAGTAAGGGATAAGCAAGTGATCTGTCTTTGAAAAATCCAAAGACCATAGCGGTAAGCGAGAGTACCCTGCCGATTTGCAAGACCTGTTGTGGACTCAGCACAGCATTCCGGATCTTGAGCAATTTCAGCTCCGGGCGGATCTCCGGATACAACTCAAGTGGAAAGGGCTCTGCATTCGACAATACCCTACGCATCTCGTCGGTCTCCTCCAGCATCTTCAGCACAGTGGCAAAATCGCTGCTAAAAACCACAGAATCGATGATTTCTCGGCCCAAATCGCCGTTGCATTCCCCGTGCGCCAGGGCTTTTACCTTGTTGAATTCCTCCAACAGCAGCGAATTATCGGGAAAGATATTCATGTCCTACAAAAATACACCTTGCCAACAAGCGGGGAAGTAAATTGTTCAACAGGAGCATTGCTTTGGAAATCGAATAATTATAAACAATCTAACAGAGGGTGTTGATAAGGAAATGGCTCACAGTGAAACGGAAGTTACATTTGCCAGAAATTCTATTTTCATGACCGAGTTAAAAACCTTAACCGACTTCAGTAGCCAGGTACGCAGGGACATTGTCCGTATGGTGCACGCCGTTCAAAGCGGACATCCAGGTGGCTCGCTGGGTTGTACGGAATTCCTCACCGTATTGTACCACGACATACTACGGCATGACCCGGAAAAGTGGAGCATGGATGGTGTCGGCCAAGATGTTTTCTTTTTATCCAACGGACACATTTCACCTGTATGGTACAGCGTTCTGGCCCGTACGGGCTATTTCCCCTTGGAGGAATTGAGCACCTTCCGGAAGCTCAACACCCGGCTTCAGGGACACCCTACCACGCACGAAGGACTTCCCGGAGTCAGGATGGCGTCGGGTTCGCTCGGGCAGGGACTATCCGTAGCTTTGGGAGCGGCACTTTCGAAAAAACTGAACAATGACGACTGCCTCGTTTACGTTCTCCTGGGAGACGGTGAAATACAGGAAGGGCAGATATGGGAAGCTGCGATGTTCGCTTCTGCCAAAAAAGTCGACAACCTCATAGTGACTATCGATGTGAATGGACAGCAAATCGATGGCTCCACCAAAGACGTTCTGGACGGTGGCGACCTGAAGGCCAAATGGGAGGCATTCGGCTGGAAGGTGATTTCCATGAATGGAAACGATTTGGAGGATGTACGCGCTACCATGCTCAAAGCAAAAACCCTTACGGGCCT
>CAZPCA010000038.1:0-19189 GCA_964584995.1 uncultured Bifidobacterium sp.
ATGCTCCCGGTTCGGTGTTCCGTTACGATGGCAGGGATTCCAGTCTGATGGACCTCAAGGCTCATTTCGATTTGGTGAGGGATATCGGATACAACACGGTACGTCTGGTAGGAATCGGAGAGCCAGAGGTGATGGATCGCATTACCGGCCGTATCCATTTCAAGGCCAGCTTCGGTGACAATCACAGTTATAAACTGTTTCTGGAGAACGAAGAATTGTACAACAGGTATTTCAGTGCGGTGGAGGATTTGTTGCAGACGGCAGAGGATGCGGGGCTCAAAGTTATTTTCACCACCAAACTATTCAAAGAAGCACCCGATACCGAAAAACACCTTGGGCGACTCACGCAGCGGTTCAAAAACAATACAACTATTCTGGCCTACGATTTTTTCAATGAGCCACTGTATTTCGATTCCCTCGAACGCAAGAACAAAGAGGACGTTTATTTCATCACCAAAAAATGGCAGCACATTGTCAAATCCAATGCTCCATACCACCTGACGACCATCGGGCTAGCCTGCCAGCGGGAAGTTTTTGAGTGGGATCCCAACCTGATGAATGTGGATTTCATTTCCTTTCACCCTTATGAGTACGAAGATGACCAGGTCAGACATGAATTGTACTGGTATCACCGGTTCGTGAAGAAACCCTGGATCATTGGGGAAACAGGCATACCTTCCAATAACGACTCCATACCTTACGAGAACCAGGTCAGGTTTGCGGAGAAAACCCTGTTGCAGAATTACAATTGTGGAGGTATGGGCTACTCCTGGTGGCAATTCAAAGATGTGGAATGGGGCAAGTATCACCAGAATTATTTAGGTGTCGTCAGTATGCAGGGCGAGACGAAGAACAGCAAAGGTGTGATGGTGCCCGGAACCCCAAAGCCGGTGAATCAGGCCATTAAGGCATTTGATACAAACCGGCCGAAAGGTCACTGCACTTGCTTTCCCAATTATTACAATTTCAATCGCCATGACCGGTTCAGGATTACGGGTCGCTTGGTCGATGAATCAGGCAAAGCACTGGAGGGGGGCGGAGTACTGGCGTGGGACGAAGATTGGATCAATCACCACTTCACTACAACACTGCCGGATGGCACTTTTGAATTGTACAGCGAGTATAAATTCTATCACTGGATGGTGTCGGCGACACTTCATGAAATGATAAGAACCGAATGCAATCCGGATACTGCTTACACTGGCCCGGACGGTATTCCGACCATTCGGCTGGGCACCATAAAACTCAAGCGGCTCAACATCCCATCGCTTTTTGCCGAAGATTAGCGTCTGCCATTACGCGCATCCGTATCGCTGGGGTATTCAAGGAGCCGGTCGAAGCCTTCCACTTTTTCCAGTTTCCCGAATTGTCTGAAATATAATTCGGCCGTCATGGCTGAATAATGGAGCGATTGATGTTCGTATTGGTAGGTTTGAAAGATATTGAGCATCGTGAACAAAAAGCCTGCTATACCGAGAAAGACCTTCACAGGCAATACGGCATTCGTCAAAACATACCGTACAAAAGCCGCCAGTGGCAGCGCGAAAACCGCATAGCTGTCAATCAATACACGTTGGCCGAAGGACTCTCCGTACCACCACTGCCACCACGAGAAAGTGATGAAGAGCGCCAGTAGGGAATAGCAGACCAATGCCAGCCGCACTGAAGGGTGATTTCTAAGGATGAAAAAGAACCCGGCAAGTGAGAACGCCATCACCGGTGTATAGACGAGCCAGCCCTTTTGAAATCCGAAAAGTCCTTTCCCGAAAACAGGGGCAAGAAAGAAAAATCGTTCAGTACTGTCAGTAGCACCAAGGATATTGCCTGTAGTCAGTCCCCAGTATTTCAATTGCGGATACCACAACGAAAGCAAGATCACCCCAAACAAAATGAGTTGTGGTACTACCCGCTTTTTAGAGACCCAGTCACCCCATGAGCGTACGCCGTAAAGAATGAAAAGCACAATCACTATGCTGTTGGGTGCATAGATCAGACTGATGAGTCCAAAGCAAACGGACAGTCCCGCGATTTCTATCCACTTTCCGGTAGTATGCCAGCGAATGGTGAAATACAAAAAGGCCGCAATCAAAGCGAAACTGTATACGTGAGGATAGGGAGCGGACTGGGAGGCATAGCAGAACAGGTTGGTCCCTAAACCAAGAAGTGCTAAAACAACCGAAACTTCGCGTATGGAAAACCCCAGTAGTTCCAGGTTCTTTTTTACGAACACAAGTCCTGCGAAAAAATAAAACAAAGTGCTGAGTAGCAGGAAGAATTTGTAGGGCTCCGAAAATCCGGTAGGTGCATAATCAAAGTGCAGGGCCACCTGATGGGCGATACCGAAAAAGGGAGCATACAACAAAGCCAGACCATAGGTCTCACCAAAATCGGAAGTGCCGTTGTCGTAACGTTTTTTCCGGAACCAGTACGCGTTTTCGGCATATTGGTATTCGCTTTTTTCTACCTTGATATCGTCGAAGATGAAGTAGGCAGGTAGATAACCGTAATAGTGATGGACATCGTTTTCTATCACACGCTCTTGTTCAGTCCAGTTTTTCAGATCCAGGTCTACCCACAGAGCGGCCAGCGAACACAGGACGATGATGATCAGAGGGGCATTTTTCTTCATTACGATGCGGTGTTCAAAGATAGGATTTGACGGAGAAAGCACCTGTTCGTGCCGACTTCCTGATTTTCCTGCTAATTTTGCCGAGAGATAAAAAACAATCACGATGAAAGCACTTGGTTTGATTTTGCTATTGTTCCTGGTTACCGCCTGTGGCAGTGATCAGAAAAGCGAATGGATAAGCCTCGATAATGACTTTGAAAATATGGCATATTGGTCCGATGGACAAGGCCTGGTGCGTGATACAGCAGGTAGCGGCAGGTTCAGTACATATACCGATGTTTC
This sequence comes from uncultured Bifidobacterium sp., assembly GCA_964584995.1. Taxonomy (GTDB): domain Bacteria; phylum Bacteroidota; class Bacteroidia; order AKYH767-A; family OLB10; genus JAJTFW01. The sequence goes on from CAZPCA010000038.1 coordinate 2,912, forward strand.
ACATCCCTATACACAAACACTTGCCGTTACGATGAAAGACCTGAAAAGGAACAATATCAAAGCCATCCTGGTTTCCTGCAAAGTCATGTCGGTCCATAATGATCCGAAAGCCAAACTGGTCGTCTCTTTAGAGAAGGAGGGGAAGAACCTACTTTGGCAAGGTGTGGAGATACAGCAATCGATGAAGGAAACCGGAGCATGGGCCGACCTGCGGCTGCGTGTGGATGTAAGCGAAGCACTTTCGGACGATGTGCTGCTGAAAGTGTACGGTGTCAACGATGGTCAGCGCCGGGTATACTGGGATGATTTTACAATCAATTTCGAATGATCCATTAAAGGATTATTCGCTGCTGGCATCCGTGTTTTTTTCCTGAATGACGTACAAAGGCCGCTTGCGTACATTGGTACTGATCCTGCTGATGTATTCACCGATGATGCCGATGCTTATCAGCTGTACTCCGCCAATGAACAGTACGGCCAGTATCAGCGAGGTCCAGCCTGGCACGTAGTCTTTACTTACAAATCGGGAGTAGAGCGCGTATAGGCTTACCAGAAAGGTGATTCCTGAAACCAGAAAACCTGCGATTGTGGCCATTTTCAAAGGCAGGTTAGAGAAGCCCGTGATTCCATCCAGTGCCAGTCGAATCATTTTACGGTAGGTGTATCCGGATGCTCCTGCATTTCTTGGGTCGCGGTCGTATTCGATGGAGGTTTGTGCAAACCCTGCCCATGCTATTTGTGCCCTAAGGAACTTATGCTGTTCCGGCATCTGCTGCAAAACCTGCACGATTTTTCTGCTCATAATCCGGAAGTCTCCCGTATCAAGTGGGATGTCGATATTCGTGATACGGGCAAGGCTGCGGTAGAACAGTTTTGCTGTCAGTTTTTTCATCGCTCCTTCGCCGGCTCTTTTCTTCCTGCGGGCATACACGACCTCGTATCCTTCCTTCATTTTATGCCACAGGGAGGGGATGAGTTCCGGAGGGTCCTGCAGGTCTGCGTCGATGATCACCACGGCTTCTCCTGTACAATGGTCGATGCCTGCACTGACAGCCACCTGGTGACCGAAGTTCCGGCTGAAATCAATGTATTTGACGGATTTATCAGAGTCGGCCAATTGCCGAATGTGCTGGAGGGATCCGTCGCTGCTGCCGTCGTTTACAAAAATCAATTCGTGTTGACCCGGTATCGCCTCCAGCGCCTGTTTCAAGCGGGTGTAAAGCGATGGAAGATTCTTTTCTTCGTTGAAGACGGGGATGACAATACTGAGTTCCATCGATGTTCCCCCTTTCTGTTAGATAGACATTTCCGGAATCTCACCTTCTACCACAAGTCTGCCTGCGGTAGCGTTGCGGATCTCGTCGACAGAAACGCCGGGCGCCCTTTCAAGCAGTACAAAACCTTTGCCGGGGACCACATCGAGAACGGCGAGTTCGGTGACGATTTTTTTGACACATCGGACACCGGTCAGTGGCAGGGAGCAGGAGGGAAGCAGCTTGGATTCTCCAGCCTTATTCACGTGCTGCATGGCCACGATGATGTTCTTCGCGGCGGCAACGAGTTCCATCGCTCCGCCCATGCCTTTCACCATCTTGCCTGGTATCTTCCAGTTGGCGATGTCGCCTTCCTCACTGACCTCCATAGCACCGAGTATGGTCAGGTCCACCTTGCCGGCACGGATCATTCCAAAGCTCAGTGCAGAATCAAAGTAGGCGGTTCCTGGCACTTCTGTGATGGTCTGCTTCCCTGCGTTGATGAGATCGGGATCTTCATCACCCTCGAACGGGAAGGGCCCCATTCCCAGCATGCCGTTTTCTGATTGAAGGGTGACGTTCATTCCGGTGGGAATGTAGTTGGCTACCAGCGTAGGAATACCGATACCCAGATTCACATAGAATCCGTCTCTCACTTCTTTCGCAATGCGCCTGGCTATTCCGTTTTTATCCAGCATCTGATTTGTTTTTTTGATTGAGCGTGCCCCGTTGTGCGCGTCGGGGATGTTGCTTTAGTTGCGCGTACGAACGGTGCGTTGTTCTATCCGTTTCTCGTAATCTTTACCCTGGAATATCCTGTGAACGTAAATGCCGGGTACATGAATATGGTCAGGGTCGAGTGTTCCCGCAGGCACCAGTTCTTCTACTTCGGCGATGGTGATTTTGCCGGCCATGGCCATGGGCATATTGAAGTTCCGTGTTGTTTTACGGAAAATGAGATTGCCATGTGTATCCCCTTTGTAGGCCTTTACGATGGCGAAAGCCGCATCGAAAGCATACTCCAGCAGGTAATCTACGCCATTGAAATTCCTTACTTCTTTTCCGGCAGCCACCTCCGTACCGACTCCTGCACGCACCCATACAGCGGGCATTCCGTAAGCCGCAGCCATGCAACGGGTGGCAAGGGTTCCTTGTGGAATCAGGTCGACCTCCAATTCTCCGCTGAGCAACTGCCTTTCGAATTCGGCATTTTCACCGACGTAGGAAGAAATCATTTTTCGGACTTGTCTTGTTTTCAACATCCTTCCGATGCCGAAGTCGTCCACGCCGGCATTGTTGGAAATGCACGTCAGGTCCCTGACTCCCTTTTCTACCAGTGCCTGTATGCAATTTTCGGGTATGCCACACAATCCGAAACCTCCAAGCATCAGCACAGTTCCGTCTTGTATGTCCTGGATGGCCTCGCCGGGTCCGCTAACTACTTTGTTCATAGAGATCGATCGAAGCCTCAAAAATACCAAAAAGCAAGGAGTACACATGTGTGCTGAGTGTCAAGGTGGTTCCTCTGCCTTCCTGCCTTTTATTATCTTCGTGGGCTGATTATGACCGTCGAAGATTTCTTTGGATTGTTCCTGAAAGAACTGGAAGCCAACCAGGGCCTTTGGTCCTATTACAAGTACCATACAGACGAAAAGAGTCTGGCTTTCCGCAAAGCCTATTTCTGCCAGCGTCTGCAGTACATCGCCGACCATATCACCAAAAAAAATTCGGTCACCTGGGATCTCGGTTGCGGTTACGGTACTACGGCCATCTTTTTGGCCTTGAACGGGTACAAGATTCACGGTACCACGCTGGAGTTTTACTTCAAGGAGATTCCGCAAAGGCTGGAGTACTGGTCTAAGTACGGAGATGTGTCGGGTTTCACCTACGATTATGAAGATCTGTTTGAGCCGGCGCAGCCCCGCCCTTGCTACGATTACATCATAGTCCAGGACACCCTCCATCACCTCGAGCCCATCGGAGATGCATTGAGTATCCTACGCAATCATTTGAAGCCGGATGGCGAGATGATTGTCATCGAGGAAAACGGCAAGAACATCGTTCAGTCGCTGAAATTGTATAAGCAACGGGGCAATAAGCGGATCGTGGAATTCTACGATGAGCGATTGAAAAAGACCATTCTCCTCGGCAATGAGAACATCCGTTCGCTGTCGCATTGGGAACGGGAAATGAATGCGCGTGGCCTGAATGTGGACCACAGCACTGTACATTATCTCAGGGCCTATCCCCCCTTTTTATTCAACAGGTACGGCTACGAAGATTCAATCCGAAAGGAGCAGGAGTTATGGAAATCCAATTCCCTGGCACGTGATTATTTCTTTTTCGGTATCAATTTCATTGCGAAACCGGCTGAACAAACCATCTGAATCATCGTTCCATGTCCATGATCTTATCCGTTGTCATACCTGCTTACAACGAAGCCAATACCATACACAGAATTCTGGACAAGATGCGTGCGGTGAAGCTCAAAGGGGAGGTGGATATGGAAGTGATAGTCGTCAACGACTGTTCTACAGATGCTACTTTGCAGGTATTGGATACTTACCGCTCACAACATCCGGCCTTTCAGATGAAGATCTTTTCCCAGCCGGTCAACATGGGCAAGGGAGCTGCATTGCACCGGGGAATCAAAGAGGCAAGCGGTGATTATGTCGTTATACAGGACGCAGACCTTGAATACGACCCACAGGAGTTCAATTTACTCCTCCAGCCGGTATTGGATGGCTTCGCCGATGTGGTGTACGGCTCACGTTTTTCGGGCGGCAGGCCTCACCGCATATTGTTTTTCTGGCATACCCTCGGCAATCAATTGCTGACTTTCCTCTCGAACATGTTCACGAATTTGAACCTGACCGATATGGAGACCTGTTACAAATTGTTCAGGAGGGATATCATACAGTCCTTGGACCTCAAAGAAAAGCGCTTTGGCTTCGAGCCGGAAGTCACGGCCAAGGTTTCCAGGGTGCGTGACGTTCGTATCTACGAGGTTGGTATTTCCTATTACGGGCGGACCTATGCAGAAGGTAAAAAGATCAATTGGAAAGATGGCTTCAGAGCGATCTACTGCATTCTGCGGTACAATATTTTCCGCTGATCACTGCTTCGCTCCCAAAACGGTCGTCGTACTGTATCCTCCCAATCCGCCAGACCGGAAGAAAATTATAGCAGAGTCATTCCTGAATTCAAAACTTTTGATTTGGCCTGGATAGGGCATCTCGTAAAATGAGAGCGAAGAGTCCAGCTTGAACACAACCCCGTCGGCAATGATGCTGCTGTCGGCCGTATCCTTGGCAATGGTGAAGGACCAGGCGTAAGTCGTATCGTAGGGGTTCGCAGGATTGGCCATCGACCACGAATAGTTATTCTTGGTGCCGGTATAATTTCCAGTCAATGCATCACGGAAATCAACCGCTGCGGGAGGAGTGTTCGTGTCGGGCGATGAGGCATTGTCCTTCTTGCAAGACCAGAGCAATAGAGCGGAGCAACAAACGATGGCAAGGTTCTTCATAGTGGATTCTAAGGTACACAATTTTGCCGTTGCATCCAATACTCACTGGAGAAAGTGTTTCATCGGTGTTGATATTATCGTTTAACTTTGTTCAATGGATGTTTTGCTGTTTTTACGTTCTTTCATCATGCAGAGAGCAATACCGTGCAGCATTCATCCCTGGTAAAAATGGAAGATAGCAGCAAAGATTCTTTTCAGTTCAAAGAGCTGGATGTCGAAGGCTTACATACACTGGAGGCGGTGAGTGAGGCTGTTCATTTCAACCGTTGGATGTTCGAGCAGGTGCATCCATCCATGCAGGACAAGGTGCTGGAGGTGGGTAGCGGTATCGGCAATATCTCCGAGTTCTTTATTCAGGCCGGTGTGGACATCACCCTGAGTGATATCCGGGATAACTACTGCGATGCCTTGAAAAAGAAATTTCCCGGTCGCAGCGTACTGAAAATGGACCTGGTGGATCCTCAATTCGAACAGAAATATGCTGCGTTGGCCGGGACTTTTGATGGTGTTTTCGCCCTCAACGTGGTGGAGCATATCGAAGACGATTTGCTGGCGCTTAAAAACATCCGTTACCTGCTGAAGCCCGGAGGAAAGGTGCTCATCCTGGTGCCGGCCGGGCCCTTGCTGTACAACAAGATCGATAAAGGACTGTATCATTTCAGGCGATATACACGCAGGTCGCTGCTCAGGGTCCTTTCAGGCGCCGGGTTCGGTGTGGAGAAGTCATGGAAGTTCAACGCACTGGGGATTCCGGCCTGGGTGGCAGGCGGTCTGGTCTTCCGAAGCAATGAGCTGAAGAAGGGACAGATGAATGCCTACGATAAACTGATCCCCCTGGCAAGATTGCTCGATGCCATTACTTTTAATAAGCTGGGGCTTTCTGTAATTGGGGTGGGCGTTCGCTCAGCTCAGCTTTGAACACTTTGTAGCTGTCGGGCAATAAAAGCCCTCAAATTTCCAATAACGAGACATTTCCAAAAAATGGAACGAACATTTTTCTGTTCATAACGCTTCTAATCAACTACTTAACAGTGAATTAAAAATTGTTCATACTATTTGTAAATCGGGTTATTTCTTCTAATTTTGCCGTCCCATTTACATAAACCAAGAAAAATCGTGGATACGTTAAGTTACAAAACCGTATCGGCTAATGCCAAGACTGCCACCAAAGAGTGGGTGGTTCTGGATGCCAAAGACCAAGTGTTGGGTCGTTTCGCATCGCAGGCTGCCATGATGCTCCGTGGCAAGCATAAAGCCAATTACACCCCGCACGCAGACTGCGGCGACAATGTGATCATCATCAATGCCGACAAGATTCGGATGACCGGCCGCAAGTGGACCGAGCGCGAATACGTGTCGCATACCGGATATCCCGGTGGTCAGCGTTTCGTGACCCCTGCCAAGTTGATCCTCCTCAAGCCCACTGCGGTGGTGGAGAAGGCCATCTACGGCATGTTGCCAAAAACCCGTCTCGGAAACGCCATCAAAGGCAATCTCTTCATCTATGCCGGTGCCGAGCATCCCCATGCTGCGCAGCAACCCAAGGCGGTAACCTTAAAGTACTGATAAGCTAACATGGAAATCACACATACTATTGGTCGTCGTAAGACCGCTGTTGCCCGTGTATACGTACAGCCGGGTAATGGAGCAATCACCGTGAACAACCGTGATTACAAGGATTATTTCCCCACGCTCCCCCTTCAAAACCTGATTCAGCAGGCCTTTGATTTATCGAAAACCAAAGATCAGTACGATGTTGCTGTAAACGTTTTCGGTGGAGGATATAACGGACAGGCAGAAGCCATCCGTATGGCCCTCGCCCGCGCACTCTGCAAGATCAACGCCGAGTTCCGTCCTGTCCTTAAGGCGAACGGCTTGCTCACCCGCGATCCGCGTATGGTTGAACGTAAGAAATTCGGTCAACGCAAAGCACGTCGTCGCTTCCAGTTCAGTAAACGTTAATCCACATTCTTATCCAATTATACACAGCGTAATGATCAACGTAACGCAAGAAGAACTCCTCAATGCCGGTGTCCACTTCGGTCACCTCAAGCGCAAGTGGAACCCGAAGATGGCTCCGTACATCTTCATGGAGCGCAATGGAATTCATATCATCGACCTCAATAAGACCCACGCCAAACTCGAAGAAGCAGCGGCTGCTGTAAAGCAGATTGCCAAATCGGGAAAGAAAATCCTCTTCGTAGCTACCAAGAAACAGGCAAAAGAAATCGTTGCCGGTGCTGCCAAGTCCGTGAACATGCCTTTCATCACGGAGCGCTGGCCCGGTGGTATGCTCACCAATTTCGCGACGCAGCGTAAGTCGGTGAAAAAGATGACCACCCTCGATAAGATGTTATCGGATGGTACCGTCGATAACCTCAGCAAGAAAGAGCGCCTCATGATGGGTCGTCAGAAGTCCAAAATGGAAAAACTGCTGGGCTCTATCGCCGATCTGAACCGTCTGCCAGCAGCACTGTTCATCGTGGATACCGTGAAAGAACACATCGCTGTGGATGAAGCTATCAAGCTCGGCATTCCCACCATTGCAGTGAACGATACCAACAGTGATCCGTCTCTTATCGATTTCCCGATACCTGCCAACGACGATGCCAGCAAATCCATCGAACTCATCATGAATATCATGGTGAAGGCGGTAGAAGAAGGACTTGCCGAGCGCAAAGTCGATAAAGAACAAGAGCGGGAGCGCGATGCAGCCACTGAAGAAGAAACAGAAGATGCAGGCGGCGGTGCAGGCTCCGAAGAAGAAGGAGGCGATGCTCGCGGTGCTGCGAAGGGCACGCGTCCAAGAAAAGCGGGACCACGCAAATAATGCTGCAACAATACATGCAAGCGGGGTGTCGGAAAAACATCCCGCTTTGTTTAATACCCCTCGGTAACATAAATCATTCATAACATACTATTAAACTCTCTGTAAAATGTCAACTACAGCTCCAGTATCTGCAGCCGATGTGAATAAACTGCGTCAGATGACCGGCGCAGGCATGATGGATTGCAAGAAAGCACTCGCTGAGTCGGGTGGTGATTTCGAACAGGCAGTGGATTATCTGCGCAAGAAAGGCCAGAAAGTAGCTGCCAACCGTGCCGACCGCGAAGCGAAAGAAGGTTACATCATCGCCAAGACCAACGATGACCACAGTGCCGGATACCTTATCGGTTTGAGCTGCGAAACGGATTTCGTAGCCAAGAACCAGGACTTCGTGAATTTCGCTGAGTCCATCCTGAACACGGCGATGCAAAACAACCCCGCTGACGTGGAAGCGCTCAAGGCCCTTTCCCTCGATGGCGTGAGCATCAACGATAAACTGTTCGACATGATCGGTAAAATCGGTGAGAAAATCGAACTCAGCTCCTACGAGAAGATTTCTGCTCCGAAGGTGGTTGTGTACAATCACCCGGGTAACCGTCTTGCGTCCATGGTAGGTCTTTCCTCTGCTTCTGCCGATGCCAATGCCGGAAAAGACGTGGCCATGCAAATCGCAGCCATGAATCCCGTGGCCATCGATAAAGACGACGTGGACAGCAGCATCATCGAGCGTGAACTCGAGATCGCGAAAGAGCAGATCCGTGCCGAAGGCAAACCGGAAGACATGATCGAGAAAATCGCTCAGGGCAAACTCAACAAGTTCTACCAGGAAAATACCCTGTTGAACCAGGCCTTCATCAAAGAAGACAAGAAGACCGTGAAGCAATACCTCGATGGTGTGGAAAAGGGTCTAACGGTAACGGTGTTCCGTAGAGTACAGATCGGATAATATCCGATTCCCGCATATTTCGAAGAGGGCGTTTGCATGGCAGATGCCCTCTTTGCTTTGATAGGCCACGGATGTTGAAGAGAGAATCACGAATAGGGTCACTGCCATCGGCCTGCCAGTGGCAAGTAGCTAAAAACCAGATGACAATCAGCAGCCGGAAGCCATCCTCGATCCGGCTCTTCAATCCCAATTTTCTTCTATTTTTGAAACACCATGAAATACAAACGTATCCTCCTCAAACTCTCCGGTGAAGCACTGATGGGTGACAAGCAGTTCGGAATTGACAATCAGCGTCTTGCACAATATGCTTCCGACATAAAAACCGTAGCCGGTATGGGTGTACAGGTGGCGGTGGTCATCGGTGGAGGCAATATATTCCGCGGTCTTCAGGCAGCGGAAGGCGGTATGGATCGTGTTCAGGGAGATTATATGGGCATGCTGGCCACCGTCATCAATTCCATGGCCTTGCAAAGCGCACTCGAAACCCAGGGTGTGGACACCCGCTTGCAGTCAGCCATCAAGATGGAAGCCATTTGTGAACCGTTTATCCGCAGGCGTGCAGTGCGTCATCTGGAGAAAGGCCGGGTGGTGATCTTCGGTGCAGGTACCGGCAATCCCTATTTCACAACCGATACCGCTGCCTCCCTGCGCGCCATCGAAATTGAAGCCGATGTAATCCTGAAAGGTACCCGTGTGGACGGAATATATACAGCCGATCCCGAAAAGGATAAATCAGCCACCCGCTTCGCGAACCTCACTTTTTCGGAAGCCATTTCACGCAACCTGCAGGTCATGGATATGACCGCCTTCACGCTGTGCCAGGAGAACAAGCTTCCGATCATCGTGTTTGACATGAACAAGGCCGGAAACCTGAGTGACCTGGTCAGCGGTGCCGATGTAGGTACACTCGTAACAGTGTAGCTGTTCATTGATTGTAATTTGTAAATTCGCACTATTAGCTATACAACTATGGAAGTGAAGCCCATCCTCGATCACATGCAGGATCACATGCAAAAAGCCATCAGTCACCTCGAAACAGAGCTGGTCAAGATCCGTGCAGGGAAAGCGACACCCAGTATGATGGATGGTGTCATGGTGGATTACTACGGTTCCATGACGCCCCTGAATCAGGTGGCCAATATCAATACGCCGGAGGCACGTACCATCATAATTCAGCCCTGGGAAAAGAGCCTCATCAAGCCAATAGAAAAAGCCATCACTGACGCCAACCTCGGCCTCAATCCGCAAAACGACGGACAGATGATACGCATCACGGTTCCGCCCCTGAGTGAAGAACGCAGAAAGGACCTCGTGAAACGTGCGAAGGCAGAAGGGGAACATGCCAAAGTGGGTATTCGCAACCTGCGCCGCGATGCCAACGAGAACATCAAGAAGGCTCAGAAGGCCGGACTCCCGGAAGATCTGGCGAAGGATGCCGAGGCAAAAACACAGAAAATAACTGACGATTACATTGCCAAGGTCGATAAACACCTGGAGGCGAAAGAAAAAGAGATCATGACAGTCTAAGGGGTGTTGCCCCTTTCCATGAACCTGTTGCTGCCCGGATTCCCCCGGATTTATGCGCCCCCTCATACCGAAATGTATGGGTGGATCCTTGTGCTGATCGTTCTGATTTCCTTGTTCCCGATTAAAGGTATTATTGAAAATACACTATGTCACTTATCCGGCAACTCGAGCAACAGGGCAATTGGCTCTTTAGGTACCGCGGTCAGCTTCCATTAGTATTGTTCTTGCTGGTCATCCCTGTGATGGCTTTCAATGCCGCACCTGTCCGTCAAAATAATGCCATTGTCTGGACAATTGCAGCAGTAGTTTTGAGTCTGCTGGGGGCAGTGGTGCGCGCCTACACCATCGGTACGACTCCGCGCGGCACCTCCGGACGCAACACAAAAACACAGGTAGCCGAATCGCTCAATACCTCAGGTATTTATTCGACGGTGCGTCATCCGCTTTACCTGGGCAATTACCTCATGTGGATCGGTATTGTGGTATTCACTTTCGATGTCAGTTTTATCCTCCTGGTCTCCATGCTGTACTGGCTTTACTACGAACGCATCATGATGGCAGAGGAGGCTTTCCTGAGAGGGAAGTTTGGTGCGGCTTACGAGGAATGGTCGAATCGTGTGCCGGCGTTCCTTCCTGCCTTCTCCTCCTTCAAAAGCCCTTCAGAAACTTTTTCGCTGAAATCCGTGTTTAGAAGAGAGTACTCGGGTTGGCTGGCTACTGTCACAGGTTTCGCCTATGTAGCTTGGCGGGGTCGACTAAGATACGATGAGTTCTCTCTTCTTAAAGCTACCGATGCCTGGTGGATGCAATGGAAGGCCATCCTTCTCGCCTCCGTGGCTGTAACGTTGTTGTTGCGCTCCCTGAAGCATTATACGGGTCTACTCAAAGAGGAAAACCGTTCCTGATGACCGGGGAGCTGTTTGTGTAAAGTGGAAATATGAAAGTGGAAACATGGAGTGACAAAGTGCTGATTGCAGGCCCCTGCGGAGCTGAAACGCGTGAACAGGTGCTTTCTACAGCAAAAGGCATTGCATCTCGTCATCCGGAAGCCTATTTCAGAGCAGGGGTGTGGAAGCCACGCACGCGGCCGGGCTCCTTCGAAGGAGTGGGAGAACCTGCTTTGGAATGGTTGCTCGAGGTCCGTCGTGAAACCGGACTTCGTATCATCACCGAAGCTGCCAATGCCTGGCAAGCCGATTTGTGTCTGAAGGCGGGACTCGATGCAGTGTGGATCGGCGCCCGCACTACCGTGAATCCGTTTTTGGTGCAGGAGGTGGCCGATGCTTTGAGAGGTAGCGGAATGCCGGTGATGGTTAAGAATCCGATTCACCCGGATGCCGAACTGTGGAGGGGCGCCATTGAACGGGTGCGGGAGGCTACCGGCGGACCCGTTACTGCCATACACCGTGGTTTTCATTCTTTCGAAACAAGTGAATTCAGGAATCATCCCCGCTGGCAGGTCGTCTTTGAATTACAATCGATGCTGCCTGGCATCAGGATGATTTGCGATATCAGTCACATCGCCGGTGCACGACCCTTGTTACGCAATGTGGCCCAGGAAGCCCTGGACCTCGGCTACGATGGTTGGATGATCGAGACCCATATCCGCCCGGACGAAGCACTCAGCGACCGACAGCAGCAAGTGACGCCCGAACAGTTGACCGAGCTGCTGTCACAGCTCGATCCACGGTCCCGGCGGATTGCCGACCCCCTGGCAGCAGAGGCAATCGAAGCACATCGCAGGGAAATCGATCGCCTCGATGCCGCTATGCTGGAACTTTTACGGGAACGCATGAAGCACTCCGCTGCTATCGGGGAAATCAAGAAAGAACACGGTATATCCATCTTCCAGCCGGAACGTTGGCGGTATATTTTACAGCACCGGATGCAACACGGAGGCTCACTTGCATTGAATCCCGGGTTTGTGCGCAATCTATTCATCCAGATACACGATGAATCTGTACGTATCCAGGGTGAGATCGTGAACAAGGCGGGTGATCAACAGCTCAGTCAGGAGTGAATGTATTCCTGTAGCTCCGGACTTTCTACCACCGGAGATGAGCAATCGGTAAATCTAATATGTATGTTGACCAATCCGCTGGCCCAGCGTGAGGGTTGATCAATGGACAAATTGGAAGTCGTACTTCCAATTTGTCCGGATAGTTAATCGCAGATCAGTATGCTTAACGTATATGAAAAATAATTCATCTGCTTTGCTTGTTCCAAAAGAGTGAAATGCACTTATAAAATCCACTTTACGCTGTGAAATCACTTTGAGAATAAGCGCGATACTTCTTCCCAGTTGACCACGTTCCACCAGGCGGCCAGATAGTCAGGTCGACGATTCTGGTAGTGGAGATAGTAGGCGTGCTCCCACACATCGCAGCCAAGCAGGGGGCTTCCCTTCACCTCGGCAATATCCATCAACGGATTGTCCTGATTAGGAGTGGAGCAGATTTCGAGTTTCCCCTCTGCGGTCTTCACCAGCCAGGCCCAACCGGATCCGAAGCGTCCGGTTCCGGCAGCGTTGAACTTGGTCTTGAATTCATCCATTGTTCCAAAAGTAGCCTGTATGGCGTCGGCCAAAGGGCCTGTCGGTACTCCACCACCGTTAGGTGACATGATGCTCCAGAAAAAAGTGTGGTTCCAGTGGCCGCCACCGTTATTCCGTACAGGCATGCCGAATTTGGAGATGTTTTTACAGATCTCTTCGATGCTCATGTTCTCAGCGTCTGTACCGGCAATGGCATTGTTGAGATTGGTGACATAGGCCTGGTGATGTTTTCCGTGGTGGATTTCCATGGTCCGGGCATCGATATGCGGTTCCAGTGCGTCGAATGAATAGGGTAGAGGGGCAAGTGTGAAAGCCATGATAGTTGTTTTTATGAAATTATACCGGCAAAAATAGAAAGAAAGGGCTTCGGAATGGCGAATGGGTTGCCAACGGTCACCTTCTTGCCGGAAGGTTCATTTCTTTTTTCAAAAGCGAGAGGGTAGGTCACATAAATTTCTATATTTCATCGTCAAAACCCGCCTGCAATGAAGAAAATCCTTTCCCTTGTTTCGCTGACAGCCTTCCTCCTGGTGTCTGCCTGTACGAAAAATGATACGCCGGATGTAACGGACAATACCGGCGTATTGGTTCAAAAGCAACAAGTCCTGCAAGTGCCAGCAGGTGATCCGCTTTCAAAAAGCAAGCTGGATCAGTGGGTGATTTCCACCCTGGAATCGAAAAACGTATTCGAGTGGGAGGAAACCGATCTGCATACACGCTGGAGCGCACTGCAATACGGAGACCACAGCCTGGCAATCGGGTATAAGCTGGCTACAGACGGAGATATCAGCAACAAACTTCACCGTATCAATCTGGCTGCCGGTCCTTACCGCGCTGTACACGATGCGCTATTGGCGTTCATCGTGGAGGAGTTGAACAAAAATGCATCGACGCCAATCCAACTGGAGGATATTTTGGTGGAGGATGATCCTGTTGTACCGGTGATCACCATACGTACTACTGACAAGTATCTGCTGACCGCTCTGGCGAACCTGCAAAATGTCCGTTACCTGGAGCCGCTTGATTATTGGCCCGGCGCCTTGAATCGTTCCACCTCGGGTTGCAGCTCCTCTGTGGAGCCACTCAATTCGGCCGACTTCACCACTATTTCTCCCGCCTCCGTATTGCCATGGAATTTCAACAACCACAATGTGCCGGCAGCATGGAATTCGGCACAGGGACAAGGAATAACGGTAGGTGTAATCGATGCAGGACTGAGCAGCAATCAGCCATTGCTGGGGGCACAATTCAACAACGGGGATTCCAACGTGGGCCGTTCGCTGACCACCGATTATACCTTTGGCAGCAGTGTGTATGCTTCCTGTTCCCACGGCAATGCGATGTCTGGTCAGGCAGTAGGTCCACGCAACAATCAGAATTCCACATGTGGCGTAGCCTACAAGAGCAATCTGCATTTCATCCGCGGAGCGGAGGATGTTGTCCTGGACTTATCCTCCGAAAAGACCGCTACCAAAAATGCATTCATCCGTATGGGCAACCGCAGCGATGTGCGTGTCATCAGCCTGAGCATGGGTACTCCCTTTTCAAGCGGAGTGCTCAAGGACGGAGTGGATTACGCCAATAACATGGGCAAGGTGATTTTTGCGGCGGCAGGGACTTCGCTGAGCTGGACCACCTGGTACGGGGTCATCTATCCGGCGTATTATTCCAGTTGTATTGCTGTGACCGGTGTAAAAGAAAACGGCAGCCGTTGTGCCTCTTGCCACGACGGGTCCAAAGTGCTCTATACAATCACAATGGAGCGGAACGTGAACAGCAACCGGAATTCCTTGAGCTATAACGTCAGCGGTAATACTCCTGCATACATCGGTGGAAGTTCCTGTGCCACGGCGACGGCATCCGGTATTGCAGCCCTCGTTTGGAGTGCACGGCCGGCCATGACCCGTACGCAGCTGCTGACCTGCCTGACCAATACTTCGCAGTTTTATCCCGCTAAGAGTTCTTCCAAAGGCTACGGTAATCTGAATGCTGCTGCGGCAGTAAGCTACGCTGTGACCAATTACTGAGGAGTAATGTGCTGCTAAGAAATCTTCATTATCGCTTTTTCACAGCGAGAAAGAGCGTCTCGTAGGCATCTGCGATACCCTGCCAGTTGTACTGACGCTGGATACTTTCCCGCAAGGCACTTGTGAACAAAGAACGCTTTTCTTCCAGCTGAGCGGGCCGGGAAAGCAGCGATGCAATGGCAGTGGGACTATCGAAGTAAAATGCATGCGCGCCCAACACATCGCGGTTGAAGAGGTTGTCGTGAGAGAGAATGAAAGCACCGGAAGCCATCGCTTCGAGCAGGCTGGGATTGGTGCCGCCTACAGAGTGCCCGTGAAAATAATACCGTGCATACCAGCGCAGATTGTTCAGGTGTTGTAGGTTGTAAATGCCACCCATGAACCGGATGCCGGGATACTTGCTGTACTTTGATTGCAGGAATTCACCGTAAGGAGTTTGGTGTTTCCCGATGACGAGAAAAGGCTTTTGGACACCGGATTGCACGATGCCGTCCAGGATGGTTTCAATGTTGTTTTCTTTTTCCAGTCGGGCGATCAGCAGATCGTAATCCCGCTCCTGCACTCCATAATTGTCCAGCACACTTGCATCGGGATCATTGAAAAGTTCAGCGCCGTAAGCGATGAAACTGGAATCCTTTCCGTACTCCTGTAACAGGTAATTCCTGATTTCACGGTTGTCGCTCACAAGGTGTCCGCCGTAACGTGCGCCGAGGGATTCAAACCATTTTGCGAGTTTTTTGACGATTGCGTTCCACTTGTCTCTTTTCCATTCCAAGCCATCCATGTTGGTGACCAGCGCTGTGTCCCCGGTGCGCAAAAAGGGAAAAAATACAGAAGCCGTAGTATATCCCAGAACGAGCAGGATGTCGGTTTTATCCTGCAGTGCATGCTGCATGCATTTCAGGTCATAAATGAAATTACCGGCAGTACCGATTTTTTTTTCAGGGTTCCAGATCTTCACAATACGTACTCCCTGATACGTGTCCGAGTTGTAATCGTGGTAGTGCGGATTGTATACCGTCACTTCATGACCTGCCCTTACCAGCAGTACGGCAAGATGCTCCGCGCATTGCTCGAAGCCGCCGTAATTGTTGGGAATTCCCCGAGATCCAGTGATGGCTATCCGCATAGTAAGTAATGATCAGTGACGGAAGGCGTCCCAGCCCTGCGCTTTGAGCTCGTGCACGTTCTGTTGCCGGTCGATGAACCGATAGCCGGCTTCGGGCTCTGTCATGTGGCCGATGATACTGATTTCAGCCCTGTCCTTTATTTTTTCGTATTCACTCAATGGCAGAGTGAAGAGTAACTCGTAATCTTCGCCGCCGTTCAGCGCCGCTACGCTCGGGTCAAGTCCCAATTCAATACCCAGTTCTGAGGTGAGGTGATCGATGGGTAGTTTCTCCTCATAGAGCTGACAGCCGGTGTTGGATTGTTTGCACAGGTGCATCACTTCAGAAGCAACGCCGTCAGAAATATCAATCATGCTGTTGGGACGTATATACCAGGTCTTGAAGCGTTGGATGATGTCCAGTCGGGCTTCGGGCTTGAGTTGCCTTTCAAGCAGGTAATCGTAGCCATGCAGTTCCGGTTGTACACCGGGATTTTCCAGGAATAT
>CAZPCA010000039.1:0-18917 GCA_964584995.1 uncultured Bifidobacterium sp.
CTGTAACGATGAGGGCCGGCTGGGAATAGACTGGTATGACACCGAGCAAGGGATCATTGGCCGTGAACTGGTCTTGCCCGGGCGGCAAAAACATGTACGCGATGCTGAAATTCTGATAGGCCGCTGTACTGGCGCGGAGAAAGAACTTGAAATACATCGAATCAATCAAATCACCTGCAAGCATGCCGGCAGCCTGCAGCTCTGAAATTGTATAAATCACTTGCACGATGTTGTCTGGTGTAGTACCGCCCCTGAAAATTTGGATCAGTCCGGAATTGGTGGAGGATGCACCAAAAGTCAGGCTATCGCCACTGGTCGATGATATATTGAAACGTCCATTGTTGTTTACGTTCTGCGCAATGCTCATATAAACAGTGGTATCTGTACGGACCGTGACAGAGTCCGTTGAAGCAACCGTCAGGTTCCGCGCGCGCATGGTGTCTCCTACTGCCACAACCGGGAAAAAGTACTGGGCAGCGGGCCGACCGGAAGCAAGCAGGGAAATCTGGACATCATCAGAAAGAGTGGGTACACGTCCGCACCAGTTGGTCGGATCGTTCCAATCATCGGTGAACCCAAGCCAGGTGGTTGGCTGGATGGTGAGTGAAACAGGCGTGGAATTGGATGTTTGACCAGTGTTGGTACAGGTGATTATGCACCGATACCATTCGGTCTGTGTAGCATTGAATGAATAGAACTTATTGGTCGCTCCGGCGATATTGACCCATGGACCAGCTGCAGCCGGAGCACTTTGCCACTGATAGGTAAGTCCGGCGAAGACGGTATTGGAATTCGGATTCAGGGTAAGATTGATCAGGGTGCCGGAACAAGCTGTCGACTGACTGATGAAGGAATTGAATGGACCGGGTATCCCGTTGCACACCGGAGGAATGAATGGATTGATGGTGATAAGGTAATCCTCCGTTTCACCTGAACCAAAGGTCAAACAGGCATCGCTGGGTCCATTGGGATTACCGCTGAAACGGGAACGTACTCGCATCCCCGTTAGTCCTGTTCCAGATGTTCCTGGAATGCTGATGGGTATGGTGGCCGTAGAATTGGGAGGATTGGATACAGCCACTTGCTGCCATTCCGTAGGTTCATACACTCCGTTGTAGTTGAAATCGATCCAAACGGAAATGATTGCATTGACGATGCCGCTGGTGGTGACGCTCAGGTTATAAACCTGATTCTGGGTCACCGTGGTGGTGGTGGAGCCGAGTGCGGGATACACGTTGTATGCCAGTCCGGTATTGCTGCTGCAACCGGTGGTGTTGTTCAAGGTGGCCAGGGTCACATTGGAGGTCCACATGTTGTTGCAATTTGGGATATGCACCGGTACGCAATAACACTGGGCAGGAGTGTTCAGCACCACCTGCACCGGTGTGGTGAAAAGCGAGTTGGCACCGCAGGCAACCTGGCATCGGTACCAGGTAGTAGCGGATTGGGTGGTGGAAAACGGATAATAGGTTGCGCCAGCTATATTGGTCCAAGGTCCTGCAGCCGAAGGTCCGCTCTGCCATTGCCAGCTCATACCAGAGCCTAGGGTAACGGTACCGTTTATGCCGAGCGAAAAGGGCACAGTGGGACAGACATTGGTCAGTGAGCTGGTGGCGTTGCCGGCATTGCTGAGCGAACAAGGCGGACCGGGAACTATATTGATGTTGTAATCTTCCGTTTCGCCCCAAGTGTAGGTACCACAGGGTGGATTGGTGTTATTACCGCCCTCGCGCAGCACGACGCGCATGCGCGTAATACCGGTCTGCGAGGAAAAAGGTATGGTGATGGAACCGCTCACTGAGGTGGTGACCGGCGTGGCACTCGTCGGACCGGTAGGTCCCCCGCTGAATACCCTCTCCGTCACAGGGTCGAAAGAACCGTCTTGGTTGTAGTCGATGAACACATTGAAATACGCCGCGAAAAAGAAATTTCCCGATGTGATTTGATACAGACTGATGGGATACGTGGTACCCTGGACGTAGTTCTGTGCAGGAACCGTGGCCGTGTAATTGGTGTAGAGATTAACCGATGTTGCATTATTGGTCACGGGTCCTGTGGCGGCAGGATTGGTCAGTGCACCGAAATTGACCTGACCGATATCGGTATCGAAACCGGAAGTGGCCGAGGAATTGCAATAGCAGGTCGAAGGAGCATTCATACCCACCGCAGCCGTGGTTGTCAGCACCGGAGGCCCGTTATTGCACCGCACCTGACATTGGTACCAGGTTGCAGCAATCTGACCTGGACATGCGTAGATGGCCTGTGTGGCGCCGGGAATCGCTGTAAATGGTCCGCCTGCTCCTACGGTGGATGAAAGCCACTGAAAACTATAACCGGAATTGTATGGCGGATAGAGCCCTCCCACGCTGACGGTGTAGGGCACGCCTGAACAGACCGAACCTGGACTGGCATTGGCGGTTATTCCCGGAGGAACTCCCGAACATGGCGTTGCCACTGTATAGGTCAGTTGTACGTCGGGTCGGGAAACAGATAATACTCCGTTGCCTGCGGGAGGGGTATTGTCTGCCGCCCAATACTGGTACAGGTTGCCGGGAGCATTGCTCCGCGAAAACACCTTGCCGTTGAAGGCCTCTCCACCTCCGCCGCCGTAATTAGTTTCCACCAGTATCTCCAGATGAGTACCGCCTCCATTGAAGTAAAATGGTGTGGTGAGGGGTATGGTCACCCAACTTCCTGCGGAAAAAGTGGCCGCGCTGACTGTACCGTTGAAGCACAAAACGGCACCCGTGCTGGCTCCAGCATATGTATTTACCGCCAAACCTGCCGGACCCGCCACCTCTTTCATGAGCACTCGTACCGGCGTTGAGGGTGTAGGCGCACTGAAACTCGTAAGGTAAAAACTGACAGCAGAAATGGCGATACCGTTGGGAACCGCAGCTGCACCCAACTCTGCAGCGCTCAACTGAATCTGACTTCGGTCATAGCCCCAGAAAGTACCCAGGGGCCGGTAATTAAATGCCACTCCAGGAGCAGGACCATTGCCTCCTCCGGGCACGTTCACGCTGGTTTGTGAGAATAGACTCTGGCAGAACATCACGCTCAGCAAGAGAATGAATGCTGCAACTGCCGGAATACGGCTTCGTGATTGAATGAGCATTAGCTAAGGAGGGCAGGTATTGTATGGTAAATGTAAGTATTTAGACTTAAAAATTGAAATTTTTCACCCGTGATTCGCCCCGGTTGACCCTACGAGACCTATCTTTGCCCTGAAACACTGGGGTGCCCTGCTGCAAAGGGCTGAGATGATACCCATACAACCTGATCCGGATCATACCGGCGTAGGGAGATGTCTGATACGGCTTTTTGCCCGGGTGTTCCACTAAGGACCGTGTCATGCACAAAAAAATCTTACCGATTCTCATCTCTGTTTTAGTTGGCTTACAGGCCCATGCCCAATTCACCCTGTCCGGCAAAATACGCGGTGCACAGCAGGAACCCCTCAGCGGGGTTCTGCTCTCCATTGAACAAACGCAAAGGCAAACACTGAGCAACAACGATGGCAGCTACCGGCTCGGCAATCTGAAAACGGGAACTGTAACCATAGCCTGTAGAAGCATCGGTTACCGCGATACTCTTCTCACGGTGAGCCTTTCTGCCAATACGAGCCTGGACATCCGGATGGAACCCAGTCCGTACCTGAGCCGTGAAATCGTAGTGAGTGCCACGCGCAGTCCGTCGGCCTCCGGGTATGCGCAAAACACGCTCGACAAAGATGATGTACAGCTGCTCAATTCCGGTCAGGACCTCCCCTACATACTGCAGCTCTTGCCCTCTGCCGTCATCACCTCCGATGCAGGTAACGGCATCGGCTATACGGGCGTACGAATCCGTGGTAGCGATGCTTCCCGAATCAATGTCAGCGTGAACGGCATTCCCCTAAACGATGCAGAATCACAGCTGGTATATTGGGTCAACATGCCGGACTTTGCCAGCTCGGCCGAAAACATCCAGGTTCAGAGGGGAGCTGGAACCAGTGTGAACGGCGCAGGAGCGTTCGGAGGATCCATCAATGTACTCACCCAAAGCCTCACCGATACTGCTTATGTCCAGACCGTGAATGGTATGGGCACTTTCAATACCCGTCGGCATAACCTCAGTTTCGGTACCGGAAAAATCAACCAACACTTTTCCCTGGAAGGAAGACTGTCCAAAACCAGCTCCGACGGATACATCGACAGGGCATCTGCCGACCTGAAATCCTTTTATGTAAGCACCGCCTATGAGGACGCCAGGAACACTCTTCGGTTGAACGTTTTTTCGGGTAAGGAAATCACCTACCAAAGCTGGTACGGCACCCCTGAAAGCAGGGTGAACGGCGACCTCCCGGCCATGCTGGATTACAGCATACGCAACGGCCTCACAGAGGAAGAAACCAGCGCACTCATCAACAGCGGCAGAACGTATAATTTCTACACCTATGATGGCCAGGTGGACAACTACCAGCAAGACCATTATCAATTGCTGTACAGCCGCCACCTCATCAAAAGCTGGAGCATGAACATCGCACTGCACGCCACCAGAGGAGCCGGCTTTTACGAAGAATACAAGAAAAACCAAGCGCTGGAAAACTACTCCATCTCCGCCGTCACCCTGAATGACTCCACCATCACCTCCAGCGACCTGATTCGGCGCCGCTGGCTCGACAACTGGTTCTGGGGTACGACCTGGAGCCTTCAGGGAAATCCCACTTCCGACCTTGAAATCATCTGGGGTGGAGCCGCCAACCGGTACATGGGCGACCACTTCGGCGAAGTCATTTGGGCACGGTTTGCCTCCGATTCGGAAATACGCCAACGTTATTACGACAACTCAGCCACCAAAGACGATATCAACACCTACGCCAAACTGCAATGGAAAGCGGGGAACAAGACCACCGCCTTCACCGACCTTCAGTTGCGCAGGGTGAATTACGCATTCGCAGGACCGGATCAAAACGGGTTCATCGCCCCTCAGAACATATCGTTGCTGTTCTTCAACCCGAAAGCAGGATTCAGCTACAAGGCGACCTCGTCAACAACCGTCTATGGATCGGTGGCCGTTGCACAACGTGAACCCAACCGCAACGATTATACAGAGTCGAGCAGTTCATCACGTCCCAAACCGGAACGAATGATAGACTACGAAGCGGGCGTCCAATGGTCGTCACAGAAAGCGAACATAAATGTCAACCTCTATTACATGGATTACTACGATCAGCTGGTGCTCAATGGAAAGATAAACGATGTAGGTTCATACACCCGCGTGAACATAGACCGCAGCTACCGCACAGGCATCGAGCTGGAAACCACCGTGCAACTGGGAGAAAAAGCCGGCCTTCAGGCCAATGCTACGTTGAGCGACAACCGGATTGCTCGCCTTGACGAGTTTAGTGATGACTACGCTGCTGATTTCAGTCCATTACCACAGCGTATCGACAGTTACCGGAATACGCCCATAGCGTTTTCCCCCTCCTTCACATCCGCCCTACTGCTCCAGTGGCGCCCGGTGAGAGGAACAGAACTGAATTTCATTGTACGGCACGTAGGAAGACAATTCCTCGACAATACCGGCAACAGCGATAGAACGATACCTGCCTATACCGTGTCTGACATTCGTTTGGGCTTTGCCCCGAATGCGAAATGGTGCAAGAGCATCCGCTTTGACGTAATGGTCAATAACGTATTCAGCTCGCTGTATTCGTCTAACGGGTACACCTATGGATATTACTATGACGGAGCGAGAATACAGGAAGATTTTTTCTATCCGCAGGCCACGGCCAACTTCATCGGCCAGATGACGCTTCGGTTTTGAAAGGCGAAGGAACCTCTACGAGCTTCTCTCCTACTATAGCGATGATGCGGTCACCAGCCGCACTATGCCGCACTTGGTGAATTCCGGTGAGTGATCCAAAAGCCGGCAGAAGTGCATAATCGACGCCTACGTAAAAACAGCTTAATTTCTCCCGTTGACGGGCCCTGCCGTATAAGGCCACTCCCGGATGAACATGTCCGCCCACAGGATACAATCCACCGACCGAAACCTGTGTAGGGTCGTGAACAAACAAAAAGGGACCATCCTCCAGCACATCCGCATGCAACAAGATACCCGCTTCACTGAAATACTTCGGATGTACGATATCGTGATTGCCGCGCACCACTTCCAGCTGCAAGCCCTGTACGGAATCCCGCAGGTCCTGTAGCCACCCGAACTCATTGTTGTATTCGCTATGGAATAGGTCGCCGAGCACCAGCAGAGAGCGTATTTCCAGCGCTTCACTCAACAGTTTCAACTTACGCAGATCCTTGATGGCGCCCTGTACCGGCAAGACAGAGCCATGTCGATTGAAATGGGTGGCTTTGCCCAAATGAATATCCGCAACGATGAGGCGTTGCCTGGCAGGCCACCACAAGGCCCGGTCGGGAAGCAAAAACAAACGCTCACCACGGAGCTCAATCTCCAGGAATTCACTGAACACTTGCTTCTCGCTGCCCATGGTGTTTTCAGACCAAATTAAGAGAAACCGTTGACATCCTCAGGAAGCCTCCATACGGGCTATCATTTTTTTGACACGGTCTTCCAGCGACTCATTGCTGAGTTTAGCCCTTAAGTTATCGACGAGCAGCGGAAAACAGAAAGGCGATGGCTTCTGAAGATGCTTCAGCAGGATACGCTGCCTTCCCATACGCTGTAGCGCTTCGCGGAGACGCTGCTCCTCCAGCTGGAAATAGAGTGCTTCTTCGAGCGACTGTTTCAACAAGAGATTGGAATGATCGTAGTCCCTGAAAACCTCGTAGAACAAATTACTGTTGGCCTGCAGATGCCTTGCCTTTTGCTGCCTTCCCGGAAAACCTTTGAACAGAAGTCCGGCAATTCCTGCTATGTCCCGAAAGCGCCTACGGGCTATCTCCGAATAATTGGTACTGGCGTAGATATCCTCGGTGAGTCCGGCCGTTGAAAAAAGAGAAGCATCCAGGTGGGGCGTAAAATCAAGAACACTATCGGTGAGCAGTTCAAAGCCGTAATCGTTCATCCCGATACTGAAAGAAGCCGGTGAGATCCTTGCCAGGCGGTAAGCGAAAAGCATGGCCATGCCCTCATGCACCAGCCGTCCCTCGAAAGGATAAATGTAAAAGTGCGTCCCTTCCTTGCTGTGGAATACTTCCATTAAAATCTCCGATTCCTCGGGAATGGCGGAACGCTCCATCTGCAATTGCAGCAGGGGCACCAGGGCTTCCATCTCGATATCCGTTATGTCGCCCTCCAAAAATCCGTTGAGCTTCCTGCGCAACATCTGCGACACTTCGCTACTCAAGGGCATCCGGCCACCGTTCCAGCTGGGCACCACATTGGATTTACCGCTTGCCTTTCTCACCATCGCCTGGGTTCCTCGGAAAGATACCAGCTCCAGTAACTGACCGGCAAAAACAAAAGCATCCCCCTCGTTGAGACGGGCGATGAAGTACTCCTCGATGGTGCCCAGTCTTTTTCCGTTCATCAGGGTCACCTGTATACTCAACTCGGAAGCAATGGTACCGATGGAAAGACGATGACGCTGCGCGGTTTTGCGATCTTCCACACAATAGATTCCATCCCTGATGACCACCCGACTGAACTCCGAGTACGCCTGTAAGGAATCGCCGCCGGTAGTGATGAACGACAGTACCGCCGCCCATTCCGCGTCATCGATGGTCTGGAAGCAGAAAGTTTCCTGCACTTCCCTGCGAAGGAGCTGAGCATCGAATCCGTCGCCAACAGCCAAAGTGACGAGGTACTGTATCAGCACATCGAAAGCCCGGAACACAGGTGGCCGCGCCTCAAATCGCTTTTCGGTCACGGCTGTCTTTATAGCGGCAG
This sequence comes from uncultured Bifidobacterium sp., assembly GCA_964584995.1. Lineage (GTDB taxonomy): Bacteria > Bacteroidota > Bacteroidia > AKYH767-A > OLB10 > JAJTFW01. The sequence continues at coordinate 7,855 of CAZPCA010000039.1, forward strand.
CCTCGAGTAATTCCAGGGCATGAGTAGGAACAATAAAAATTCGGCTTACAGCACCCGGACGATGACCGCTCCTGCCTGCACGCTGTGCGAAGCGGGAAACACCCTTCGGGCTTCCTATCTGCACGACTGTTTCAACCGGACGAAAATCCACTCCCAGGTCGAGGCTTGATGTGCAGACCACTACCTTTAGTCGTCCTGCATGCAGCGACTCCTCCACCCAGGTGCGTATCTCCGTACTCAGGGAACCATGGTGCAGCGCGATGATGCCCGCCCAATCGGGACGCGCCGCCAAAATTTGCTGGTACCAGATTTCCGCCTGCCCGCGTGTATTGGTGAATACAAGCGTACTGCCGGAGGATTCGAGCACTGGCAGCAATTGTGGCAACATCGATAATCCCAGATGTCCGGACCATGGAAAGCGTTCGACCTCCTCCGGAATGAGCGTGGTTATCTCGGTTTCGCGTTGGATGTCCGCCAACACCATAGCACCCGTGTCTGCCCGTGTACCCAGCAGCACCTGCATGGCTTCGCGCAAATTCCCGATGGTAGCACTGATTCCCCATATGCACAAACCGCTCGCCAACACCTTTAACCTGGACAGCGCAAGCTCGATCTGCACTCCTCTTTTGGTGCCAAGCAGCTCGTGCCACTCATCCACCACCACAGCCTGTAATCCGGCGAAATATTCGCCCGTTGATTTCTGCGACAACAGGATATGCAAACTCTCCGGTGTCGTGATCAATACTTCAGGTGGATTTTTCTTCTGCTTTGCACGTTGTGCACTGCTTGTGTCGCCCGTCCTGTTCTCCACCCGCCAGGGCAAATCAAGATGCCGTATCAAATCGCTGAAGGCAGCTGTTATTTCAGGAGCCAGCGCGCGTATAGGAGTAATCCAGATTATCTGAAGGCCTTTCACTGCCCCTTCACTGGGCTTAGCGCCGTATGTCAGGAGTAGCGGCAAGGCCAATGCAATCGTCTTTCCGCTGCCGGTGGGCGCATTGAGCAATCCCGATGCACCATTGAACACCTCGTCTAGGACCTGCTGCTGGAACGGAAGAGCTTTCCACCCACGGTCCAGGAAGAAACCCGTGAATCGCTGCTGCACCAGGGAGGATATTTCTGTATTACGCCGCTCCATGCATTCACTCCCTTATCATAGAAACAAGATCTTCCAGCGAATTTGCTTCCGAAGGCTGTTTGTCGGTTCTCCAGCGCAAAATCCTGGGAAAACGAACGGCCACACCGGATTTATGACGGCTGCTCCGATTGACGCCCTCAAAGCCCAGCTCGAAAACCAGCGAAGGCACTACACTCCGAACAGGCCCGAATTTGTCCTTGGTATTTTTCTTCACGTAGTCATCCACTTTGCGTATTTCTTCATCCGTAAGTCCGGAGTAGGCTTTTGCGAATGGCACCAACCTTTCCCCCTGCCATAACGCGAAGGTGTAGTCGGTATACATGCTCGCCCTGCGACCATGACCCGCCTGGGCATAGATCAAAACGGCATCAATCGTCATCGGATCTGTCTTCCACTTGTACCAGGCACCTTTTTTTCTCCCGGATTCATACACCGAATCCATGTGTTTCAGCATAAGCCCCTCGCTGCCCAACGTGGCGGCGCTTTGGCGGATCTGCTTCAACATCTCCCAGTTTTCAAATTCGATCTGGGCTGAAAGCATTACTGCAGGACTGTTATGACGTTCGAGAAACTCATTCAAGTGCTGCCGACGGCGTGCGTAGGACTCCTGACGTAAATCGACACCCCGAAATTCCAGCATGTCGTAGGCCATGAATACCACGGGGGTGTCTCGGAGTAGTTTTTTTGAAGTTGTTTTTCGGTTGATCCGTGTTTGTAAACGCTGGAACGGCAAGGGCATTCCGTTGGCAAATGCCATTATTTCACCGTCGAGCGCTACGTCCTCTGTGAATGCATCAAGAGCTTCCGTAATCTCCGGGAAACGGTCTGTGACCAACTCCTCGCCGCGTGTCCATACAGAAACCACGCCGTTGCGCCGAATGATCTGTCCGCGTATCCCATCCCACTTCCACTCGGCACACCAAACGTTCGCGTCACCGAGTCCGTGCGGAGCTTCTTCCAGGGGATGGGCCAGACAGAATGGGAAAGGACGCACATTCAGTGCGGCAAGGTCTGTATCGAAAATAAGCTGTTTGAAGGTAGTAGTTTGTGGCGTCCAGTTGCCCATGAGCCGATGTGCGAGTACATCTTCCGGCTCCTGTACGTGCAAGGCAAGCGCTCTGCAAATTAACTTCTGGCTCACACCTACACGAAGTCCCCCAGTCAGCAGTTTATTGAACAGAAAGCGCTCGAAGCTGGGCAAACCTTTCCACAGCGAAAACAAGGTCTGTTTTTTATCCTCGTCGGCCATCTGCTGCATGGAACGGATGACCGCTATCAATTCCGAGAGTCCCTGCTTGTTTTCAGCGACGGGCTCTGGCAGTACAAGTGCTATCGTCTCGGCCAAATCGCCGGTCACTGCGTAGCACTCTTCGAACATCCATGCCTGCAAACCTGCCAGCTCACAGGCCCATTCACGAAGGCGTGCCAAGGGCACAACGCCACGCAGACGTCGTCCTGTGAAAATCGCGAGCAACCATAGCTTATCCTCTTCCGACGCCTGGTCCAGGTAGTGATGCAGTGCATCCACCTTCCTGGTCAAGGATGTGGTCTGTTCCAATTGCCGGTACAGTTGCGCAAAGCTTTTCACTGCCTGATTATTTTTTCATTTCCATGCGGTCACCTTCAAACAGTGTCTCCAGTTCTTCCGCATCCTTACCCTGCTCTTTCAACCAGCGAACAAACGTTGCCGTATATCCGTGTGTCACATAGACCTTCTCGGCCCCCGTTCCTTCGATCGCCTTCAGGAGTCCGGGCCAGTCCGCATGATCACTGAGCACAAAGCCTCTGTCAGCAGCCTGCCAGCGGCGCGCTCCCCGTAAGTTCATCCATCCGGAAGCATAAGCCAGCGAATATGGCTTGAGTTTCTCCATCCAGTTGGCCTCGTGCGACGCCGGAGGGATTATCAGCAGGGCCTTGCTGTTTTCTTTTCTGTTAAAACCCTTGGTGAAACGCTGAGCAGGCGGAAGTCCGGGTGTGAAGGTCCTGACCACGTTGTTCATTTCATCCACCGCCGGATGTACGAATACTGGACCAATGCGCTGGTCCAGCTGCTGCAGGATGCGCTGCGCTTTACCCAGACTATACGCCACCATGACAGACACTACTCCTTCCGATGCATTCATCTCCCACCAGCTATTGATATCTCTAAATACCTCCGCCTGCGGCAACCACTTGTAGATGGGCAGACCGAAAGTGGACTCGGTGATGAAGGTGTGACAAGCTATAGGTTCAAAAGGTACAGAGACACCATCCTGTTCCAACTTGTAATCGCCGGACACGACCCATATCTCCCCTTTATACTCTATCCGTATCTGTGCTGAACCGGGAACATGGCCTGCAGGATGAAAGGAGAACCTGACACCGTTCACTCCGAAGGTGACACCGTATCCATACCCCTGGGCCTGGATTTTTCCCAAGCGGCTCTTCAGCAAAGGGACACAGTGTTCATGCGCAAGGTATAACCCCATCCCGGTACGGGCATGGTCTGCATGCGCATGGGTTATGAGCGCCCGGTGCACCGATCGCCAGGGATCGATGTAGATATCGGCCGGAGGGCAATACAGCCCTTTTCGGGTAACTTCAACCAGTCCCATAGAGTGTATAACAAGCTTACATTAGAAAAGATTGAGTGGCACGTGAAAAGTAAACAGTTTTTTACCGTATGCCAAGATAGTCCTTGCTCCGGTCCTGCATGCGCATACGAATACTACTCTGGACCCCGACCTATCCGTTGCGTTGCTCCAGCAAGACGCCCAACTGCTCAAATTGCTGCCATGACAGGGCCTCGGCTCTCAAATCGAGGTAGGGAATACCCTCCTGTTCGCCCTGCAAGAGCGGCTTCAGGGCATTGCGCAGTGTTTTTCGTCGCTGGCTGAATGCCTGCTTGACCAGTTTAACAAAAAAACGTTCACTGCATTGCAAGGATGTACGCTGGTTACGGCGTAAGGAGATGACTGCAGATTTCACCCGCGGAGGCGGATCGAACTGATGCTCCATCACAGTGAACAAATAGTGTATATCGTACCAGGGCTGCAGCAAAACACTCAGAATGCCATAGTCGCGGTTCCCCGGAGGAGAAGCAATACGCTCGGCTACCTCCTTTTGAAACATGCCTACCACCACAGGAATATGATCCCTGTGCTCCAGCACCCTGAACAGTATCTGCGTAGAAATATTGTATGGGAAATTACCTATGATGGCAAAAGGTTCAGGTAATAGTGCTGTCAAATCCAGCTGTAAAAAATCGCCTTCGATGAGTCTGCCTTGTAGTTCGGGGAAGTGGGTAATCAAATAGGCCACCGATTCACGGTCGAGCTCTACCGCGTACAGTGAAACACCTTTCTTCTGCAAAAGATGGCAGGTGAGGACGCCCATGCCCGGCCCTATCTCAAGAACCGTACTCAAACCTTCGGGCAGCTGCAAGGCATCGACGATGTCCCTTGCCACGGCCTCGTCCTTCAGGAAATGCTGGCCAAGGAATTTTTTTGCCCTTACCCGGTCCTTTCCGTTCATCCCAAGACCTCCAGCAGTGTGCGGAACGCAACAATTTTACTGCCGTACTTGCTCAGCGTCTTGGCTTGCAGCCAGGGAGCGAACGTCGTCCTGTATCGTTCGTAAGCATCCATGTCCGGACAGGAATACTGTACGGCGTAGGTAAACCCTCCCGCCTCTTCGGCCAGTACACGACATATCCTGTAATCCGTAAAAACACCCGTCTCCATCACTTCAGGAATATGGACCTGCTTCATCCATTCCATCCACTCAGAGGCGATATCTTCATCCACATTCAAGGTGACATTGTATATGATCATAAGGGGAAATTTCAGTTGATGCGGTCGCCCCGTAAAGTCCTGAAACGCCGCCGTGCATCGACCACATAAAGACTTCCGGGATACCTGGTGAGTAGCTCTTCGTAGACAGACATCGCCTTCTCTTTGTCGTTAAGCTTCAGCTCGTACAACATACCAAGCTGATACAAGGCATCGTCCGCCAAAATATCCTCTTTGTATTTTTCCGCCACTTCTTTGTAGAGCTCAACAGCCGAGGTGAGATCGCCGGATAAGCGCAAAATCTGGGCCTTGCGGAAACGGGCCTCGTCTTGTAGGGTGTTTTCTGGAAAGGCCAGCAGCAGGGTGTCGAGCGTTAGCAAAGCCAGACTGTCCTTGTTTTGAAAATCCAGCAAGTCGGCCCTGGAATACATCAGCAAGGCCTCACCGGTCGTATCCATATTGAGGTTATCGCTAATGAGCAAGGACAAAGACAAAGCGTCGTTGCTGATGAGCTGACTGGTAGCGGCCTTGAGTACGTTCAGCTGGTCCCGCGCCCATTCGAACTCACCCAGGTAATAAGACAAACGTGCATTGCGGTACTTTGCTTCTCTGCCGAGGGCATCCTGCTTGAAATCCTTGTCCACTTGTCCGTAGAGCAAAGCCGCTTCCCATACCTGCCCTTCAAACACGAAAATATCCGCCAGCTCCAGCTTGCACTCAGCCTTGAAGCCTGTTTTCAGATTCGGAAGTTCCAATGTCTCGTTCAGCAATGCGATGGCCTTCTCCGCGTTATCGAGGTAAAAGGCCTCCAGGTGGGCAAAACCTCTGACCAGCGGTGCCGTGGACACGGTCTTGCCCAATTCATCCAGGGCGGTTTGATACTCCTGTCGCAAACGCAGCAAGTCGGCGCCGGTATAATTCCCCGAGGTGGTGATGCGCGTATTGGAAGCGTTGATGAGTTCCATACGGGCGGTGATGTAATTCACATTCTCCTTCCCTTTCTCCACTACGTATTGATAGCATTTCTCTGCTGTCGTATAATCGAGGTTGCTGACGCATGTTCTGCCAAGGCTCAATAGCCGTTCGCCGTTTTCGCCCAGGCGCTTGTCGAGTCCGCGGGCTTGAATGAAGGCCGACTCGAAGTCTTTTTCCTGCAGAAAAAGCCACAGCAGTAATTCGCTGTAATCGGTCGCATCCGGATTCTTTTGGATTTTCCGCAGCAATGTCTGACGTATCAAATCACTGAGGTTACCGCTTAAGTCATTGGCAATCTTGTTCTGCAGGATGGTCTGGATATTGGGCAAGTATCCCGGATTGAACTCCAGCATCTGCACATACTCGCTCACCATTTCAGGGAATTTCCCCAATTGCGCATACGCCTCCGCCAACTCGAAGGAGAACGGATATGCTCCCTTCAGCAATTTACGGCCCTCGAGATAGGTGGATACCGCATAATCGAACATCTGTCGTTTGCTGAAGGCACTTCCCAGCAGGTTCACCTGGTTGATATCGGCATTGAGATTACGTACCGCTTCTTCGTACACTTTCCTGGCCTTCTCCTGTTCTCCTTTACTCTCGTAGATTAGTCCAAGGTCAAGCCGAACTGAAGGATCCTGCGAAAATTTCTTCTGATGCTTGCGCACCAACTTCTCCGCTTTATCGAATGCCGATGTCTTGAGCAGGCATTGCAGGTATCCGTTGTAGGCGTTGAAAGGGTCCTGATCGTAAAACTTTTCAAAATACACAACGGCCTTTTCGAACTCGCCGGTAGAAAAATATTGATTGGCCAACTCGGCATTGGTCTGCCCCGGCTGAGCCCACAAAGCCTCCGGAGAGATCATCAGAGCACAGAAGAGGCAGCAAAGAACAATCAGTTTATTCATCAGATGGTGTCGAATCCAGTATACGGAATGAGCACTGAAGGGATACGGATTCCTTTTTCTGTTTGGTTATTCTCCAGCAGCGCCGCAACGATACGGGGTAAGGCCAGTGCCGACCCGTTCAGTGTATGGGCCAATACGGGCTTGGCATTCCCTTCGCGGTACCTCAAGCGCAAACGGTTGGCCTGGAAGGTTTCAAAATTGGAAACAGAACTCACCTCGAGCCAGCGTTGTTGTGCACCACTCCACACCTCCATGTCGTATGTCAGTGCTGAAGCGAAACTCATATCTCCGCCGCAGAGTTTCAATATACGAAAGGGCAACTCGAGCATCTTGAGCAGGCCTGCCACGTATTCGCGCATTTCTTCCAGAATAGCATAGCTGCTTTCAGGATGGGCAATCTGCACGATTTCGACTTTGTCGAATTGGTGCAGGCGATTCAAACCACGTACATGCGCACCGTAAGATCCCGCCTCCCTTCGGAAACAGGGGGTGTAGGCGGTACAACGTACCGGTAGTTCTTCGGCCTTCAGAATGGTGTCTCTGAAAATATTGGTAACCGGAACCTCGGCGGTCGGTATCAGGTAAAGATTATCCACGCCTACATGATACATCTGCCCTTCTTTATCCGGAAGCTGACCGGTGCCGAAACCCGAATCCTCGTTGATGAGTATCGGCGGCTGCACCTCGTGGTATCCGGCCCTGCCGGCCTGATCCAGAAAGAAATTGATCAGGGCCCTTTGTAGACGTGCTCCTTTGCCCTTGTACACGGGAAAACCGGAACCGGTGATTTTATTGCCCAGTTCAAAGTCGATCAAATCGTACTTCGCCGCGAGTTCCCAGTGCGGCAATGCTCCCTCCGGCAACTGAGGCTTGTGCTGCTCATCCAGGTAAACAACTTCATTGTCGTCTGCTGTTTTACCAGCAGGCACAGCGGCGGCGGGGAGGTTGGGCAACTTCACCAGCAGGTCATGAATCGCACCCTCCAGGTCCTGCTGCTTTTGCTCCAGCTCCCTGGCAGTTTCCTTGATGGCCGTACTTCTGTTCCTCAAATCCTCGGCTTCCGCTTTTTTACCGGCCTTCATCATCTCCCCTACCTGACGCGCCAGGTTGTTTTGTTCAGCGAGCAAGGTTTCCAGCTCGGTCTGGCACTTCCGCTTCTCGGCATCTGTACGCACGATCTCCTCGATTGCCGGAGCTGCATCAATGTTTTTGACCGCCAGGCGGCGGACTACATCCTCTTTGTTTTCACGGATATACGCTAACTGTATCATATTCGGGCTAATGTAGCTCACAAAGGTAATGGATTTGCGGGCGGAAAAGGTCCCAAAAGGGTTATTTTTGCCCCATGCTTGAACAAGCCCTCGCCGCTGCGAATTTTCTCCGTCCGTCCCTGGAAGGTATCCCGACCGCCGGAATAATTCTCGGCACAGGCCTTCACCTATTGTCTGAAAAAATCGATGTTCATCACTGTATTCCCTACAGCGAGATTCCCCATTTCCCGGTCAGCACCGTAGAGACGCACAAAGGGCAATTGCTGATCGGCAAACTGTCGGGGAAACTGGTCATGGCCATGCAGGGTCGGTTTCACTGCTACGAGGGCTACAGTATGCAACAGGTCAGTTTCCCAGTGAGAGTCATGAAGTTGCTTGGAGCAGACACCTTGCTCGTTTCCAATGCTGCCGGCGCAATCCGACCGGACTTCCGAAAAGGGGAACTGATGCTGCTGGAAGACCATATCCACCTGCAGGGCAGCAATCCCCTCGTTGGCCGCAATGAGGACGCTTTCGGTGTCCGCTTCCCTGACATGAGTGCTCCCTACGATCAAGAGCTGGCAGGGATTGCCAGAGAGATCGCCGACGACCTCGGCATCGTACTGCGCGAAGGCGTATATGTATCCGTAATGGGCCCCATGCTCGAAACACGCGCTGAATACAGGTTCCTGCGCACCATTGGAGCCGATGCTGTGGGCATGAGCACTACGCCGGAGATCATCGCTGCGCGGCACATGGACATGCGTTGCCTGGCCATTTCTGTCCTGACCGACGAATGCGACCCTGATAATCTACAGCCGGTAACCCTAGATGAAATCATTGCCATCGCAGGCAGCGCCGACCGTACGCTTAGTACTCTTTTTGAGAAAATCGTTGCTCGCCTATGAACGATTACTGGAAACAATGTTGCCTACTGGCTTTCTCAGGCACACGCACCGGAGCAGGAGCAGTTTTGCAGGAGGAGGCCATGCAACGGGTAATGGGATTGCTCCCCGACCCGCAGATCCGCTTGCAGTTCATCCCAAATCCCGGCGGCACTAACGGGGACGAATGGCCGAAATCAGGTATCACATCCGAACAAACACGGCTATTCATCCGGAACGCCTTCGCGGGTGCGTTCGCAGAAGGATACCGCAAGGTTTGCGGCCTATTCAGCATACCCCAAGGGTTCGAGAAAAAACACTTTGAAGAAGCATTTCTGAGTATCCGCCCGCTGGACTTTTGCCTGGGTGCAGACTCAGCAGGAGGCATTTACCTGCTGGGCATGAGCCGTCCTGAAACGGAGCTTCTCGACAATATTAGCTGGGAACAGGAAGGCAACGCCAGGGCCACCACACGCGAAATCGGACAAATTAAAAAGATCATGTACAAATTACCCGTATTGCCTCCCGGAAATTAGCCTTAAATTAAATTCCTTTGCACCCATAAACACAGCTGTCCATATGCTTGAGCTCCTGAAAAGATTCGAGGAAAAAAAACCTGAAATAGTATTCGAGTGGAACGACTCCCTCACCGACGCCTGCGGATGGGTGGTCATCAACTCCTTACGCGGCGGAGCGGCCGGCGGAGGCACACGCATGCGCAAAGGGCTGGATCGTCGCGAGGTGGAGTCGCTGGCTAAAACCATGGAGATCAAGTTCACCGTTGCAGGGCCGGCCATCGGCGGTGCGAAATCGGGTATCAACTTCGATCCCGGTGATCCGCGCAAGCAGGAAGTATTGCAACGCTGGTACAAGGCTGTGATGCCCTTGCTCAAAAATTATTATGGTACCGGCGGCGATTTGTTTGTGGATGAAATCCACGAAGTGATTCCCATCACCAGTGAACTGGGTTTGCAGCATCCGCAGGAAGGCGTGGTCAATGGCCACTTCAAAAGCGAGGGCCAGGACCGTACAGAGCGCATACGTAAACTACAGGTGGGAGTGAGTCTGCTGGTGGAAGATCCGCGCTTTGTACCTGCAGGTTCTGCGTACCGCATTGCCGATATGATCACCGGTTATGGCGTGGCTGAATCGGCCATCCACTACTACCGGCTTATGGGCGAGAGCATAGCCGGTAAAAAGGTACTGGTGCAGGGCTGGGGCAATGTCGGTGCTGCAGCAGGATATTATCTTTCCCAGGCCGGTGCGGTCATCACAGGAATACTCGACCGCAGCGGAGGAGTATTGAGCGAAAATGGTTTTTCACAAGAAGAAGTGACGGCGTTGTTTCATTCGAGAACAACAAAGATGTTCGACGGATTCTCGCTCCACCCGGAAGCGCAAACGGCATTCTGGAAACAAAAAGCGGATGTCTTCATCCCTGCGGCCGCTTCGCGGCTCGTCACTATGGAACAGGCCGGACAATTAAAGCAGTGTGGCGTGAAGGTGATTGCCTGCGGCGCCAATGTGCCTTTTGCCGATCCGGAAATTTTCTTTGGCCCTATCAGCCGCTTCGCAGACGCGGGAATGGCGGTGATACCTGACTTCATTTCCAACTGCGGCATGGCAAGAGTGTTTGCGTATCTTATGGGCAATCCGCCTGAAGTTACTGCACAAGGCATCTTTGAAGATGTCTCCTCCACGATCCGGCAGGCGATGGATGAACTGCATGCATTGAACCCATCCGGAGTCAACATTACTGCAACCGGATATGAAATCGCTTTGAAACAGCTTCTCTGATAACGCGACTGCATGCACACCGATTCAGCACATTGGCTCCAACAAACATTTCTTGAAAACAGGATTCAGGACTACCTGTGGTTCGCAGGAATAATCCTGACCGGGTTTTTATTCAAACGCTACGTCTCCAATTATACATCGGGTATCATTTACCGCTTTGTAAAGCGCCACGCCGGCGGAGTGGATGTGGAAGAACTCAGGAACCTGTTGCGAAAGCCATTCGGACTTTTTGTACTACTTATCAGCATCTATCTGGCCTGCCTGCAGCTGCACTGGCCCGAAAGCTGGCACCTGTCGAACGAAGAACATTTCGGAATACGTTTCCTTGTCTGGAAACTATT
>CAZPCA010000040.1:0-13034 GCA_964584995.1 uncultured Bifidobacterium sp.
ATCGGATCAGGTTCTATGCCTCGTACCGACGGTGTTAAGAAAATCTGGGCTTACATCAAGAAGCACGGTCTTCAAGACAGCAAAAACAAGCGCATGATCAATGCCAACGATGCACTGAAAGCAGTTTTTGGCGGCAAAGCTCAGGTCTCCATGTTCGAGATGACCAAGCTCGTTAACAAGCACCTGAAGTAATCTAAAAGCATCCATGGAAAAAGAGGTTGTCTCCTGCGAGACAACCTCTTTTTGTTTTAACCCGGTAGTAACACGAGAATGCGGACAAATAAAACCGATCTGCAGGGATGTAATTACGCGGAACGCGTATCAAACGCATCGCGTAGTCCGTTGCCCAGCAAAGTGAAGGAAAGGACCATTAGCGCGATGGCTGCACCGGGCAATATAGCCAACCAGGCCGCATCCACCACGATATAAGCATAATTCTCCTTGATCATCATGCCCCAGCTGGGAGTCGGAGGCTGTGCACCCATACCCAGAAAACTCAGCCCGGCCTCCAGGAGAATAGCGGATGCGAAGTTCGAAGCGGCAATGACAATGACGGGACCCAGAATATTCGGGAGGATGTGCCTGAAAATAATCCGCGTGTTGCCATAGCCGAGCGCTTTACCCGCTTCCACAAATTGTTGTTCGCGGAGTGAAAAAAACTGCCCCCGCACAATCCTGGCCACTTCCACCCACATGGTCAGTCCGACCGCGATGAATACCTGCACAAATCCTTTCCCCAATGCGAGTGTGATGGCCACCACCAATAGCAAGGTTGGAATGGACCAGACAACATTGATGAGCCAAACTATGGTTTTATCAACCCAGCCACGGAAATAACCCGCCAGCGCGCCGAGTCCGATACCGATGACGAGGGAAATCAGTACGGCTATCAGTCCGACGGACATGGATACGCGAGCCCCCAGCATGAGCCTGCTGAGCAGATCTCTCCCAAATCGGTCGGTACCCAGCCAAAACCTTTTCGCGACCAGGTAAGCATCGGCATCACTACCGTTCTTATTGAATTTAACCAACGAAGTCAAGGGAAGCGAATCCAGGACAACAGCGCTTCCGGAATGGCCGGTGAATTCACGGAATAAAAAGTAGCCTGACCCTATCTTGCAAGCGGCTACCGGAATGAACTTGTAGCGGGGCGTCCTGCCGTTCAGCAGTATGTCCATCACTCCCCTTTCCTGCACCTCTCCTGTCAGAGGCTGGGCTATAAAGCGGACCTCGCTGCCGGGGGGCATCAAACTGACCTGTACATTCATCTGGTTACAGTCAGAAGTATTATCGGGAGCCAGCCAATAACAGAACACGGACAGCAAAAACGCGGCTGATATACAACACAACCCGAACATCCCTGATTTATGCCGGAGAAACTTCTTCCATGCAAGGCCTGCAGGTGAGCTTACGGATGTAATGCTTTCTGACATTGTCAGCGACGAAGATAATTCATTCCATAGCATCCGGCCGGACCTCACGCATCACGCCGGCCAGTTGCAGTGCTCCTGGATTTTCAGTCGCTTCCAGGCCATTCACCACCGACTTGAAATCTGCTTGATTACGGTTCTGACTCAACTTCCATGCCCCCTCCAGCGATTCGATCCGAATACGAAATCCTATCACCTCCGTGAGGTAAGAGCGTATCTTATCAGGAGACATGTTCCGGGCATGGGCGGCGTTGGGCCTGTCTCCTTCGTGATGATCCTGCAGACGAAAGAGATGCTCCTGTAAATTCTGTACTGACAGCCTTTCCAGCCGGCCCCTCGCATGGACCGCGCGGTAGTTCCAGGTAGAGACATTTTCATGGCCATACCAGGAGGAGGAGACGTAAGCGTGTTCGCCGATAAAAACAACGAGTACCGGAATCATCGTTTCACCGATGTGTGCAGCCAGTGGATTGGCAGATGCGATATGCCCCAGTAATTCCCATCCACCTTCGGGGCATGCCTGCAATTCAAAAGGAATATGAGCCGCTTGGGGAAACGCCGCTGCCTGCATCACCAACATACCGAAAGGATGACTGCGAACAAATTCCACCAATCGGGGTTCGTCATTCTGTGTGAAAGGATGCGGATTGTACATATTAATTCTTGCAATTGCAGCTCGGTGAGAAGTAGATATCTGTATCGGGGAGCAAAGCGCGGATCTGGTCTTGCTCCTGTTGGGAAAACAAGATACCCCGTAGTTCCAGTGTTTTCAGCTTATGGAGGTAGCGAATCTCGGCAGGCAAGCTGTCCACTTCATTGTCCCACATCTCGAGCACCTCCAGCAGTTCCAGCTGACCGATACTGGCTGGCAAGGTCTCCAGTAAATTTCTGTTAAGTCCGAGAAAAACCAGCTCACGGCAGAAGCCTATGCTATCCGGCAGCACTTTGATTTTATTGTAGCTCAAATCGAGGTATTGCAAGTTGCTGAACTCCCCTATCCATGAAGGCAGTGTCCGCAAATCATTTTTCGCCAGTTTTAGCACCTGCAGATTCTTAAAAGCGCGGATCTCCTCCGGCACCTCCTTTCGCTTTTGCCGGCTTAGATCCAATCGAAATACGGAGTCTGGTTGTTGAAGACCTTCAGAAAACGAACGATAATTTTTTGTGGAAGCAAGCTGTGTGGAATCGAGCAAGGTCTGCGCGGAAGCGGGCAATACGGACAATGAAATTGCCAGAATCAAAAGCAAGCGCGGGTTGAATTTCATTCGCTGACGAATTTAGTAATCACGTTTCAATATGACGCCTATGTCCGGTTTTTATTGCCCGTTCACACGTTGATTGAATACACCATCACAACAGGGCCGCGCACATCTCTATGTCTTTGTGCATCCTTTCCACCAGTGCTTCCACACTTTCAAACTTCCACTCCTGCCGTATAAACTGCTTGAAATGCAAGGTGATTTCTTGCCCGTAAATATCCTCATCAAAACCCAGCAGGTGGACTTCGATGGTACGCCGACCATTGTCGAATGTAGGACGGTGGCCAATACTAAGGGCACCTTTCCAACGGCTTCCGGCGCAGTCTACATACACGGCATAAATTCCGTTAGCAGGAATCAGTTTATCAGGATCTTCGGGCAGTACATTCGCTGTCGGGAAACCAATTGTACGACCGATCTGACGACCTTTCACTACTGTTCCTGTCAGGGGATAGGAATAACCCAGCAATTGCTCTGCCACCTCCACCTCCCCTTGCTTCAACGCATTACGGATTCGGGTGGAACTGACTGCTATAGCGTCTATGTCCTGTTCGGGAATCTCCTCGACCTGAAAACCAAGGGGTGGAGCCAGCTCCTTCAGGTGAAGCATCCCCCCTTTCCGGTCATGCCCGAATTGATGGTCATACCCGATGACCAGTTTTTTAACCCCTAGCTGTTCAACGAGGATTGTACGAACGAACTGATCGTATTCGATGCGGGAAAAATCAAGTGTGAAGGGATGGATAATCAGGTGGTCAACACCGAATTTCTCCAATAACTGCTGTTTCTCACGCAGGGAACTCAGCATTTCGAGACCCTCTGCATCTTTTCCGAGTACCTTGCGCGGATGCGGATAAAAGGTCAGCAAAACGACCTCTCCGCCCATTTCCCCCGCCAGTTCGCAGATACGGGAAAGGATCTGTCGATGCCCGACATGGACGCCGTCAAAAGTCCCTACTGTTACTATAGGATATTGAGGATGAGTGAATTCACTGATACTGTGATAGGTTATCATACGCAATCCAGCGGTCAAAATTATCAACACAGGACGCCCCCTTGTTGATAAACTTTAGGTACGCCAAAAATAGAATATACTTCGGAGAGATTTTCAATTTACCTATCTTTGCACCCTCAAAATCAAATACCACCATGAATAAAGGTAAAATTGTTCAGGTAATCGGACCGGTAATCGATGTGAGCTTCGAAGGTGAAGGCACCGCATTGCCCAACATCCTGGAAGCACTTGAAATTTCCCGCCCTAACGGCCAGAAAATCATTTTAGAATGTCAACAACACATTGGTGAAGATACCGTTCGTGCCATCGCGATGGATTCTACCGACGGTCTGGTGCGCGGAATGGAGGTGGTTGCCACCGGCGCTGCCATCAAAATGCCGACTGGTGACGCCATTAAAGGTCGCCTTTTCAATGTGGTGGGAGAAGCTATTGATGGCATCAACACCGTTGATAACAGCAATGGTCTTCCCATACACCGGGAAGCTCCTAAGTTCGAAGACCTCTCAACGGAAGCCGAAGTACTTTTTACAGGTATCAAGGTGATTGACCTGCTTGAGCCCTACTCCAAAGGAGGAAAAATCGGTCTGTTCGGGGGTGCCGGCGTAGGCAAAACCGTATTGATCATGGAATTGATCAACAACATTGCTAAAGGATATGCGGGTCTTTCCGTTTTTGCAGGCGTAGGTGAGCGTACTCGTGAGGGGAATGATTTGCTGCGCGAGATGATTGAATCCGGAGTTATCAAATACGGAGATGCCTTCAAACACGGCATGGAAAACGGTGACTGGGACCTTAGTAAGGTGGACACCAAAGAACTTGCTCAAAGTCAGGCCACGCTCGTGTTCGGTCAGATGAACGAGCCTCCAGGAGCACGTGCACGTGTGGCCTTGTCCGGGCTTACCGTAGCCGAGTACTTCCGTGACGGTGATGAGAAATCAGGTGGCCGTGATATTCTTTTCTTCATCGATAACATCTTCCGCTTTACACAGGCCGGATCTGAAGTGTCTGCCCTTTTGGGACGTATGCCTTCAGCTGTAGGTTACCAGCCCACACTGGCTACTGAAATGGGTCTGATGCAAGAACGCATCACGTCCACCAAGCGCGGATCCATCACTTCAGTACAGGCCGTTTATGTACCTGCTGATGACCTTACCGACCCAGCACCGGCTACTACTTTCAGCCACCTGGACGCTACAACCGTATTGAGTCGTAAGATTGCCGAGTTGGGTATTTACCCTGCGGTTGACCCGCTCGATTCTACTTCGCGCATCCTGAGCGCCGCTGTGGTAGGCGATGAGCACTACAATACTGCCCAAGCGGTGAAAGAAATTCTACAGCGCTATAAGGAGCTGCAGGATATCATTGCCATCCTCGGTATGGATGAATTGAGCGACGAAGACAAACTCGTGGTTCACCGTGCACGCCGTGTGCAGCGCTTCCTATCGCAGCCTTTCCATGTAGCGGAACAATTCACCGGATTGAAAGGCGTACTGGTTCCCATCGAGGAGACTATCAAAGGATTTAAGATGATACTCAACGGAGAAGTCGACCAGTATCCGGAGGCTGCCTTCAACCTGGTTGGAACCATTGAAGACGCCATAGAGAAGGGTAAAAAGCTTCTCGCCGAAGCAAAATAACGAGCATAAGCCATTATAAATCATGTTATTAGAGATAATCACCCCCGACAAGAAAGTTTTTGAAGGAGAAGTCAGCTCTGTACTTGTACCGGGCAGTAAGGGCCGGTTTCAGATGTTGGAAAACCACGCTGCCATCATTTCTACCCTCATCAACGGCACCGTAAAAGTAAAAACCACTTCAGGTGAAGAACGCTTTGACGTCAAGGGAGGTGTTGTGGAAATGCTTCAAAACAAGGTGATTATACTAGCCGAATCGGCATAAAAACAGCTTCTTTCCCTCAAAAGCCGTTTTCTTACGAAAACGGCTTTTTTTATGGCACTTCAGCAGGCTTCTTTTTTGGCCGAAAAGAGTACCAAAGGCAACAATTTCGTCCTGTTTTACGAATAAAGACCTTAGCTCCGCGATGGGTATCATCTTGAGCGGACAATTTTCTTATCTTTGATTATTAACCGATTAAGCAAATGGAGAAGAGCCTCAAGCGCGTTTTACAAATACTGCTGCTGGTCGTTGTCGCATACGGAGAATCGAATGCACAGCTGACTGTAAGCTCAGCACCAACGCCAACGCAATTGGTCTCCAATATCTTATTAGGGCCCGGCGTGGCTGCATCCAATATTACCTATAGCGGTGGGGCTACTGCAAGGGGTAGCTTCAATTGTATAGGAGCTTGTAACCTCGGCCTTGCTAACGGAATACTTCTCACCTCCGGTGCCGTTAGCAATGCCGTAGGACCGAATAACGCTACCGGAGCCGGTTCGCCTACAGGTGCAGGCTCTGATCCTGATTTGAATCCACTCAATCCGGGAGGGACGGCACCGCAAGACCTTGCTAAACTGGAATTTGATTTCACCGTGGCAACGGATTCGGTACGATTCCGCTATGTATGGGCTTCTGAAGAATACCATGATTATGTAGCTACCGCCTGCAATGATGTCTTCGGATTTTTCATCAATGGGCCAGGCATCGTGGGCAAGAGGAATATCGCTTTGATACCCGGAACCACTACTCCGATCACCATCAACAATGTGAACAATGGATATGCTCCGGCAATGACCTCCCCAACAGGCCCCTGCACCAATTGCACTTATTTCGTCGATAACACCGGTGGTACAACCATTCAGTACGATGGGATGACGACGGTGCTCACCGCTGCAACTCAGGTATGCCCATGCGAAACGTATCATATCAAACTGGCAGTTCAGGATTTCTGTGATGGAGCATTCGACTCCGGGGTGTTTCTGGAAGGAAACTCTTTTCAATCTGTAGGTGAAATACCTGTACTTGCCACTTCAGGTCAGTTCACACAAGTAGCCGACACCTTGTTCATGTGTCCCGGGGATTCGATAAAGCTGGAAGTGAATGCCTGCCGAGCGCCGCTTTGGTCAACGGGAGATACCACCAACAGTATCTGGGTGACGCAACCGGGCGTGTATTACACTTCGATAGCAAACCCTCCCCTGTGTTTTGCATTCTCAGCCTTGATTTATGTCTCCTTCACCAATCCCAATGCAGTGCTGAGCGCCAGCGGTCCGACTGCCCTCTGTCCGGGGGATAGCGTTGTACTGAGCGCCACCCCGGGAGCCAGCTACCTTTGGTCCAACGGAGCTACCACACAGAATATCACCGTATTCAATCCTGGCAATTTCTACTGCACCGTCTCCTATGGAGGATCCTGTACAGATATAACGGATACGATATCCGTAACTACGCTCAGCGGCCAGTCCATCAGTATTGCAGCATCCGGTCCAACAACGATTTGCCAAGGCAATACCCTGACCTTGACTGCATCCGTTCCTACCGTGTCCTGGTCGACGGGAGCCACCACACAAAGCATTACCGTCAGTACTGCAGGGACTTATTCCGTGACACCCACTGCAGCCGGATTTTGTCCATCTTCCACCTCAGTTTCAGTCAATGTCTTGCCGAATCCGGTTGTTACCATCAACGGCAACGCCTCTATTTGCCAGGGGGCCAGTGCAGTACTCAGCACCTCCTCGCCCTTCTCGCAATATTCATGGTCCGGAGGACAGACTTCGGCTACGATTTCAGTGAGCAACAGCGGTAGTTACAGCGTCACCGTGACCAATGCCAGCGGATGTACTGCGACTTCCAGTTTCAACCTGACGGTTTTAGCCAATCCGATTCCCGTCATAGCGGGAGATCCTGATTTCTGCCTGGGAGGCTCAAGCACCTTAACAGTACCTTCAGCCTACACCACTTACCAATGGTCGACAGGGTCGAACACATCCTCTACAAATGTTTCTCTTCCCGGCACCTACACCGTGACTGTCACGGATGCCAATGGATGTACCGGTAGCGATAACCAGTTGATTGTCGTATTCAACAATCCCCTGCCGTTCATCAGCGGAGTAACATCAATTTGCCAGGGAGCCAATGCAAACCTAATTGCCAACCCTTCCGGGCTCAGCTATCAATGGTCCAACGGATCAACTGCCTCCAGTATACAACCTGGTGTTGCAGGGACTTACACCCTTACCGTAACAGACGCGAACGGATGCAGCGGAACGACCACACAGCAAGTAAACCTGAACAACTTGCCTGTGCCGGTTATCACCGGAAACCTGAGTGCCTGCCAAGGCGCCAATTCAACGCTGGGCGTCAGCGGCAGTTTTTCGGGCTATCAATGGTCTGACGGCAGTACTACCGGCACCATAGTGGTCAATGCAAGTGGAAATTATCAAGTAACTGTAACGGACGCCAATGGGTGTACGGGTTCCACCAGCGCCACTTTCACCGCACTTCCCTTCAACAATCCCGTCATATCAGGGCCGACAGGATTTTGCTCTGGTACATCCGCTGTGCTATCGCTCAACAATACCTACGCGACTTATGTATGGTCCAACGGAAGCAGCGCATCCACACCGACCATGACGTTAGGTGGCAATTACACGGTCACCGTGACCGCAGCCAACGGCTGTACGGGAACTGCAACCTTTAATCTTAACGCGTGGCCGCTACCCAACACGCAGATCAGCGGCACTTTCACCGTCTGTCAAGGGAACACGGCCAATCTCACTGCGAGCCCTGCAGGTATGAATTACCTGTGGTCGAATGGCTCAACCTCCAGCTCCATCCAACCGGCAAACGGAGGCGCATATACGCTTACCGTAACCGACAACAATGGATGCAGTAGCAGTACCTCCCAACAGGTGTCGGTGAATGCCAATCCAACTCCTGTCATTGCAGGTAATTTCACCGTCTGCCAGGGAACCAATGGATTACTCGATGCCAGCTCACCCAGTCTCATCTCCTATAACTGGTCCAATGGAGCCAGCACCTCCAGCATACAGCCATCTGCCGGAGGCAATTATTCGGTCATCGTTACCGATGTGAACGGATGTACAGGCAGCACAAGTCAGTTATTTACTGTGCACCCCTTACCGGTTCCCACGATTTCAGGAGATCTGGATTTCTGCACGGGTGACAATACCACACTTACCTCCTCCGGTAGTTACCTCAGCTATCAATGGTCCAATGCAGTTTCAGGCCCTCAAATCACCATCAGTACAGGTGGCAATTACAGTGTACTTGTAACGGACAACAATGGCTGCACCGGCACTTCTGGTGTCGGGGTAACTGAACACCCACTTCCGCTTCCGCAGCTGAGTAACAGTACTCTCTGCGATGGAGCCTCCACCTCACTTCAGCCCGGCAACTTTGCCAGCTATGTGTGGTCAGATGGAAGTACGGCCTCCTCCCTGAATGTAAATGCCAGTGGTACCTACCAGGTCACTGTGACGGACCAGAACGGATGCAGCAATACAAGCAGTGCGCTGGTCATCATTCAAGCCAACCCAACACCGGTCATCAATGGGAATGCATCCTTGTGTGACGGACAAAGCTCCCTGCTGAATGCCGGCAATGGTTATGTAACCTATGCATGGTCAAACGGAGTTAGTGGCAATCCATTAACAGTAAGCACCAGTGGTATCTACTCCGTGATTGTCAGCGATAATTTAGGATGCACCGGCACTGCCACCTTCTCTGTGCAAGTGAATCCCTTACCGGTAGCACAAGTCAGTGGTGACACTGAATTCTGTGAGGGGGAATCCACACGTCTGGACGCATTGGCCGGGCAAGGCAACTATCTGTGGTCAACAGGAAGCACCGCCCCATACATCACAACATCGGATGGAGGCAACTACTCTGTTACCGTCACCAACAGTTTCGGTTGCACCAGCAGCATTGGATTAACCGTCATCGAGCACCCACTACCTATTGCACGCTATATCCCGCAACAAAACATCACCTGTGAAGCCATACGGGTGAAATTTGAGAATACCTCCACCTTTGCCAACGGCTCCACTTTCTTCTGGACCTTTGGCGACGGCAGCACCTCAACAGAAAGGTCGCCCCTACACGAATATGCCGGTCCCGGTGACTACAGTACCAGCCTTCGGATCATCACTCCTGCCGGTTGTACCGACCGCGATACACAGCAGATCTCGGTGACCATCCCACCCTTCCCCGAGGCCGACTTCACGCAATCCGCACGTATTGTCAGTATTTTCAATTCAGAAGTCAACTTCAACAACCGTTCTGTCAATTCAACCCGTTACAAATGGAGTTTCGGTGATGGCCAGTCTTCCGAAGAAGAAAATCCAACGCATGTATTCGACCAGATCGGTACTTTGAAAATAAAACTCGCAGCCTTCAACGGAGTGAATTGCCTGGACGAATTCGAGACTAACCTTGAGGTTGTTCCTTTCTTTGTACCCAACGCGTTCACGCCGAACAATGATGGTAAAAACGATGTGTTCTTTGATGGCACCCCCGCATTGAATGTCCAATCCTACGACATGACCCTCTTCAACCGATGGGGTCAGGTGATCTATGCCACGGACAGCTACCTGCGTCCCTGGGATGGTTTCTCCGCTGACGGGCAGCCCGCACCGGAAGGACTCTACACCTACCTTATTCGCATCGTAAGCGGCAAAGGGAAGTATTACGAATATGCGGGTACATTCTCGCTCATCCGCTAAGCTTTACATTCAGCCATCCAAAGAGAAAGCCCCATCGTTTGAAGGGGCTTTTTCGCTTCAAAACAAAATCAGTAGCTTCGTAGGAAATAGCCACCATGAAAAAAGTCCTCTTCACACTTGTCTGTTTCTTCGTAGTAAACATCGGCGTTGCACAAAACGGCATCAAGGTGCTCTTCGATGCTCGCAAAGCGCAAATGGCCGGGAATGCCGACTGGGTGATAGATGCGGATGTTTACAACATTGGTACCGGAACCGGAGGGATAATGCAAACAGGTCGTGGCAATGAAGCCAACCCGCAACGGATACCCACACCGTTGCAAAGCGGTATAAGCAGCACGACGCCTGAGACATTCTGGAAAGGCGCTTTATCGTCCTGGGCCATTGCCCTCGTCAAAAGAGGTTACACGGTAGAAACATTACCGTTCAACACTTCCATCACCTATGGCAATGCCAGCAATGCACAGGACCTATCCAATTACAAGGTTTATATATGCGTAGAGCCTAACATCCTGTTTACATCCGCCGAAAAATCTGCCATACTGCAATTTGTACAGAATGGTGGTGGATTATTCATGGTAGGAAACCATTTCGGTTCTGACCGCAACAATGACAGTTGGGACGCTCCACGTATTTGGAACGATCTGATGAGCAGTAACAGTATTGCAACCAACCCCTTTGGCATCACCTTCGACCTTGTCAATTTTTCGCAGACCACCAGTGCTAAAGCCAACCTTCCTACAAATAGTATCCTTAATGGTCCGGCTGGAATCCCACAGCAAATGAAATTCAGCGCCGGTACATCCATGACGCTGAACAAGACCATAAATCCCAATGCACTCGGACTTGTTTTCAAAACCGGCTCCTCCACTATCGGAACCACCAATGTCATGTTCGCACAGTCGCGTTATGGCAGCGGAAAAGTAGCCGCCATCGGAGACAGTTCACCTCCTGACGATGGCACAGGTGACACCAATGACCAACTATACAACGGATGGTCCGGAGAAGTCAATGGCGATCATAGCAAGATCCTTATCAATGCCACCATCTGGTTATCGAACAGTGCACCGCGTGAGGGCAGCCAGCAGGAAAAACGGGAAGAACCTCTGATATGGCCGAATCCGTTTGAAAATTCGATTCACATTGCTATGGGACAAGAGACCAAGGCTGAAACAACGATTTCCCTTTTTGACATCAACGGCCAGCAATTGCACGCTTCCATAATTCCATCCGGCGCTACAGGTGAAAGCCATATTCTGAATACGGCAGACCTTCCTTCTGGCATCTACATTGTACACATAAACGATGGACAACATCTCTGGTCCAAAAGACTGGTGCGCTTATAGTTTGATAAGGCATTTCGCCCATCTGATTTGTTGCGAATTTTCCAATCGCCATGATACATTTTGTAGAACAGTATTTAAAAAAACAAATCACTTAACAGCAGCCATCCTTTCCGTCAGGCCAAAGCCATCCGGGCGCTTCGCCTCAAGCTTTACCACCACATAAAAGACTGGTGCTTCATTCTGACAGGCATATTTGCCGCAGCCTTCGGCCTAGAGAGTTTCCTGATTCCGAACTCTTTCATCGATGGCGGTGCAACCGGTATTTCACTCTTAGTAACCGGACTTTCCGGATTGCCCTTTGCTGTGACACTGGTGGTTGTCAACACCCCATTTGTGTTCATGGGGTTCAAGGTCATCAGTAAGAGTTTCGCTGTAAAAACAGCCATCTCCATCACCGTACTTGCCTTGGTGATGACGGGTCTGAATTTCCCGACCATCACCAATGAAAAAATACTGGTCGCCGTATTCGGTGGCTTTTTTCTGGGTGCTGGCATTGGCCTCGCCATTCGCGGAGGCAGTGTGATCGATGGCACAGAAGTATTGGCCATCCATCTCAGCAAAAAGTTCAGTACTACAGTGGGTGACATCATCACTTTGCTGAACATCCTGATATTTTCCGCTGCGGCCTATTTCCTATCGATAGAGACGGCGATGTACTCCATGATCACCTATTTGTCGGCTTCCAAAACCGTAGACTTTATCGTTGAAGGTATCGAAGAGTACATGGGTATCACAATCATCAGTCCGCACAGTAAGGAAATCAGGAAAATGATTACGGACAAAATAGGCCGAGGAGTGACGGTATACAACGGCAAGAGGGGCTATGGCAAGAAAGGGTATTCGAATGAAATCGACATCGTCTATACCGTCATCACCCGACTGGAAATTTCAAAATTGAATTCCGAAATTCAAATCATCGACCCCCATGCTTTCGTAGTCATGAACAGTGTCAAGGGCATTAAAGGAGGTATGGTCAAGAAAAGGCCGTTGAGCCATTAAAGATTCAACCTTCAGAGGCTCCTTATAAGAGTTGTATATTTATTCTAATGCACTATAATCCGCTGTCGGATAAGTATCTCTTCCTCACCTACTACGATTGCCGCATAGTTTCCTGGAGGGAGACATGTTATATCGATGGATTTTTCGGCTTCTCCCTCGAATACGCATCCATCAATCAGCTTTCGTCCGGCCACATCATAAATCATATAGCGGGCATTCCCATCAATTCCTCTCAGAAATAAAACATTACTGGAAGGTATGGGATAAAACGACACATGATGCTGATCGGTATAAGTCACAGCCTTCCATTCTGTTTCAGAACTGGCACCGTCGTTATCAATTTGTCG
>CAZPCA010000040.1:13044-18847 GCA_964584995.1 uncultured Bifidobacterium sp.
TCGAATTCGGTAATATGTTAAGCCAATTCTAGGTGAATAATCGGCAAACACATACTCAGACAATGCAACCGAATTCCCTACGGCGTCAACTAAACCTAATTCATTTACTTCAATAAGGTCAAAACTTTTTTCGATGATAAAATAATCATTGTTTTTTTCTGAAGCCGTGGACCAAGATAACAGTACGCTTTCAGAAAGGGAGTGGACAGAAAATGATAGCCACTCCACGGGCAGTGGAGATGCTGAATTGGACAATGTCCAAATCCGTTGGGCCCCTATCAAAGGCACTGACACCGCATACGCCGACGCAGTTTGACCCGGCAAAGCTGGCTGCCACTTATTGACTGAAGGATCGTAGTGCTGGGCACGCATGCCACCCGCCACATTGTAAGGAGATATGGGGAGCTCAGAAGCAAAATAACTGAAGGTGACCGTCGCGACAGGAGATGCATTGGTCTGAACCAGCCAGAACCGATCTACCGTCGCATCCCTGTTATCAGGTGCAAGCCCTATCAGACTGTTCAGATTGCTTACCCCCGAAGGCCACGGAAGATTGGATGCGGGAGTATTATAAGTAGAAAAACGCATGCTACCTGCATTACCTCCTGACAAGGCATATACAAGTGGAATATATTGTAAATTAGGATGAGCGAAAGGAACTGTATGCTGTAAACCATTATTACCGATCTGCCAATTAATTGCACCACTGTAGTCGGCCGTTTCAGCTATTATCAAACCAGCTAATCTTGTTATCCCGCCGGGAGAAGGATTTTCAATGGTGACATCACGTCCGCCATTCAGGACTCCTGAAACCGAATTCGCAAGATTCAATACTCCCTGCGTAAGGCGAAGTTCTGTTCTGACAAAAACATTACCACTTGCAGTAGGAAGATTCGTTGGGGTTACCCATATACCCGGTAATGATTGGTTTATTTCAAGAATGCCGTATTTATGCTGCGCTGCAGTAGCAAGCCCCAGATTGATGCCAGTAGCTATCTGGTTCACCGCAGCATAATACTCTAAAACACTGAGCACACCCAGATTGTAATTCATCGCACCAGCATTGCTCAAAGCCGCGGTGGCTGAATTATTGTACCATCCCATTGGATGTGCTGTGCGAAGTCTGGCACCATCCAATACTCCAACTCCACTATTTGCCGCTAACACATTGGAAAATAATTGCGAGGCTCTCAGATCCAAAACAGCTGTATTGCTGACAGTAAAATAATCGGTCCCTGGAATGGAGGATGATGCGACCTGGACATTTCCGCTGACCACATCGAGTGTACAGGCGGGCATCACCACCTGTTTTACTTGCTGAATGCCG
Source organism: uncultured Bifidobacterium sp. (assembly GCA_964584995.1). Classification (GTDB taxonomy): domain Bacteria; phylum Bacteroidota; class Bacteroidia; order AKYH767-A; family OLB10; genus JAJTFW01. The sequence continues at coordinate 14,372 of CAZPCA010000040.1, forward strand.
TGCGTACCGGCTCTAGAGAAACTGATAGTACCTTGCCGATTGAAATGCAGAAAACCGAAAATGGGAGATGTTCCAGCTCCGGCCCTTGTCATAGTACCGGTACCAGAAATCGTGTACAATGCACCATTCAGTCTGATGATATTGACGGCCGTGCAGGTGGCCAAGGTGCTGTAGTTGATGCTACCTGCCGATTGCTGGAAATTACCTTGTATGGTCATCTCAACGGGTAAGGCCGTCACAATCGATGCATTATTGTACAGATTCAGGGATCCACCGCTTTGATTGTAGTTTCCAGCTACGTTTACAGAGGCTGTTCCTGAACTACCTTTTATGGAAAATATTCCGCCGGTGATATCCACATTGGCATTGAGCGAAGCTTGTAACCCGCCAGTCTCAGCACTTAAAAAAGTAGTGCCACCTGATATTGTTACGTTTCCAGTAGCAGTGAAATTCGTAGCATGACCGTTACCCCCGTAAGCAGGAACCACGTTGAAGTAATTGTTACCGTTTGAGATGGTAAGAGGTCCATTGAAAACAATAGTTTCGCTTCCGGTGGCATTGTTGCCATTGAACTCACCGGCAACTGAACCACTGATTATAGTAGAGCCATTTACCTGCATATTTAATTGCGCAGCGGTGGCGGTTGTGCTCAAGGTGGCCAATCTGTTCATAGCGAAAAGGTCGGTTGCTGCAGCGAATGTTATATTGAGATTACCATTTACGATGAAACTGGTAATAGCACCTGATACATTACACGAATAATTTGCCATGAATGTACCACCTGAAAAGGTCACCGAACCGATGGTAAAGGAGGGAGTCGCCGCAGAAAAGGTCGCTGTATTCTGTATGCCCCTAAAATCGCCTCCTGTGTGCCGCCAATTGCCTGAAATATTGAAAACGGGAATGCCGTCAGCATTGTAGATACCATAAAAAACACCTGCGGACTGATTCACGGATGACGCATTCAAGGTCATGTTTACATTTTGCTGGTAAACGCCGTAAACAAACGAATTGTTGATGACCTGAACCGCTCCAGCAACATTGACGATGATATTTCCTGTGCCAGCTTGCTTGAAACGTAAAAAACCATTATCAACCAATAAACTGCCACCGATTACGAATGTTTTGGCGGCGCTTGCTGTGTCCAAATAGGTTGCACAAACATTGTTTACGGTAAAATTACCTAGAATAGTTCTTGTATACCCTAACCCATTATTATTCCAATAAAAGTTACCCGGATCCCAACTGAGGATTAGGTTACCGAAATTCGAATTACAGGCATTGATCAGCGATGTGGCATTACTCGACCATTTTTCAACAATAAAATTGCTATTGGGTGAAAAAGACTCCGTTCCATTGAAAATTGTTGTAGCGGCCACCTGGTCATTGTTGTGAAAATAGGTGCCTCCATCTAAAATAATAAAGTTACCGAAAACCGTCACTGTTTTGTTGGCACCACCTCCTGAGGTTCCGGTCCTAAGCGTACCACCGTTCTGAATAGTAATAGAATTGACACTCGTATTGCCAGTTACACTGACAGAATGAGTATTGCAGATAAAAACTACATCAGCAGCGCCGGGAACCGTTGCGGCAGCTACGCCGCCACAGGATGCTGTTGACCATGTTGCCGAAGCACTCCAATTGCCAGTCTGCCGTGAATAATAGGTAGCCGCGGGTAAAATGTACGTCCAAAACAAAGCGATTAAAAAACTCAAAAGGTGCCGAAGAATCATATTGCAATTTAATAAGAAACTTCATGTTAAGAACACTAAAAATCCCAACCTATTTATTTTCTTGATGAATGCACCATTTTGGTTAGGGAATGTATTAAGCAGCACTGACTACTTAAATGACAAACAAACTATCTGAACTGAATTAATAGAGGGTTTTCACAGATTACTGTGATAAATACAGCATATCCTGTGTAAAATCAAAGCACCTTGCCCAGCAACATGGCCCGGCGCAAATAAATTTTCTGTCCGGCCTTGGGTTGGGTACCGAACTCCATCTCATTCATTTTGTATAAGCGCGAAAGGCGCACTCCGTATTTCTGGGAAATAGCATGCATGGTTTCACCTTCTTCAGCCAGGTGAAAGAAAGTATCCGCGTGATTTTTCTTGGGTCGAATGAACACCAGCATCCCCTCATCGACCCCATCACTTTTTTCCAAGTCGTTATATTCCAGTAACTGCCATACTTCCACTTTCTGTTCAATCGCCAGTGCGGTCCAGGTGTCGCCCTTACGGGCGACCACAAAAGGGACACCATTCACCGTATTAGAGGGTTCCGATATCATTGCTTTATCCGTAACCTGGGGCTTTGTTCTGGCAGGCCGGGTGGTTCTTGAACCGGTTTTCTCCGGCTCTTTGGCTTTTTCTCCAGCTACCGGACGCTTTTCCCCTTGCTGATCGTACTCGTAAAGTTTGTACCTCTCGATGAGATCGATCAACTTGGAAGCATACTGTGGGTTCGTAGCATAGCCCGCTTTTTTCAATCCATGCGACCAACCTTTGTAGTCCGTGACATCCAGATTGAACAAGAAATGGTAACGCTCACGACTCCGTAGAAAGTAGGAATGATCGTCATAGGAATGCAATACATCTTCGTATTTACGGAAACACTCGTTGGGTGCATCATCGTCTTTGTGGAAGGTAGGACCATTCCACTCTTTGTGGCATTTGATGCCGAAATGGTTATTGGCTTCAGTAGCCAGTCGGGAATTACCGTAATCGGACTCGTACATTCCCTGCGCCAGCGTGATGCTCGCCGGCACACCGGTTTTAAGCATATCGGCAACTGCTGCCTCACGAAACATTTCGATGTACATTTCCGCAGACATCCTGCCGGAATCTTTTTTGAGTCCGGGCTGTGCCATCACACACGAAGCCCCGGCCCAAAACAGCACCGACAAAGCAAGTTTGACATTTTTCATCCTTCAAATGTAAGAAGTGCACTTCTTTACCGCCTGAGCACGGACTTTCATCTATCAACAAAGCGGTGTTAATGGGTCAGATATTGCATACCGCCCGTATGAATGAGCGTAAGATTGTCTTTTTCCAGTATCCTTCCGCTTGTCAACCAGGAAAATGCAGCGTAAAACGCCCTTCCAGTATAGATGGGCTCAATGTGGAAAAACTGCTTATTCCATTCACTTGTGAATTCCAATACCCTTGGAGGAGGCTGATGGTATGCCCTGCCCCTAAACTCGTCGATCCACATTAGCTGTTGCGGCACTGTGCCACCAAGCAACAACTCCATGTCATGTTGCTGACCAGCCTCTAACGTTTTCACTGCCAAGACCTGTTGGTTCGCAGAAACTGCTTTGGCAATTCCGACCGCTGTTGTTCCCGTTCCTGCTGCCAGTATGATTTTCGAACTGTCCGCGGGAATCCACTTTGCAATATCCATGCACCCTAAGATACCAGGGCCATTGGCTCCTCCTTCGGGAATGATATACGCATCCGGATACATCGCGCTGATGAACCCATCCTGATGATTTCCCCTTAAGCGCCTGTAATAATCCCTGGTCACAAAATGAAGCTCCATGCCTGAGAGTCTGGCTCTCCGCAAGGTGACGGTATCCGGAATGGAGCCCTCCTCTCCCCGAACGATACCGACCACACGAACTCCTTGCTGCCGACCGTACTCTGCAAGTGCAGCGAGATGGTTTGAATACGCCCCCCCAAAACTCAGGATACACGAATGCTTTCCTTTACCGAATTCCCGAAAATTCTCCTTCAACTTGAACCACTTATTCCCGCCGGTGAATACATCCATCAGGTCAAGACGCAAGACCCTTAATCGTTGGCTGTATCCTCCGAACGAACAATCTACTGTATCCAGCCGAATCGAATCCGTGTGAATGCTATCAACGAACAACAGTAGCCGTAAAAGAGTTCTTGCCGGAGTTTTCGAGAATCCTGTGTACAACGTCCTCATTCAGCGCTACCGAGGCGGCAATGCGGTCAGCACTGAACAAGCGAACCGCAAAAGCTCCGTCTTCCGAGCGGATAAGCTGTGACAATTTCAGCAGTTCATTGCCTTGCCGGACGTTCCACGCGAGATCGTTGGGCGTAAATACCAGCGTAGTAGGAGCTGATTCCGTATTCCCTTTGAGTTCCACCACCTGGAATTGGTTGCGGGTTGCTTGTATCCTGAAAGTGCGCCCCTTGATGGTTACCGTTTGTTCCTCCATCTGCCCTTTCTTCATTGACAAGGGATTGGTGCCGGACCAAAACTCAATGGCATTCAGGATAAGTGCATCTATTCCACCGGCCAAACCATACACAGGAATTATGCATAAGGCGACGAAAACCAGGCTTCTGACAAATTTATCCTCGATAGAACCGTTCCATTCATACACTTTGTTCACGAGTTTAAATGAGCCATAACAGCCTGTTTGCATCAATATTCCAAAGCAAGCAAAATAAAAAATCATATTCCTGATGAACTTTTTCATAGCTCCATTTGTTATCG
>CAZPCA010000041.1:0-18171 GCA_964584995.1 uncultured Bifidobacterium sp.
ATGAAGGATATCGGTCTGCCGAAGGAAACGTATGCTGCGCAGGTGGAGATCATCCGTGAGATTTCTTCACACATCACTGTGATCAAAAAGGGAGTGGACGAAATGATCGAAGCGCGCAAGAAAGCAAACGCTGTGGACAATATCCGTACCCGTGCAGTCATGTATTGCGACAAGGTGAAAGCCCATTTTGACACGATCCGTTACCATGTAGATAAGTTGGAACTAGTTGTCGATGACGAGAGCTGGCCGCTGCCAAAGTACAGGGAGATGGTCACGATACGCTAAAATCCGCACCTAACATCAACAGGGCTGCTTCCCCGAGGAAGTGGCCCTTTTTTTACTGGCTTATCTTTCTGCAAGGACTGCTTTACGTTGCAGAAGCGTGAATACAACGATCTGAACGTATAACAGCAGGGTGATGCTCCAAAAAAGCATCAGCAGTCCGCCATAGGCGATGCTTGCCACGGCGACCAGTGTTTGCAATACAGCACCGGAAGTGAAAACAGAGTACAGGTTGCCGGCTGAAAATGTCTGGGCGAGACCGTGTAGCACCGGCATCAGTGTGAAACTTCCTGTCATGAACAGGAAAACAGGAATCATCAATAAGGCCGGTGAATCATGGAGTCCCAGTAAAGCACAGCCATAGAATCCGGCTCCGCTCCATACGAGTGCTATGCCCGTTCCTGTCGCCAGCATCCTGAATGCCGAAGCGTCCAATGCTTCCCGTGATCCGTTGTAGGGGCGGAATACACGGAGGTTCCAGCAGGCGCGGGCCAGGGTCCAGCCCGACAGTATCCAGGAAATGAGCAGGGTGAAGGAGGGTAGTTCGTGTGCGGGCACTAAGAGTGCACCGGCAATGAAAGGTACATACAGAGAACCCTGGACTGCTGTTTGCCGCAGCAGGAAGGGGGAACTCAGTTCAAGTTGTGTGGCATCGATGCGCGGCCAGGGCTTTACTGAAAATGTTTTGTGGAAGAAGGCAACGTATACCAGACTTCGCAAAAGTTCTGCAAGGCTCATGCAGGCAAAGAGTTTGTCAGCGCCGATGCTTTCCTTCGCCATAAGTACGTATAGTACGGGGGTGAGTCCAGCCATCCACTCCAGTGCGTGGTACGCGGATGTCATCTTCTCCGAACGAGCCGGTAGCTTCCATGCCGTGTTCAGTAAGCGGAACAACATCCAGCTTCCGCCGGCTGTGACCAGGATCGTGGAGTAGGGGAGAAGAAAGGTGACTGTCACCAGGATCAGTGCTAAACTGATGCGTAGGCGTACTGCCTGGCTCCATATAGGAGCGGCCATTTGTGGCTGTGCATTCCATGCTTCTGTCAAGTACGGCAACAAACCGAACAGGCTTATAAAGAGACATACTTCAAGCACTACGAGGTAGGGAAATACCTCTGCCCAAAGTATGGATCCCTGGCGGAGGCAGGTGATGAGGGCGAGCAGGAAAAAATTTACGGGTCCTGCCGCTTGTTCTATGAACTGCTTCTGCAGCATGGATACGACGGACCATGTTCGTGAACGGCTGTGTACGTAGTGCATAGGCCGTTCTTACGTTTTGCCCGACGGAATGTTGCGGCTCAGGAATTCAGGCGGTATAGCTCCCAGCCATTCGGGTAGGAGACGATGAACATCAGCCGGCCCTCCTTTCTTAGACGACGAAATTCCTCGACTGGAGCTGAGGTGGGATAGTATTGCATAAAACGATTCCGGTTGAACAAAACGAAATCCCCGTTCATGTAGTTGGTGACCGGCTGGCTCCACATGTTCACCACTTGCTGCGGCACCTGGTAGGTCCTGAGTGCGCCGTCAATGGCGAAAGTATGGAGTGTAGCGGGTTCCATTTTTTTCAATTCTTGCGCAATGTGCCACTCTTCCTGCTGGTATTCATAAACCGGCTGAATCACCCGGTAGAGCAATGACCACTGCACGGCAAGGGCAACGATGTACGCAAGTACCCTTTCATTCCTCTTTTTCAGCCGGTAGACTATACTCTCGTAAGCGGGGTATGTAGCAATCAGAAACAATGGGAAGACAGGAAGCAATAGGCGAAGATCCTGTACAGGTAGACCAGCAATGAAGAGCAGGAACAAAGCCGCTGCCATCATCCATGACCTGGGTATTCTCGTTCCCTGGCGCACGCATACGGCAATCAGTAAGATGCCGATCAGGCAAAAGCCCGGATGCAAAAAGACGCTCAAAGCATGCAGCAGGTTGGGTAAATGCCATTGTCCGCTGCCGTTGTATGCTCCGAAGTCTGATTGAAAGTAATGAAAGATACTCCAGTCCCTCAACCAGGGGTGCAAAACGATGTCCAGACCATCATTCCCTTTGATGAAGATGGTCGGTATGAATGCGAATACCAGCACAAAAAGGGTAATCAGAAAAACGCTTAGGCTTTTTCTGCAGGCAGAGAATACTGCAGGGAACAGTGGGAGAAGGAGGAAGATTGCAGAGTAACGGGTCTGAATGGCAAGGATGGCCAGGCCAACGGCAAGCAACAAAATCTTATCTCTTTTCTTGTCCTGCCACTTCAACAACTGGTAAAGTGCAGCCAGTAGAAATGCCATACAGGTGATATCCGCGAAACCGGTGAGAGCAGCGCGTAGAAAGAGGGGTGAGAAAAACAACAGCAGCAGGGCGAAGCGTTGCCGTTGTGAGCCGTCAGGATAGAGGCGATTGAGTATTTTACAGAAGTATAGATATGCAAAACCTGCGGAGGTAAGGCCGATGAATTGAAGTGCGAAGAGTGATGGGACCAAGAGAGTAGCTATGGCTCCGAGCAGGGGAAACATCACCGGATGATCCATACTCACCGGACTCGGACCTCCGGCGAAAAAACCGTAAATGGAAAGCATGTAACGGTAGGAGGCATGGGGCTCCTGGCCGTACAGGCCGTTGAAATGCATGTGCAAACAAAAAGCGAAGGTCAGCGGCAGCAGCAACAGGATGACCAGCCAGTTGAATTGAAGATTCCTGCCGTATTTATTGCCTTCTTTCGTCATCTGCACATTGTTTCCACATCCTCAAACCTCAACGCTTAGAAGCTGAGGTTCACACCCAGTGTCGGAATGAAGGGCAATTGATTTACGCGCTGATACCGGATCCTGTCGAAATAGAAAATATTCGGGCGGTTGTACACATTGATGGCACTCGCCGTAATATCCATATTGCTGTTTTTGCCGAGTACGAAACTCTTTTTCACACTCAAATCAAGCCGGTGATAGCTGGGTAGACGCTTCTCGTTGAGTGCACCGTAGATGATTCCAAGGTCGCCGTTGGCAGTGTTGGGGTCTGTATTGAGACCATCGCCAAAATTCAGGTACTCGTAGAAGCCCTGTGTGCCGCTGAAGGGGAATCCACTGCCGTAATTCCATCGTACATTCACTTCCCAGTCCAGCTTCTTGCCAAAGGTGTAGGCGCCCACGAGGTTCACGTTGTGACGGCGGTCGAAGTGTGGTCTGTATTCGCGTATGCCGTCATAGCGGTCAACCCAGGTCAGGGAGTACACGGCCCACAGATAAAGGCGTTTGTATTCGTATTTCATGACCACATCTGCACCATAGGACCGGCCGGATTCCACAATGAAATCCTTGGTGAGAAAATCGGGTTTGTCTTCCTGATAGTCCGGATACACCTTGTCGCGGTTGATATTGGTCAGCTGGGTGAATTTTTTGTAAAACCCTTCGATGTTCACTGTCAGGTGACGGGCGGCATCGATTTCAAATCCGATGATCAGGTCCCTTGCTTTTTGCAGACGTGAGTCCACAGGCTCGCCGTTGAATTCTTCCGGCAGGTTGTCCGGTCCTGAAAGGAAGCCGTAGAAGAGGTTGACGACATCCCTGTCGGAGACGGCGCTGATCAGATTTTGTGAATAGAGTCCGCCGGCCAGCTTGATTCTGAATCGGTCGTGTGCGTTGATCTTGATACCGAGGCGTGGTTCAGGTGAGAACTCAGACAAAGAAGCATAGTACTGGACACGGACGCTGGGTTCGATCACGATTTTATCTCTGCTGATCCTGTACCTGGCAAAGGAACCGAACTCGGTAGTGTTTTCAATCTGCTCATACGGAACACCTGTGACGGTATTCGTAGAAAACTCAGTTCGGAATCCCAATACTTCCATACCGATTTTCAATTCATCCTTGTTGAAGAAGCTGGTGAAATTGAAACCGAAATTGAATCCGTTAACAAGCGATGTTCGAGGTGTTTCGTTGCCTTCCTGCTGGGATATCTTGTACTGCGAGTAAGCAAAGACTCCGTCCACCAGGGTGTTGGAGCCCTTAGGTACCAGGATGAAGTTCGAGCCGAAACCGTTCGATTTCCAATTGATGTCTGTCACGTCTTTGAATCCGGCCTGATCGCGGTAGTCGAAGCCAAATAGATTCAGCTTGGATCCGTTCTCTCCATTGAGCGATACTTTGCCGTAAAAATCCTGAAAGCTGAAGGGAAGGCCTTGTTCATCCACGTAGGTGTACAGGCTTTGGGAAGTCTTGTCGAGGTATGAGTTTTTGTAGGAGATGAGAAAGGAGCTGCTGCTTCCGCCCTCTTCTTTCTGCTTCCGGATGGGCCCTTCAAAAAGGAATTTGCTGCCGAAGGTGGAGCCGCTCAATTTCCCTGCGAACCGTCGCTTGTTTCCATCACGGGTGGTGATGTCCATCACCGATGAGATGCGGTCGCCGTAGTCGGCAGGGAAACCTCCAGTATATACATCTGCGTTGCGCAGGATGTCGGTATCAAAAACGGAAAATAAACCTATGGAATGGAAGGGGTTGTAGACAATCATTCCGTCGAGCAGCACTTTGTTCATAACGGGAGTGCCACCCCGAATATAAATCTGTCCCCCCTGATCGCCGCTGAACACCACCCCCGGTAATACCTGCAGGTACTGGGCAAGATCTGGTTCACCGCCGATCGAAGGCACCATCTGAATTTCTTTAGGCGTGATTTTCGTGACAGAGGTTCTCACTTCGGTTTTCTGCGCTTCTTTTTCAGCAGACACCTCTATCGTTTTCAGGTTCACGGCGGCTTTTTGGATATACAGCTGTCGGCTGACCAACTGATTGGGTCCGACGGTGATTTCTGCCGATAATGAATCGTAGCCGATGGAATTGATGCCGAGGATGTAGTTGCCCGGCGGTACCTGTGTGATGCTGTAAAAGCCATTTACATCCGTGATACTGCCCAACTGCGTGCCCTTCAAAAATACCGGGGTGAAGAGTACAGGTTCGCCGGTTTCCTTATCGTACACAAACCCCCGTATACTTCCGGTTTGCTGAGCAGCTGCACAGAGGGGCAGCAGAAACAATAACAGGAAGCTCAGCTGTAATTTCAATTGAAGTAGTCTCACGCGGTAGATTTTTTTAGGATTTAATGTCCCATCGCAATGATGAGGTCGAATTCCTCCGGCCGGATGGACACCACCGATAGCCGGTTGAGTTTGAGTACTTGTATTTCCTGTAGAGCTGGTTCGGCTTTTATTTGAGCCAGTGTGACAGGTTTTTTGAATTTTTTGTGTGGTTTCAGATCGACGGCAACCCAGTTGCTATCGTCTGTCGTGGGGTCCTGATAAGCTTCTTTGGTGACCTTGGCGATTCCCACCACGGCCAATCCTTCGTTACTGTGGTAGAAAAGTACCAGGTCGCCTTTTTTCATGCTCCGCATATTGTTTCGCGCCAAATAGTTTCGGACACCGTCCCAAAAGGTGCCACCGTCCTGTTCGAACTGCTCCCAGGAATATTTAAACGGTTCTGACTTGACCAGCCAGTAATTCATGCTGCTATGAAGACGTTAAAGGGGAGCCCGAAGGTAAGGAATGGAAGCCATATCGTGACGTTCGGGCCCCCTATTTCTGTAAATTTGCTGTAGAAATCCCAAAGTGATGAAATTCCGCTTATTGTTGAACAGTGTTTTGCTGTTATTGACGGCTCTTGCATGCGAGCTAGCTACTGCGCAATCTCCCGGCACATATCTTGGCCGTATCGGACGTATGGTTTCACTGAAAGTTCCGGGAGGGAAGGAGGTGCCGGTGTATGAGGTGAAATCAGGTCCATCCAAAGGACAAATCGTTATGCTTATTCATGGTAAAGATGGATTGACGAAGGCAGTCAAGGAGGAAGCGGAGCGCATTCATATGGCCTGCAGCTCTACGGTGATGGTCGTCGACTTTTTCAGTGGTTTCCCTACCTCAGATACGCGTACTTCCGGCGATCGAAATGCGGAATTTAATGCTGAACGTGTTCGTAGGGTGACGGAGTCCATATTGGATTACACCGGTAAATTCGGTCGACTGGTCACGGTAGGGATCGGTACCGGCGCGAAATGGAGCCAGTTTTCTGCTGCTGTAGCAGGAGAAAGGGGCTATGGTGCCGTTTTAATTGATGGTGATATCCATCCGGATACAGCCCTTTGGAAGGATGTGTACGGTCCTGTTTTTTTCTGTATGCCAGGTAAGGATGCCGGTTTTCCTTTGACAGCGATTCGTGATGCCAAGGTGCACTTGGAAGGCATGCAAAAAAGCGCAGAACTTTCCCTGCAGCCGGTAAAATCCGGGTTTTACTTGGCAGAAGGTGAAACAGCTGTAGGTGCAGTTATGGTGTCGTCCCGCAAAGAAGTAGAGAAGTTCATCAATACGTGCTTCGAAGTGCCTTTGCGAAAGGTGCCGGCGCCCGCTGAGAAATAAGCATGGGCGATGGAATGCGGTTATTTCCGTACGAATCTGCTACTTCTCGTTTCGCTGGCGCCACTTAGCCGTACTACGTATATACCGGAGGGTAGGGTGCTCACATCGACGGAAAATCCACTGTTGAGACGGTCTCCAGATATGCGCTCCTGAAAGCATAGTTTTCCTTCAGCATTTCTGACTTCAACGAGGTAATCGGTGGCTTCCTCCACAGAAATCTGAAGGTTCAGGTAATGCTCCGCAGGATTCGGATAAACCGCAAGAAGTTGTTCCTGTGGTCCTTCTGAAGCACCCATGCGGTTCCCGGTGCTGGCCGATATGTTACTGTAAATGCTGTAGGTGCTTTTCGGAGCCGCAGCGGGATCATCCACATTGCAAATGAAATACACGCGACTGGAAGATCGCACGAACAGTCTGCCTGCAGCAAAGATCTTCTGTGGGTCATTGCTGACCACTTTCTCGTTCCAAATTCTGTTGCCGGCAGCATTGAGTTTGCTCACCAAGGTGCCCACCTCGATGACTTGATTGCCGGCACTGGTGAAGGATGTGTCATAGTTTCCGCTCAGGTACAGCTCGTTGTTGCTGTAGGCGACATCTTCGATCTGGTAACCAACCACAGCGCTGGTGAATATGCCCTTGGAGGCAATCAGTCCTCCGTTGACACCATTCACATTGACATAACGGCAGGGGTTACCGTTCACCACTGAAACGGCATTCGATAATCCATCGGCGAAAATAGCTTTGGCAAAAACCTCGTCGTTCACCAATCGACGAATCCACAGGCGGGTTCCGTTCACATCATTGTATTTTGTATAGAACACCCTGTTCAATCCGTTTGAAGCTGTGAAATTGCCTGTAACCAGAATATCGCCGCTGATGTCGGCGCACATATCGGTCAATTCGTCGCGGGTATTGAGTCCGGATGCATCGTTGGTCTTGTTCCAGATGGGGGCAAGGGTTGAATCAAGCCTGGCAATAAACATATCTGTGCTGCTCGTACCTTGAACAACATTTGTTCCTCCGATATATACCGATCCGTTCACGTTCACAAGACCGCTGATCTCCTCCCGTGTGCCAGGACCGTTGTCGTACAAATACTGAGCGATGACAGCCCCTGTAGCTCGGGAATAATTGATCACCAGGCCATCCTGGAAGCTGGTAAGGGCGACCAGAATTCCTCCGGAGGGCCCTTCTGTTATTTTTCTGGCGGCGTCGTTTTTGGAAATGGGATTGTTGTAGATGGCCTGCCACTTTTTACTCAGGCTAAGGTCGTACTTCTGCACACAGACATCGGTATCGGTGATAAGTCCTGTTTTCTGGAAATCGAATAGCAGGTAAAGGCTGCCTGCAATGAGTTTGATGTCTTTGGGAGGGAGAATGATTGCACCTGCAACCCCGGTACTGAGCAATGCACGGCTTTCCACCGCGCCGAATTTGTTCAGTTTCGTGAGCATATATCCTTCACGAAGGGTATTGGCTACGTAGTAGTGCGAAAGCCAATAGGTGCTGCCTCCTGCATCCGAAACAACGCCCGCGGTCTTGTCCGCGATGGTGTCGGTATTCGGTACAAGTGTAAAGTAGGACCAGCTTTGCGCAGCCAGTTCAATAGGCGAAAAGAAAAGCGTTAGGACGATGGCGCCTACGAGAGTTAAATGTTTTGGTTTCATTGTTTTGTGGTTTGGGGAAATAAAAGTAGTGCTAAATGCCTATTCTGAACACTTGAACTATGTCATTTTTTCATACGTGCAACAATGCAGCTGACACCCCCTTTTTGCTATCTTTGCAGCGCCAAAATCAACACGTTCATTCACCATGGTATTTGATGTAGAAATGATCAGGAAGGTCTATGCAGGACTTCCTTCCAAAGTAGCCGCTGCCCGTCAGTTGACCGGCAAGCCTTTGACACTCAGTGAAAAAATACTGTATGCGCACCTTTCGGATGCTTTGCCCGCTGCCGCTTTTCAGCGTGGCAAGAGCTATGTAGATTTCAATCCTGACCGCGTGGCCATGCAGGATGCCACGGCACAAATGGCCTTGTTGCAGTTCATGCAGGCAGGTCGTCCGAAAGTGGCGGTTCCTTCCACGGTCCACTGCGATCACCTTATTGTGGCTAAAACAGGTTCAGATGAAGATCTGCCCCATGCGCTAAAGGAGAGTGAAGAGGTATTCAACTTCCTCGCTTCGGTGTCCAACAAATACGGCATCGGGTTCTGGAAGCCGGGTGCGGGAATCATACACCAGGTCGTTCTGGAGAATTATGCTTTTCCCGGAGGAATGATGATCGGAACCGACAGCCATACGGTGAATGCCGGTGGCCTCGGAATGCTGGCTATCGGTGTGGGTGGTGCAGACGCCTGCGACGTGATGGCCGGCCTGAACTGGGAGTTGAAATGGCCCAAGTTGATCGGCATCAAACTCACCGGAAAACTCAGCGGCTGGGTGTCTGCCAAGGATGTGATCCTGAAAGTGGCCGGCATATTGACGGTCAAAGGCGGGACGGGTGCCATCGTAGAGTATTTCGGCGAAGGTGCTACCTCTATGAGCTGTACCGGCAAAGGGACCATCTGCAACATGGGTGCTGAAATAGGTGCGACCACTTCTACCTTCGGTTACGACGATAGCATGGAACGCTACCTGCGTTCTACCGGCCGTGATGAAGTCGCGGACCTGGCCAATACCGTACGCGAGCATCTCACCGGTGACCCGGAGGTGTATGCTACACCTGAAAAGTATTTCGACGAGGTGTATGAGATCAATCTGAGCGAACTGGAGCCCCACCTGAACGGACCCTTCTCTCCGGACCTTGCCACGCCGATTTCAAAGATGAAGGAGGCTGCTGCAGCCAATGGCTGGCCTACCAAAGTGGAAGTGGGTCTGATCGGTTCTTGCACCAACTCATCCTATGAAGACATCAGCCGCGCAGCCTCTCTGGCCGCCCAGGCGGTGAACAAGAAACTGCTGCCTAAGGCCGAGTACATGATCACGCCCGGATCAGAACAGGTACGTTATACCATCGACCGCGACGGCTTCATCGAAACTTTCGGGAAGATCGGAGGTAAGGTCTTCGCCAATGCCTGCGGACCCTGTATCGGCATGTGGTCAAGGATGGGAGCGGAGAAGCAGGAGAAGAATACCATTGTGCATTCCTTTAACCGGAATTTCAAAGCCCGTAACGACAGCAATCCGAATACCTATGCCTTCGTGGCATCTCCCGAGATCGTCACAGCGTTGGCCCTCGCCGGAGACCTCACCTTCAACCCGCTGACAGATACGCTCACCAATGCGGATGGTCAGCAAGTGAAACTGGATGCGCCTACCGGCGATGAACTGCCGGTAAAAGGGTTCGCCGTGGAAGATGCCGGCTACCAGGCTCCTGCTGCCGACGGTACATCCGTTAAAGTAGAAGTGAGTCCTGTAAGCGAACGCCTCCAACTGCTCGATCCCTTCGCTGCTTGGGAAGGCGTTGACCTGAAAGGCCTGAAGCTCCTCATCAAGGCGAGAGGGAAGTGTACGACTGACCATATTTCCCCCGCAGGAAAGTGGTTACGCTACCGCGGTCACCTCGACAATATTTCCAACAACATGCTCACCGGAGCCACCAATTTCTTTAACGATAAAGCCAACAGCGTAAAGAACCAGCTGAACGGAGAGTACGGCGAAGTGCCGGCCGTACAGCGGGCCTACAAGGCTGCCGGAATCGGTTCCATCGTAGTGGGCGATGAGAATTACGGCGAAGGCTCCAGCCGGGAACATGCGGCCATGGAGCCACGCTTCCTGGGTGTACGTGCTGTGCTGGTGAAGTCATTCGCCCGTATCCACGAAACCAATCTTAAGAAGCAGGGCATGCTCGCGCTCACCTTTGCCCATCCTGCCGATTACGATAAGATCCGCGAAGACGATCAGGTCGATATCGTAGGTCTCACCACCTTCGCTCCGGGTACGCCACTAAAGCTCGTACTGCACCACAGCGACGGGCAATCCGACGAAATCATCGTCAACCATACGTACAATGAAAACCAGATTGAATGGTTCAAGGCAGGTGGAGCCCTGAACATCATCCGGTCCCAGCTCGCCTGATTTGGTCAGCGCATAAAAAGAAGGGAACTGAAAGTGATTTCGGTTCCCTTCTTTAATATTTACCCCTACTCAGTTTGATATAAAAAGTCAATCAATCCAGTAGTGCTATCGTTGAAGTTAGAAATTTGTCACATTTAATATCTCGCGCGTTAATTGAATTGAGCCCGTAAAGTTGGTTATTGCGTATATTTAATTTAGTCGAGCTACTTATGGTGTTTTGCAAGCAGTGTGGATATTTACTTCGCAGTATACGGCGAAAGGATAGGGTTATGTGAATTTGCTTTCGAGGTCAACGAATGAAGAACAAGGTCGAAGATCAACACTTGATGCGTAGGTCATAATGTTATTGAGTGGCCATCAATGGCCGCCCGATAAAACAGGCAGAGCCACCTTGTGGAGGCGGCTCTGCAAATAAAAACGCTTTAGTAGGGCGATTATTCTTCTATATGCAACTGTAGGGTGCGCTGAAAATCCAGTCCATTAATCTGTAGAAAATAGATGCCTGCAGCAAATTTCTCCAAAGGTATTTCCACTTGCGATTTTCCGGCTGGACAATTGATATTAAGGTTGTAAATGCAACGGCCGGTTACATCGATTAGGCGAATTTCTAAATCCTCACCTAACTGGCTTTCTATTTGTAAATAGGCCATATCAATCGCGGGGTTGGGATACAGGTTAAATGCAGATTCGGTATTCAAGGCCATCTTACCGGTATTACAGTTGGATGGGTCTGTGAAAATACCTGTAGAAACCCTGTTGATGCTTGAGCCACATGCATTGGATGCATTGACAACAATCGCTTGACCGCTGATGAAGGATATGCTGAAGTCGACGGTGATGTTCTTTGTGCCTGCTCCATTCATAATGGTCACTCCTTGAGGAACAGTCCAGTTGTATGAGCTTGCACCGGCAACTATACTAACTCCATAATTGATGTTACTACTGCCAGGACACAATTGATTAGGTCCATTGATGGTGGATGGCCTGGCGGGTTTCGCTGTCAGAGTTAGAGTGCGAGTTGCACTCGTTCCACATCCATTCACCGATGCGACAGAAACCGTGCCTGACTGGAAAGATGCATTGAAATCCAGGCTGACAGACGAAGTGCCCTGGCCTCCAGCAATGGTAATGCCTGAGGAAGTACTCCAGGTGTAGCTTACACCAGTGGTGGGACTGATAGCCGAGTAGGTCATTCCGTTCAATGCACAAACGCCACTTGCTTGACCTGAAATGGAAGATGGGATAATCGGTGTGTTTAAAGAAAGCGCCCGGTTACGTGTCGGACTTGTTCCACATCCATTACTTGCACTTACTTGAATGGTACCACCGCTAAAGCTTGCATCGGCAATTGTCTGTATGGAATTTCCCGATGAAGTTCCGTTTACCGTCAAACCGTTCGGTAATATCCAAGTATATGTATCGGCACGGGAGGAAACTGGTACCGAAAAGTTCAGGGAAGCACCTGGGCAAAGTTTTCCGGGACCTGCGATTGAGCCAGGTGTGGTAGGAGCGACACTGTTATAACGGATGACGATCGAGGCAGGGGCGCCTTGCTGTCCACAATTATCGGTAGGGGTTACGGACAGTGTCCCGTTCAGACCTGCCTGAATGGCGAAACTGCTCCACTGCAAGGTGACTGTTCGCGTACCGTTTCCAGCAAGCAGCGTCACTCCGTTACTTCCTGTCCAAGTCCAGTTGTATTGTGTTGCATTCGGTACACTGTCTATGGAGAAAGTACGGGTTCCATTTGTGCCGGGGGCGCAACCAACTGCAGGGCCAGTTATGGCTCCAGCGGAACCAAGTTGTGGTGTAGTCGTAACAGTGACGATAGTGTTTTGTAGTTGATTATATAAATCCTTTACAGTTAGAACGTACTGTCCTGCTGTCAATCCGGAAATGATGACGCTATTCTGGTTCGTGACCACTGAGTCATTATTCCATTTCACGACATATGGTCCCATGCCTCCGAAATACTTGATGTCGATACTGGCGGTACTGGCACAGGGAGCGAGTGAAGTACTCACAGCGGTGATGGTAAGTGGAAGGATATCATCTGTCCGGCTTTGCAGATTTTCGATTCTTGTATCCTGAACTATTGGGGTTTCCGCTTGCGAATACCCCTGTACGCTGTAATTCGCTTTCATGAATTCAGCAAAGGCATCTTGTTCGCTGCCTGCCAATGCAAACGATGCCAATGCGGGTCCTGCAGGCGGAAGCGTTGGTAGATCCACCCTGTTAGTCCCCAGTGTATTGAAGGGATAGGAGTCTCCGCCGCCAGCAAGAAAGTTAAGTGTCACGACGCGATAGGTACGCGTAGAGTCTCCAAATACTTGACCACCGGCTACTAGCGTGTCAGTGATTATTCCTGCCGAGTCGACAATCACCGCGCTAAGCACTCTGGATAGAATGGGTCTTGATGGGTCGTAACTGAATCGTACTCCTGCAATTTGTGGAAACTGGCCGGGAGTGGCTCCCGCAGCCGTCGCTCTTACACCGTGTTCAAGTATGGCCTTCACGCCGCTTGCAGTAAGAGTCAATAGGGACAATTGGTTGTTGAACCTTAAAGAGTTTTCAATATCTAACTGGGAAATATCGCCTTGTAATTTGCCTGCTGCCGGGTTGGCCAGTGGTGGTTCGAGGTTCAAACTGCTACCGACCGCATTCACGTACCCGATAACAGAACGAATTCCACCACCGTTCTTTAAGGAGAGTTTGGTGGTTCCATCGTATTGGCGTGCCATCCAGAGATTGGCTTCTGCGCTCAGGTTTCCGAGATTGGTTTCTTCTGTGCGCACAAAATTCCTTCTGCCCTCCAGAAATACGCTGGTCTTTCCGAACAGGTTTCCATCTTTCGCCACAATGACATTGCCCACTGCATCGCAAAGGGTTTTTACGAGTTGTCCCTTGCTGCCTGATGTAAAGGCTGCAGCGTAATTTCCGCTGCCCCAAACTTCTTCAACCCCTAAGCTATCAGCCGGATAAATTCCTGAGATAGCAGCATTTACGGATGAAGGGATGATATTGCCCGAGGGGTCGAAATCAATTACAAGTCGTCCAACATAGCGGTAGTTTCCATCTGTATTGATAATAGCCACCGGTAGGTTGTCGGCATCGGTGGTAAAGAAAGGATATGTTTCCAGGGCTGTATCCCCGCTCCGTAAGCGGTCTGTATTGTCGGCCATAATGGTATTCGAACCACCGCCCAGTATGATATCTACGCCCTTAAGGAAGGTAGCCAATTGTTTCTCAAAATTGATTTGCTGCATGTGGGCAAGTAGAATGATCTTGTTGCATCCTTCTGCATACCGCAGCGAATCGACTACAGGCTGGAGTATGGAAGCCAGCAAACTCATATCGTTGGTGCCTGCTCCCGGATTCTTAATGCTGGTTGCACCCGGAGAGGAAATGGATGCAAGTATAGGCGTTGTAGCACCTACGATTCCGTATTTTTCACCGTCTTTGACAATGATGCAAGAGGGTGCAATTTTTGGCTTGGCGGCAATTTGTGCTGCGGTGAGAGCGGGTGAACTCTTGAAAGCCGTATTGCTGAGTCGGGAGTTGGTCGTGATATTGGACAGGTTAGGGTCTGCGGAAAAATCCAGGTTAGCACTGAGATAGGGGAATTGTGTGCCGAACCAACGGATATTGTTACCCGATGCCTGACCTGCAATCATGTTACGCAGTTCGCTGGTACCCCAGTCAAATTCATGGTTACCCAAGGCAGAGGCTTCGATGCCGATGAAATTCATGATGGATATGTCGGGTCGGGCAATGCCTGCACGCAGGTCGTTGAACGAAAATGTGCCGCCATAATAACTGATGTAGGTGTTTTTTAGAGGAGTAACAAGGTTGGGGTCTTCACCGGCACTTGAGAATGGGCTCGGGATGACATTGTCGCCCGAAGACAAAATGAAAGTATTCGGATAGGTATGTTCCAGCGTATCTACGATCGCGGCGAAGCGCGGTGCATCTTGCACTGCATCCAGTGAAGCTTCGAAATCGGAGGCATGCAGAATCTGGATCTTAGTACGGACGCCGATTTCATAGATGGCTACCGTGCCGCTGATTTCATTACTCACGACAAGCTGATCTCTACCGTTACTGCTTTCGCTCTTTGGGATGAAGAGGATGCCTTCAGGACCCAGGTCTCCACCTGAATTCAAACCGGGAGTCTGGGCAAAATTCCTTGTGTTCAAATAACCGGAAAAGTAAGGAGCATGGGGATTGGTGATATTGTAAATCAGGATTCCACCTATGCGTTCCAGTCCTACGAATGCGAAAATACTGTCACCGAAAGTTGCTACCGTAACTGCTTCGGGTTCGGGGCCCTTGTCATCGCTACGGTTTTTCTTGGTGTTATTGGTGTTGCTGCAATTGATTGAATTCGGAAGTAATTGTAACATTTTTTGTTCCAGCTGATCTCCGCTGTCCCAAACCAGTTGACCGGTTGTATTCCATATAGAAATCGAGCGGGCGCCGGGAACATACAAGGTGTCGAAGTCGTTATCGCCGTCGATATTCCCGGTCTTATTCGATACATTGAGGCGGCCAAGGTTATTGTTGTTTTTAAGTACGGAGGCATTGGGGAATTTCGTCGGATCCAGTACGATGGAAGAAGAAGAAACCCTGGATACTTCTACAAATGATCCGTATTCGCGTGCATCTCCCTCGTTGGCGGAAATCAGGTAGGTTTGCCCGTTTACACTAAAGTTGGCGATGGCGTCCGGTTGGTACATGCCTTTCACCGGCCAGTTGGTGATATTGACAATTCCACTGTTCTGATCCGAGGCATCAAGTCCTGCTCCTGGTAAAGAGTGGTCTTTGAAGCCCATAGGTACCAAAGAAGTGACGGTCGCCGAAGGGATATCGATGATAGCCCAACAGTTGTTTTCCTGACAAGATACCCACGCAGTCTGTGAATTGGGAGAAACGGTGATGTATTCGGGTTCGAGATCCTGAGCAACGCTGGCGTTCGGGCCATAGATGCGAATACCGTAGGGCAGGCTCGTACCGTTGAATGACTGGAAGCCGGCCGTTGAAACAGATGCAGAGGCCACACCCCCACTGATATTGATGACACTCACCGATCCTTCAGGATCAACTGTGTAGGTGTTATTGGGTTCACCCTCATTCGCAACGAGCACATAATTGCCATCTGGTGAGAAGCATATCATATCGGGCAAAGCGCCAACATTCACTACGTTTAGAACGTTCGCGTTGGCGTCCATGAATACGACTTTGCCGGGATCCTGCTTTATGGTTCCTTCTACAGCGATTGCAATGATTCCGTTTTTTGCAGCGACGCTGTTGGCTGCAGCTCCATAGGGAGCCACACTGAACGAAGATACTAGGGTCGGCGCATGCGGATTGGCGATATTAATGATGTCAACACTTCCGGAGGCACCGTTCACTGAGAAAAGTCTTTTACTGGAAGCGTCGTAAGCTGCGATTTCTGCTCCACCGGCATCATAAGTGCCCGTGGAATAGCGACCGAGGAACCTTAGTTCTATGGATGACTGACTGCGAACTTCTAGGAAGCCTAAGCATAAGCCTATTGCAACCATCAGGAGTCGAATAGAGGAGAATTTTGTTTTCATAGCTTGGTGTTGAATTTGGAGCGAAAGATTCACTTCATATATTATGTCAATTCAAAGAGAGCATTACGCTTTATGCTCCAGAACCTTATAGAATTGAAAAATCTACGTAACCGCAGTATTAACAGGGCTTGTTGGTTTCTTGATAATTTCTATTTTCACCCGGCAATGGAGCATCTACCACAGGCATCTTCCAGAAAAGTGGTGAGGGCATGGACCTTTTACGATTGGGCGAATTCAGCCTACTCCCTGGTCATTACTTCGGCACTCTTCCCGATTTACTTCAGTGCGGTGACGCATGGCACGGGTGCCGATACCGTGCGCTTTCTGGGCCGCAGCTTCAACAGCGAATCCCTGCAGTCCTACGCCATATCCGCCGCCTTCCTGGTCATAGCGGCCATCTCCCCGCTGCTCTCGTCCATGGCCGACTACAGCGGTCAGAAAAAGAAGTTCATGTTTTTTTTCAGCACGCTGGGTGCAATCGCCTGTTCTTGTCTATGGTTTTTCACCGGTGCGGAGACGTTATGGATTGGCATTCTCTGCTCGGTAGTGGCAGCAATCGGTTTCGCCGGCAGCATCGTTTTTTACAACGCTTACCTGCCTGAAATCGCCCCACCGGGAATGCAGGACCGCATCAGTGCACGCGGTTTCGCCATGGGTTATTTCGGCTCTTCGCTCTTGCTGATCTTCAACCTGACCATGATCCTGTTTCCGGAGTGGTACGGTGGTATCTCCAATGGCCTGGCAATGCGCTGCTCATTTTTACTCACCGGCGTCTGGTGGTTCGGCTTTGCTCAGTATTCCTTCGCCCATTTGCCCAAAGATCCGATGGCACGGCCTTTCGAATCCGATATCCTTACGCGCGGTTACAAAGAGTTGCAAAAGGTCTGGACTCAGCTCAAAGAGACACCCCGTCTTAAATCCTTTCTCCTGGCGTTTTTCTTTTACAATATGGCCGTGCAAACCGTGATGTACCTCGCTACCTTGTTCGGGGTGCAGGAAATCGCCTGGGCCGACGAAGACAGTAAGCAGAGTGGCTTGATTGTATGCATCTTGCTGATACAGTTCGTAGCCATAGCAGGTGCCTTTCTCTTTTCGTACCTATCGAATCGCTTCGGTAACTTGCAGTCATTGATACTTGCCATCGCCGTCTGGATACTGATTTGCGTGGGTGTTTACTTCTTCGTGTATTTGCCTTCGCATTTTTACATCACAGCAGCCTTCGTCGGGATGGTCATGGGCGGTATACAATCGCTTTCGCGTAGCACCTACTCGAAAATGTTGCCGCCGACCCGCGATCATGCCTCTTATTTCAGTTTTTACGATGTTTGCGAAAAGACAGGTACTGTTTTGGGTACCTTTGCCTTCGGTTATATCAATGAATTGACCGGCAGTATGCGCCACTCCATCGTCGCCCTCGTCATTTTTTTCGCCATCGGCATTGTGCTGCTGGTTAGGCTCGGGCGTACCCACCATCTTGTCTCAACAAATATCTCCTAAACCAGTGATAGTCGATCTTTTCATTCCCTGTTACATGGATCAGTTCCAGCCTGAAACCGCCCGCAATACCCTCAAGGTGTTGGAGCGTATCGGTTGCGGCGTGAACTACAATCCCGAGCAGACCTGCTGCGGTCAGCCTGCGTACGAGGACGGTTACCGGGATTACTGCAAGGAGGTAGGTGAAAAGCTGATCAAGGAATTTCAGGACGAACGATATGTGGTTTGTCCGGGTCCCGGTTGTGTCAATACTGTGCGCAATCTTTACCCTTCTCTTTTTCATAATTCCTCGCTGCACAACCAATACAAGCTTGTCCAGAA
>CAZPCA010000041.1:18181-18543 GCA_964584995.1 uncultured Bifidobacterium sp.
ATTTTCTCGGGAATGTACTGCATGCCAGCGATTTGTCTGCGCAACTTTCCGCCAAGGCAATCGTGCTCGACGGTTGTAACTGCAAGTCCAATGCTGAATCAAGCCCTATGCGTACCTTGCTAGGTAAGGTCAGAGGACTTGAGCTAATTGACGTATCCGATATGCCCTGTTGTGGCATGGGCGGCGGACTTGACCGTAAAAACGAAGCCATGTCTGTGGCCATGGCTGAGGAATTACTGACAAAGGTCATGGCAAGCGGGGCGGATTTGATCATTTCCAACGACCCGCTTTGTTTGATGCACTTGCAAGGTGTGATGGAAAAGAAAACAATCACCGGCAATACGTTGCACCTGGCCGAGGTG
>CAZPCA010000041.1:18586-18835 GCA_964584995.1 uncultured Bifidobacterium sp.
AAATCTTGCAGTTCTCTATTCGTATTTTTATACGAGAATGCCTTGTATGTGATTGGCATGGGTTTGAATGAAGATACCGACTGTTTATCAGTATCCTTTCTCTGTGTTTTTCGTATACCGGTATGAACAGCCACCATGAATAGTAGGACAGCCGATAGAATTCATGTTTTTTCGATCCTGGTAAACAGGTCAGGAAAGATTGTGGAAAGGGGTGATGATTTTTCCAGATTATTGCTACCCGGACAAAGT
>CAZPCA010000042.1:0-4469 GCA_964584995.1 uncultured Bifidobacterium sp.
TCAGGGTAAGCAGTGATCTGATCCAAACAGACGACAAAGCGGCAGCGCTCTGGATGCTTGATGGACAATAAGTCGAACCTACAGCCCGCTAACACTCACCTTTTATGGTGAAAAATCATCACTCTTTATGGTTAATTCTTGCCACATTCAATAGGATTAACTGTAAAAGCGTTTTCATTGTATTTGGCCAATAAAGTGGCTCATCCGAATAGCTTGCCGTATCCTCGGTCAAAACAATCAAGAAAGGGGTAATATGTTTTTGGTTTTCATACAATCCGACCATACAGCTATAGCAGAAGAGCTGTTCCGCTTTTCAAAAAAACACGGTCCGGAAAAGCATGCAGAAATCATCGCGGAGAAAGATGGTCACTATGGTCGCCATGGTCTATCCAACTTATCGGATTTAAACAAGTGGGCATCCGCAGTAAAGCGGAAACATTCAATACCTAGGTCTTCCTGTGTTTATTTCATAGAGCATACGCCAAAGGAAGAAGCACACACATTATTTTCTCCAGGCAAAAGCCTTGCCTATACACGTTATTCAGCTCTGGAGCAACCCGTCCTGTCCATCGTTTCAGCGACGTATCTTTTGATGAATTACACATCGGATTATAGACATCATCTCCAGCAGTTGAAACACAAGAGAAAAGTCTATTGTCTGCACCAATGTACTTCCGTTCAGGAAGCGGTCGCACTTTCTGACGTGTGTAAAGAGTGTGTGGTGCAGATCCGAAAAAACTCCCGTTGGACGAGCGATGTTATCAGTCTTATGCAAGGCCTTGAGGCCTTACGCCCGTATTTGCTCCATCGTACCAGGCTTCTCGACGGATCGTCCAAGCGGATAGAAATCAGAGGTCCGCGAATGGATTTCTGGCTGATGGCAGATGAACCATTTCGTATTCCAATGACGCCCCTGGAAAAAACAGTTTACCTGCTTTTCATGGTTCACCATGAAGGATTGTACCTACACGAGTTGAAACCGATGTTCGAATGGCTGTGCGATCAATACAAAAAAATTTCGCCTACCCGTAACCGTGATACTATACGCAATCATATAAAGAGTCTTGTGGATGCTTCAGAGAACTCTATTTATGAAAAGATGAGTCGTATTCGGAAGAAACTGTCCGATGCCGGAGGAGAGCTTTTCGCGGAGCGCTACGCCATTGGGGGCGAACGCAACGGGCTCAAAAAAATAAATACGTTACCATTCATAAAAGCCAAAGAGTGATTCGTGGAACTACACTAAAATGTAGATCTTTATTCGGCCATGAAAAAGTACGGGTTGAGTGCATCCTGCAGACGCACCATAGCCTGAGCCCCGCCTAGTCCCGCCACCACTTCCTGCAAGGCAACAATATCTGCAGCGCGAACGCGCTCTGCGATAAAGGCTTTTTTCTCTACGCTTTTCGATTTACCAAAAATATACTGTTCTTAATTGACCGTTATTGTCAGGAATATATATGCTGATTATCAAGTTTCATTTAAAAGAAATACTAATGGTTGTATTTTTGGTCAATAAAATTTAAACATCTTGAAAAAAATCATTTATCTTACTATGTTATTCGTTTTAACAGTTTTCACACCTTCATGCAAAGATGAAGTAGAAGGTTGCCGAGATGCCAATGCCATCAATTACAATGCGGAAGCGGACGTAGACTGTAATTGCTGTAAGTATAGTGGTAGTGTTGTATTTTGGATGAGCCCGTCTACTTCTGCCTCGCTTTTATCATTAGGGGTTACGAATGTAAAGTACTACCTTGATGGGGATTATGTTGGAAGTGTTGCTGCAAATCTATTTTTCAATAGTATTCCAAACTGTGGTAATCCGTATGCGGTAACGATTGAGTTTGATTTAGGATCAGCCAAGTCAGGGCAGTCTATACTACAAATAAGGGACCAAGATGACGATGTATTGGGAAACGAAACGATCACGATTACCGCCAATACTTGCACCAAGTACGAAATATAATTCTGTAAGTAAGAATCTGATTTACTATTACTGCTGTAAGATCCTGTTCACCTGCTGCAGGATATGCTGCCGGAGTTCTTTGCCTTCTAAAATGCGTACATCATCCGGAAATCCGAGAATGAAATGGGCCAGGGGCTTTAGGTCGAAGATGGATGCAGCGAATATCCACGATTCGGGTTCAGTGTCTGGCTGCATGCAAGCGGTTGTAAGCGGATATTTTTCGCGTAGCAATACGGCACTGCGCATGTTCAGGCGCAGCCGTACGGCAAAGCTTTTCTTCCCCCGTGCGAAACCGAACACATCCACCTCCTGTTGCTGGTGAAAATCACCCGGCCTGAACCGTTTTTTCTTTATGTCCACGCTGGTGATGCGTTCGATATTGAAGAGTTTGGTGGTTCCGGAAGCGGTTTCAAAGGCAATCAGGCTTTGGAGGTTCGTCGTGAAACCGATGGGCTCCACCTTTCGGTCCGAAAGTGTATTGGAATGTACGCTATGGTAACCTTTCAACACCACCACATGTTTCTCATTCACCGCCTTTTGAAGGTCGTCAACAATCGCCGATAAATGTGCCTGCAGCAGGTGTTCGCCCGCGTGCGTAGCATCGGTATGAAGCAGCAGTTTTTGCAGGATGCCGTCGCGTAGCATCGATTTACGGGCTGAGGATTGGACAAGCCTGCGCAACAGCCGTACCTCTTCTTCTGTAAACGAAGGAAGAGTCTGGGGTGTATCGTGGTTGATAAAGACACGCTTGTGCTCATCCCGATCAACGGAAAAGCCTACGGAAGTCAGGAGGTCAAGGTAACGGTAGACGGTGCGCTCGGTGCTATCCAGTACTTCTGCCAGGTAGCGGATATTCTTGGGCGGTTGTGCTTTCAACAGCTGGATCAGTTGCAATACCCGTCGTATTTTGTGCTGGTTGTGCATAAAAACATCTTGACGAATCCAAAATACACTTAATTAACGAATAAAATATTAGTCTGACCTAAGTTGTCATAAAGATGATGTCTCTTTGCACCATCTTTACGAAGATTACCTTTTTGACAATTTTTTATGCCTGCAGCAGGAAATAAAAACCTGCTTGCAGGCTTTTTCGAAAATGGCTCCTAAAAAAATTTTATACATCAAATCACCTCCGGCAGTATGATCCGGATACTGACACCACGGTTGTTTTCAAAAGAAACCTTCAGGCTTGCATGGATCTTCGCAGCCACTTCCTGGCAAAGGAAAAATCCGATGCCTGCCCCTTTGCTGAATGTCGAACCCTTGTTGAACATGTTTTTCTTGTCGAAGGAGAAGTATTCCGGAAAGCCGATTCCGTTGTCCGAAATAGTCACGATGAACTGGTTTTCTTCCTTTTCAATTTTTGCTTCGATGATCAGCTCCTGACGAAGGTCGGGCTGGGCGTACTGCAGTGCATTTTCGAGCAGCTCCCTGAAGATTATCTTCAGGCGGAAAGCATCGGTGATACAATGTGCCGAGGTGTCATTGTCAAGTTGTAAGACCACCCTTGATTTGCGCAGGTGCTTGATTTCGTTATAAATCTCCTGCAACAGCATGTTCAGCTCCACGTTGTCACGTACGATCTCCCTGCGGAGGTTGATGCTGTAATAGTAGATGCTTAGGAGAATGCGGTCGAGCTTCTCCATGTTCTTTTTCAGGTACAGCTTGATGGATTCGAATTTCTCCGGCGATTCTTCCAGCACATCCATGAGTCCCACCACACCAATGACGGGAGTCCGGAAGTCGTGCGATAGGTGATAGATGAGTTCATCGAGCTGGTTATTCACCCGCGTTAGCTCCTTGTTCTGCTGACGGTAAGCAAGCTTTTCGCGTTCGAGTTCTGTATTCAGTTTTACGAGTTCGTTGAAGGAGCGTGTCTCGATGATTTTAAGGCTGGTGATGGAGGCCAAAATGCTCAGCAGTGTCAGATGCCGCTCCGTGTAAAAGCCGGGTTCACTGTGTTCGCTGTCGATGACACCGATGGCCTTTCCCCGGTAGAGGATGGGCACACAGATTTCAGACAGCCTGAACTGATCATCGATGAGGTAGCGGGGATCTTTGCGCGTGTCAGCGATGATCTCCGGTTTACCACTGCTGAACACATTACCGACAATCCCTTCTCCCGGCTTGATGAGAATAGGGTTCAGGATATAGGTGTCCTCGGGATTCTTGGGACCATACGCAGCCACCTGCACGAGGGCTTCTTTTTCATCGTCAAAGATGTATACCACACAATCTTCGAAACCCATGTGCGCAATCACGTTGCGTGTCAGCTCCCAGCAGATACCTTCTTCAGTCTTGGTATCGGTCAGTGACAGCGTAAAAGCTTCAATGATCTTGAGAAAGGTCTGCATCCGATGGTACCGTCCTTTGTGTTAATCAAAGGTACTGATTTAAAAATAGATAGGACCTTGGCCATTTTTTCCTACAAAAGCTAGAAATGGCTCAAGTGCTTGAGAGCCGTTTTAAAGCATTAAACCCTTCCCTACCCTTACCATCC
>CAZPCA010000042.1:4479-18557 GCA_964584995.1 uncultured Bifidobacterium sp.
GCCGCAGCTGCAAAAACCCTCCCATGCGTCATATTCTGTTGCTTCTCTTCCTGATTTCCCTGCGCTTCAGTGCTGCTCAGTCGTTCGACCCACTGCTCGCCAGCCGTCTGCAAACAACCTTGGACAGTATGCGCCTGGCCAATAACGTCAAAGGGATTTCCGCCTGTATCATCTATCCCGGAACCGGTACCTGGAAAGGAGTATCGGGTATTTCCCATGGCGGTACACCGATTCACTCCGACATGGAATTCGCGATCGCGAGCAATACAAAACTGTTCACCGGTGTGTTATTGCTGAAGCTGGCCGAGAGCAATCTGCTGGACCTCGACGATTCCCTGCATCAATACCTTCCTCCACTCAACAACATCGACTCCAACATCACCCTGCGGCAATTGCTCAACCATACCAGCGGCCTGTACGATGTTACCAGCGTACCGGGCTATCCCGATTCCATACTCACGGATCCCAACCGCATCTTCACTCCTGCCGAAATCATCAGCTGGGCAGGCCCTCCCCTTTTTGCAGCCGGCACAGGATGGAGCTACTGCAATACCAATTATATATTAGCAGGAATGATTGCCGAGAGTGTGACCGGTGAGCCTTACGGTAAGCTTCTCCGCGACAGTCTGCTCACTCCACTGCAACTCGATAGCACCTTCCTGGATGTGTACGACAGTGTGCTCTATACGGTCGCTCATCCCTGGCAGGGAGGTGTCGACAATTTCGCCGTACCGCGAAAGGCTCTTAATAGTGCGGCATGGGCAGCGGGTGCCATGTATTCTACGGCCGGAGAAATGGCACAATGGTATGCTGCACTCATGGGTGGACAAGTACTGCAGCCTGCATCCCTGCAGGAGATTACGACGTTTGTCGGATCGGGTAATTATGGCATCGGAATAAGCGAGGCGGTGTTTCAGGGCCGTACCCTGTGGCAACACGGAGGAGCCATCTGGGGTGGTTATAACTCCACCATGTTGTACGACACCACCGGCGGTATTGTCATTGCTGTGCTTACCAACCAGCTTCCTGCACAGGCCCTGCTCGTGGCAAGGCAGCTATTTTCCACCATACTCAACAATCCGGTCACTGGCGCGGTAGAAACGAAAGGGAATGCCGGTTTGATCCTTTACCCGAATCCTGCATCCGGAGAAACACTGCAGGTGGATGTTCCGCGACAGCGCATCCTGCGCACTACCCTGTATAATCCCCAGGGGATGTTGATACAGGAAGGCAACGATGGCCGAATTTTGATTGCAGGATTGCCTGCGGGCATGTATTGTGTTATGGCCGAAACGGAACAGGGAGCTTTTGTACGGAGATTCATCCGACAAGCGCCTTGATCAATTTGCTTTCCCGCTTGGTTCTTACATGCGGACACTGTCCTCTTTCGATTGTTTTCTTTACCGCTCAACCTCGAGCTTACTAAGGCCCTGTTCCGTAGCACTTGCCTGCTGACCGGAATATAGCCAGTCCATCAACAGCACATGCGGAAGCGTAAGGATGGAAATACCGGCGAAGAGCAGCGTCATTCCATTTTCGACCGTCATTTCCGTTAATAAAAAAGAACAGGCCAATAGTCCCAAAAAAGAAACAATGCTGTAGGGGGCAATGTCCTGAATATATCTTTTCACAGAGTAGGCCGTATCCCGCTGACGGAAAAAAGCGATCTGGTCACGCATAGAGGGCAGCGCATGCCAGATGGCGAAATAAACAGAGAAGCCGATCCATAAGGGGCTGAAGTAAAAGAGCGCGAAGAGTAAAACCCAGTTAACGCTTTCCCGGATCAATATACGCCCCGGAGCTTTGGCGGTGATTCCGAGTACCAACAGATAAGCACCGTATAGCAAACCGCAAACGACTGCTGCTGTTGAAAGTTGCCCCTGCCGGGTCCCGATGGGAAGTTCAGTATGTAGCATACGTTCCACTACCGGTTCTGCTTCGGAGGCATGTGCCAGTAGTGGAACAGCCAGTACGAAGAGTCCGGAGAGAAACGAAGTGATCAGATTGATTTTCCCCGAATTCCAATCAGGAGAGTGGATGTTCAGTTGTCCGAAATGGTAGGCCGAAGCCAGCAGAAACAAAACGAAAGAAAAAACCGGGAAGAGGAACCATACGATACCACAAAGAATCATGAGTCCGATGTAGTAGAAATAGAAATACTTTTTGTGCTGCGACGCCTTTGCAGAATAGGCGTCTGCCAGGGAATAGAACATGCGGTGGTCGCTTGCGCCATGGGGTATGCCCAACAGAAAAATCAGGCCCAGGGAAAAAGGAATGGCGTAGGCCTCTGTCAGTAGCGGAAAAAACAGGGAGACGCCTGTCAGCAATACACAGCAGCTGCGCATGAAAAACAAGAGAGAAGGGGTCTTCATGTTATAGACAATAGGTGCGTTGGACCTGGTGCTTTTTGGATGGCGATGTATTCAAGAAATAAAAGCCGGACCCTTTCAACGGGTGAAAGAATCCGGCTTTTACCTGCGTGCAGAAGCGATTAATCTTCAGAACGTGTAAGCGAATAAATCACGAGACCGAACCCGATCTTGTTGATGGCATCCGCGATGTTGTAAACGATATCCATGGCATGTGAAGCAGCGGCAGGGTCAGCAACGAGCTGCATACCGAACAGTCCACCCGGAGTGCCGAGGATATATCCCAGTGGATAAATGGCCCAACCTACCAATACGAACCATGCCAATACACGCGTGGCTTTCGCTACCTGAGGACCTGCAGACTGAGCAAGGGTGGCCACTTCGCCGAACCAAATGAGGTAAACGATATAGAAGTAAGCAGCGCCGGAGATTACACCCCACATCACGCTGTTGTCTCTGTCGATAGTTTCGCCGAAATAACCGGTCACGAGCATTACCAG
The DNA here is from genome assembly GCA_964584995.1 of uncultured Bifidobacterium sp. Taxonomy (GTDB): domain Bacteria; phylum Bacteroidota; class Bacteroidia; order AKYH767-A; family OLB10; genus JAJTFW01. Next base: position 7,349 of record CAZPCA010000042.1, read on the forward strand.
GGAGGCGAAGATTAACTTCCAAAGCAAACCGATTTTTGCACCGGCTTTTCTGGTGATCAGGTAAAATTCCACGCACATCAGCGGAACTGTAAGGATCCAGTCCACATAGCGGAAAAAGGTGGGAGATTCGCCTGTTTCAAGATTGTATCCTCTCATGTAGTAGTAGTGTACTGCTGCAATGAAAGTGATCAAGCCTGAAACCAGTACGGAGGTCCTCCATTTCTGAGCTGTGTTGTTCAGTTCAAAGAAGAAGAAGACAGAGGCGGCCATCATGGCCATGGTTCCAATGAAGAACGTAAATGCTACGTAATTGTCACTGGCAATTTTCAAGTGTTCCATTTGATTTGAATTTAAGTTACACAAATGAAACAATACCGCAGCCATATTGTTTCATTAATTGAAAATTGCTTCATGTATTGTTTTTTTCAGCCTCTCGGATATGGGCTGGCCAAGCATCATGTGCTTCAATCATTCCCATTATCCAGTTTAATCTTCGAATAATGCAGAAGTTCAATGTGAGCATAAAACAGCTGTGTTTACATACGTCTCATACCTGCACTGTAGTAAAGCAGAGCACTAATACATAAGCGGGTCTTCAATAGAAGTCTGCTAATAACTGTGACGAAGTACAGAGCCCTGCATGGAGAGTTTTTTTTCCTCGGCCAGGTCAAAGAATGGGCGTACTACCTAAAGCAAGGCTGAGTGGCTAGGTCAAAAGGGGCAATCTTCCTCGCCCGATTCGTCCAGAAGATTGTTTTGTGGACCTCTTTTCCTTCCTTCGCGAAGGGATTGCATGAAATCGCTGAAAATGAAAACAGGGTCTTCTTGCTCCTGAATCATGCGGACAAAATACTTTTCAACGTCTTCTGCGATGGACAACTGAAGCAGCAACTGCTCTTCGATTTTAGCCGGGTCTACCATATAGACAAGCTGATCTGCACAGTGCTCGATGTATATGCAGTGGTCTTCGGCGTGCACGACAATGAAGTTCGGAATAAGCACATTGTTGATATGCCCGGCAAGCACTAACAGGTCCTTCACCACATGTTCAGGGAAGTTGTCCATAAAATGAACGCGCACGGTGAGAGTTTCCTTCGAGAGCAAGAAGTGGACACTATAGGCTTTGCCTCCAAAGATGATACGCGCACTGACCATCTTTTCATGTTCATTTATCCAGGGTGACACTTTGCCTTTTTTCATTAAGTGCAGCAAGTGTTTCCAGACAGCCGCTTCTTTCTTGTGCTTGTATAGGATACGAAAGCCTATACGTATGGATTTGAACATCGGGACAAAGTAGTGCAACATAGGTACAATGGATATTAATTACAAAAAGAAGTAAAATAAATTAGCGGCACAAGCAGCGCTTTGTTCATAATCTCAGAATATGGTCCGAACCAGCTTACTAGGATTTTTACACATACATCCTCAGCAATACTGACAAGCGATTTTTGATATACCATCATTCCATTTTATTATCCGCTTCGAGTGTACACCCAATATGCCGATCAATGCAATTAACAGTGCATACATACCATATTTTTTTCGGTATGAAACAACACAATAAAAAGTGTTGTTAGTTTTTCAGATCACAAAGATAATACGCGCACGCAAGCGCTTCAAAGAATGCAAGCTTGCAGGTTGACAAAGAATGCAAGGATGTGGTTAGCTGCCACACTAAAATTCTTCAAACAACGGTTGATACTGGACCCGAATTGTCAGGAACCTCATCCATCAGGCAAAAAATAATTTTTCAACATTCCCCATGGATGCTTGACAAGTACTTAAGTTTGAGAGAATGGTTTAACGATTAAATTTTAAATTAGCTATGCACTATATAAACAGGTTGAGAGAACTACTGCGGCATTTACCGTATCAGGAAGAAGCAGTGATGCACGGTGTAGAGGACATAGTGCGTGAATGGAGATTGTCCGGTTGTGCATGTGAAGATTTCCCCCTTCATCTCAGCGACCTCGATAATCGCCTTGTGCCCATTACCATATTTGACGAAGTACGCGATGCATATGTTCCGACCGGAATACAGCTCCTGGATTTATGTATGGGAGGAATGCGCCGCGCCGCTCTCCATAAGATACTGAGCGATGATTATATTCTTGCCAATGATCTGCTGCTCAACCTGGCATTGAACATGGCAAACACAACGCCGGCCGTGTATTTCAGCTTCATGAATGACAAAGGAGCGCTGGGCGAAAGGGTGAGGCGACAAGCAAGTCACAAAAAAAATATCTCGTCACCGGAAGAATGGCCCGACGGCGAAGAAGAATATCCGTTTAGGAATGAAGAATGTCCGCTCAAATTCCATGTTCGAAACTGTTCTTCGACAAAAGAATTGATTCACCGGATAATAGTAGAAAAAAATCGAAGTAAAACCGTACTCTTTTACCTGGAATCCCCCGAAGTGATATTCAGCGACGTTCCTGCCATGCTGCGTAATTTTCTGGTGAAGGATATGTACGCCGAACTGAGGAAATGCGCATTACAGCGCGATCTTATCATTGTACTTTCCTGCTTCGAGTACAACGAATTGCCGTATAGAGAGCATAAATCCACTTTGAACACACTATTCCACAATTTCAGGTTCAATGCAATGGAATCCGACAGTGTCCTTTGTGTCGAACACAGCGGACGTGATTGCGCCTATACGGAGCTTATCAGTGTGAACATCTGGCACAGCGGCGTGCAAGTGCGTGATACCTACGTGGATTACCTCATACATCACCAAAGTTCAAATTGTATTACTGATCTCAGCGCCGAACACCGGAAACTGCTCAGTCTCGAAGATGCTCAATTGCTTCACAGAGAATGGTACCCCTTCCTTTTTCAAAAGGAGAGCGAGCAATTCAAATAAACCGGAAAATGGACAACAGCACAACTTAAAATACAAATGAAACAATGAAACTTGTCAAAGAACAGGTGCAATATCATTCTTATATGCTTGTCAAACGGGCTACGTACAAGGTGCATCGAGAATTGATGTCCATTGGACTGGCACATGAACATTGTCACCTTAGGAAAGTCAATGTACATTGGATGAAACTTCCGACTATCTTGTATAGGGATGCATGTGGTTTTATGTTTCACCATGAACCACTGCCCTCCATTTTCAATTACCAGCCGGGGCATATCTATTATCCATCCATGTTGTTCAAGGTGTTCGGCAAACGGTATAAAGCCATCGATGTGATTCGCCACGAGTACGGGCATGCGTTTGCGCATTATTACAGGGAGATCATTGAGGGCGCACCAAGCTTCATCAGTGCGTTCGGCGGCGACTATTTTGACGAGGAAAAATTGTACGAATTGCCGGCCGCTTCGTTTATCACCGAGCATGCGAAGTCACAACCGATGGAGGATTTTGCAGAGACCTTCATGGTGTATTTGCAATTCAAAGGCGAGTTGCCGGTCCAGTATACGAACCGCGCGCTCAAACGCAAATGGAATTTCATCAGAGATGCTGTTCAAAAGCACCGCTCATTGTTACCTGCCTGCAGCTCCCGCCGGCCGGTGGATGCCAAATCGATTTATCTAGGATAGGAAGCATGCATGCCGTTTTACCTTCCTGCTTGTCCAGTGTTTTAGTCCATAAAAAATGAAAACACTGACAGTGATTGTGCTGGCAATCATTGCGGCATGCTTTGTATTGGTGCTGATATTGTACCGGTATTCCCAAACCGGTACTGGCCATCCTGGCACACGTGTTCGTACACCGGCGGACGAGGTGCACGGCATCGATTTATCGCATTACAGCGGCCGTGTTGATTTCTATGCCTTGCGGGCACAGGGTTACGAATTCGTGTTTTTGCGCAGCAGTATGGGTATTGATGGAGTCGATCGGAATTTTTATGGGTCCATGCACGCGGCGCGCAGAGCAGGTTTCAAAACCGGTGTCTATCATTTCTTCCGGTTCGGTGAAAGCGGTGCTGAGCAAGCGAAGCATTTCTTATCCGTGATAGGATCCCACCGTCCGGAGCTGCCCCTTGTACTCGATGTGGAAGAGGCCGGCATCAATGCATCTGTCCATGCAGCCACTTCGGAAGTGGTGCATGAGGTGAAGGCTTTCCTTGATTATTTGAAGCGACGCGGACACGAGCGCTCGATTGTCTATTCCAACCGCAAGGGATACTGGAAATACCTGCACGGGCATACAGAAGACTGCCATGTTTGGATTGCGGCTCCGGAGGGACTCCCACCTATGCTGGGTACTGACTGGACCTTCTGGCAATACCGTCTCGACACTCGCCTACACGGAGTGGAGGGGAATGTCGATTGTAACCGTTTCAACGGCGGACGGCAGGAATGGGAAGCGTTTTTACAGCGGTGAATACGATAGGATTTTCCAATGGTAGAATTAGCACACGGACTGTGTGATAATGATGGTCTTGGCGCGACTCAAATGAAAAATCTCTATCTCACTCAGCCCCTCAACTCCACAGGTAGTTTTATTTTCTTTTCTCCGCCGTTGGGTCCGTTGATGCTATAAAACTCCGCCATGTCCGACCCTAGCAGCCGCACGAACTTGCTGCGGATCTTGGACATGCGCTCACTCAAGGCATTTTTCTCGGCGTTGCATAGTTCATCTACCATGCGTACGATGCTCGCGGGATCGTCGTTGCGACTGACCTGTTGCATGTAACCCAATAATTCGTTACGGTGGTCGATGATTTCCGTGACGCGCAAGCCTTCCGGGTGCCGCATGAACAAGATGTACACCGCAAGCTCTGTAGGGGTGAGAGGAATTTTCAAATCTCCCAGTTCGGGGATGACCGGCTTCATCTGTCGACCCCTGAATTCCAGCCGCAGGGGTTTACGCAAAGTGGTGAATCGCTCCCGGAAAAGTAACTGACGCCGGATGGCCTCCATCATGTCGAACGCGTAGCGGAGCTGTGCATGGGGAACGTTACGGTCGCGGATCTTCTGCTGGCAATCAGCACAGATATCGGCCGTGCGCATCTTCAATCCGATTTCGTGTTTGTTTTTGCAGAAATCCATTACACAGCCAATAGACTCCTGGTGCATCCCTTTTAGCAATTCGTCTGAATCAGCGAACATCTCCTGCTTAAGCAGCAGAGTGACCACCTGGTATGCGATTGGATAGCGCGGATCGCCGTCGATGAATGAATCCCATTCCTCGGCGTGTATGAAGTAATTCCGTTCCCCTTTGTCGAAGCCCGAAAACCAGTTTTTGTAATTACCGTAATCGGTCAACATTACAATGGGTTCTTCTTTTTTCTTATTCTCTGCCTTACGGAAGGTCCGGCACGCACCCAAAATATTTTCCCAGCTGATGAGTTCAACCCTCTTGGAAAATTCAGGAATGGACATTGAAGGGGCCATAAATTCCTGTTCGTGGAATTTTTTCTCGCTGCGCTTGAGTAAACGCACCTCATCGGTGATGGTAATTTCTTCCGGCTCTTCGTTGATAAGAAAGGTATATGGTCCGGGGATATGCTGCAAGAATTCATGTACGCCAAAGTACAATGTGTCTTCTACGCCTTCGTTGCGGATGAGGTGTATGTTCATGGTGTTGTCAGTATCCTGGGGTATGAGGGAGGATGTTAAAATAGATATTTTCCGGAATGTATTGCATGTACACACGGGTTACCGGACATAACCATCCCTGCATGCCGCTGCGTTCCACTGTGTACCAGCCTCCGTCAGCTTCTTCCTTTTCGAGCCGGAGTTTCTCGGCCATTGGAAAGGCTTGCCGGCTTGCCAGTATGGTACAGGTGCGGGCTTCAGGATGTAAATACGAGGAGATGATTTCAGACATGCCCAGTACAAAGGGCTCCCGCGTTATTTCGAAGACCTTATCGTCGAAATACCAGGTATTATTCAATTTATAAAGTTCCAGGGATATAATACTGTTTGCTTTCATAGGTTGTGGATGAAGGATAAATTCGGCAAAAGCATCCGGCCGGTACTCACTGTACACAGCCGGATGCCGTATAATTCAAGGGGCAGAAATCACTCTTCGTTGTAGAGCCCCTTGTTCTTCTCACCCCTGGATTTCCGGTCTATGTAGTTGTGTAGATTATGGCTCATCTCATTGAATACAATATCCATGGAGGCTTTATCGACAGTTTTCACTTCCTTACGGTCGAAGTTTAGGTGGCGGGCCGATTCCCATGCATCGATGTCTGCACCCAGGAAGCTGAAGCTCCAGCGCTCTGTCTTTTTCAATTCAGCGATCTTCTTGGCGATTTGTTTATAGTTATAATACTGGGAGGCATTTTCCGCTCCGTCAGTAAGCACGACAATCACCACGTCGTCGTGGATGCTCACGGTGCGTTCCAGTTCGGTCATCCGCAATCCCAGCGCGTCGAGCAGAGCGGTGCATCCGTCCGGGGTGTATTGGTGCTGCGTGAGCAGGGGTGCTTGCTGTGGACTTAATTCCCGGAATACATTGCGCACTTCCGTATGGAAGGTGGTGAGGGTCACACGGATGTCTGTATCAGGCTGCGCGGCAGCCAGCGCCCGGATGGACTCGATTTGTGCGTTCACCGCATTAAGGGTTTCAATGCGTACGTTGCTCATGCTGCCGCTGGCATCGAGCAAAAGGGTGTAATAAGTGGTAGATTTCATTTGTCCGTTTTTTAAGGATTAACGGGAGCAAAATTACCGCGGCGCCCCACCGGCCACTAATTCCGGCAAGCTTGTTGTTTTTCGAAAAAGTGGCGGTGCCAAATAATTCACTGGGCCAGCACACTTATAACAGCGGTTCGGCCGTCTTTGATGTCGCTGATTTCGAGCAGGTAAAGGCCGGAAACGAGGCCGTTGCGTTGTAAAACCACCTCTTGACCGTTGAAAATACCGCTTACTATTACGGATTTACCACTGATATCCAGGATGCGGTAGCGGTATACAGCTGTGTTTTTAGGATCTATCACGCTGATGGTACAGTTTTCCCGGAAGGGCTGAGGTTTCACCTGTAGCAACAATCCTCCGCTGATTACGGAAGACAGCCCCGTGCTCAGGTTGCTGAATGTGCTGAGAGTGTTGTTGGTGATGACCGGTGCGTTGGCATCAAAGTAAATGGCTGCACGGTTGCTGACAGTGGTCGGATCGGCATTGTTGGTTTTACCGAGGCAACGGAACATCACATACCCATGACTCCCCGCTTCGTTTACGTTGCTGTCGGGTAGTTGGATATTGGTGAAGTGGAAACGCAGGACATTGCCGTTTGCACGCTGCATCCAGCAGTCGTGGGAGCTGCTGATGAGCTCAACGCTTTCCGGTTCGAGTCCTCCTGCAAGTGTATCCGTGATGAGTATGTTGAATGCGGTATCGTTCCCTGTATTTTGAAAGCGCAGCAGGTATTGAAGTTCCTGGTCCATGTTCACCCGGTGCGAAGCGCCATCTCCTTCCGGGAAAACACGCTTATCGTTGGGGTCAAATGCACAGACGACGGGGATTGTCAAGGGAATGGTGTCGCTGGCAAGGATGCTTCCGTTTACACCGATGGAGACAGCTTCGCTGCTCAACTGCAGCACACTCCCGGGCCCCGGCAGCTGGAAGTTAGCGGTGAATTGGCGGCTTTGGCTTGGTAACAGGGATGAATAGCCGAAAACAATGGTGTTGCCAATCACACTGGCAGGGGGCTGCGTGGAGACCGGTACCATGGCCGGGTCGAAGTGGATCCGCACCTCTCCGGAGTCGGTTTCCGTTCCCCGATTGAGTAGCGTGGTGTAAAACGGCACTACGGTGTTGCACCGCGGAAGCGGACAAGCGGTGTACACCTGAGGATTCCTCATCAGTGAGTCTATCTGTAGGGGGAAGTCCAAGCCGGTGATGGAGTTAGTGCCCAATGTGACGCTGTAAGTTCCGGTTCCGTTGTTGACCGAATAGAGCGGGTTCACGATGTACTGGACGGTATAGTTGCCCGGGTTTTCCGGAAAGAAATATTCGCCTTGGGGATTGCTGTAGGCGATGATGCCCGATGGTTGACATTCCACTTGCTGATAGGCCACAGGGAAATCGCCGGGGGTGAATTGCTGATTGTTGTCTGAATCGATGTAAATGCGGCCCGACAGATAGGCCAGGTTATTGAGGTTGCTGCCCAGAAAGACTGTGTCGTAAATGTTGCAACCCGCTGCGTCGGTCACATTGAGGAAGTAAACACCTTGCTGTAGGCTGGCCTGTGTCGCCGCTGTGCTTCCGTTGGACCAGTTGTAAACGTAAGGAGGGGTGCCTCCGCCGACCAATGCCTGAATGCTGCCGTCAGAGCAGTTCGGACAACTTGGGTTCGTCTGGTTGAATTGCAATGTGAGCGGATTTGCGGTACTTCCGGATACGATACCGTTCAGCATACCGGTACATAAAACATTGTTGCCGTCCGTTACACTCACCATGAACGGGCCTGCACAGGCGTTAGGAATGAGCAGAGGAGCGCCTGTTATGCTGCCGTAGGGCATGCCATTATAGTTGACGGCATAGGGAGGGTTCCCTCCGGAAAAGGTCACCTCCACTGCTCCGTTGCAGAGACCGCAACTGGCTGCCTGGGGACTGCTGACAGACACCATGCACTGTGCCAGCAGCAGAGGACTGTTCAGGAGGAACACTACGATGAGCAGCAAGCGAAACATAAGCGGAGGTTGGGATGCTTAAAGATAGTGATTATTGCATGCAAAAAAGGCCGCCCTTGCGAGGCGGCCTTCGTAATCATTATGGTTCGGATGCTTACAGCTTCACGATTTTGGTTTGTGCGGCTGTACCGTTCACCTGGGCTTTCACCATATAGGTGCCTGCAGCGAACGTGCTGGCATCGATCTGGATGAAGTTAAGGCCTCCCTGAACAGGCAGATTCTGACCGTACACCTTACGTCCGCTCATGTCGAACACCTCCATGACCGCGATGCCGTTGCGCTCGGTATTGAAACGGATATTGACATTCTGTCCATCCTGTGCGGCAGTCATGCCGTTGAGCAGACTGTTTTCCGCAAGTCCGACGCCAGTACAAGCCGGATCAAGCGGGTCGAGCACGCTGACCGCTACGGAAGTCCCGATGTAAAGACAGGCGGGGTCAAGTACCAGGTCGCTCAGGAATACAGGAGGATTGCTTGCTGCTGTTGCATTGGCAAACACCACCGGAGTCCAGTAGTAAGTACCATAGGGAACATTGGTTCCGTCCACCAGTGTGCCATCGTTCACGAAGAAACGGGAACTGCTGCTGGGTGCAGGGTAAGTGAAGGTGTAGGTGGCTACCAATGTTGGGAAGGTAGGCAGCGTAGTAGCACCAGTAAGGTCAACGGTGGAAATCACCCAGCTCACCCCGCTGAAATCACCCACTGTTGGAGCAAATACCCCTGTGGAAGTGAATACGGAGGTGTCACCGGCACACAACTGCGTAGCAGTAGCGCTCGTAGTTCCGGGGCTGATGGATGCATCACCGCATTGTACAGTTGGAACAACGGTCCATTTAAAGATACCATCGGATGTTGGTGAGGTGGTGAATCCGCCTGTCCACATGTGGAGGGAATCTACGCAACCGAGTGCTGTACGCTGGGCAGCGGTTTCTACGGTAGTCCAGTTAATGCCTCCATTGTAGGAGAAGGAAGTTCCAACAAAGCCTGTAGCGGCACCGGTGCTGATAAGTGTTGAAGCGGTACCGGGGATGTGTTGTACGTCAGAGCCGAAGAAAGAACCTACAGGCGTAACAGCTGACCAGGTGGTTCCACCGTTAGAGGTGATGCGCATGGAGTTACCACCGGTGGTGGCATTGTACAGGCGGGCAAGACCATTGGTAGCGCTGTAGAAGCAGATGTCGATGGCGCCATTGGCAGGTACGGTGATACCGGTTGAGGCAACGGTCCATGTCAGACCACGGTCCACAGAACGGTAAACACGGCCTTTGTTGGTGTCGAACCATACGGTGTCACCGACTACTTCGTAGTGACCTACGATGCCGTATTCACCCGCTGTAGGAGCAGGAATGCTGGCCTGCGGTACACGCACCCAGGTGTTTCCACCGTCGGCAGTGGTGTAAATCTCGTAGTATCCACCAAGCGGGTCACCCATAGCGAAGCCGTTGTTGGCATCCCAGAAGTGTACCACGTTGAGGAAGGAAGCAGCTCCTGCATAGATAGAGCCCGCACCTTGCTGGCTCCAGGTTGCTCCACCGTCAGAGGTTTTGTAAATACCACCACCTGCACCGGCTACTGCATCGTAGTAAACAGCCCAGGCTGTGTTGGCATCAAGTCCGAAAATCATGGACCAGTCATAGGTGGAGGGTGCACCTGTCTGTCCTGCTGTCCAGGTATTTCCGCCGTCGGTGGTACGGGAGAAATCGGTACGGCTGGCGCCACCGCCTGAACCGTCGTAGGAACAGATCCACACCACGTTGGTGTCCACAGCACTTACATAACGAACGCCGCTGGAAACATCGGCGAATCCGGTGGCCTGGCTAACCCAGGTACCCTGGGCATTCACTGCAAGTCCGCCCAGTACCGTCAAAGCAAAGAGTAATAGTTTTTTCATTGGATGAGTTTATTTGAAGGTCAAAAGTAGAGATTTCGGACCAAAAAAGCGGGTGGTGGAATTGCAGACCTCTTAAAGGTTTCGGTGCACAATGGTATTTGCCTGTTCATCTATAGGCCCTGCTGTCACTTCGGCAAAGTGAGGGGTAGATAAGGGTCCGCCGGCAAGCGGTAATAGCTGGTATTCAACTCTTTAATAGAAAGCATCGTGTGATCGTTCTTCAACCAGCTGCCGGCCCCTGCGTATTTCCCGTTCCGTATGATGGTTTCGAGTTGTGCCTTGCGGAGGACGACCGTTACCGTGGAGTCCGGGCCGCTCAGGGAGGACAAGACCATGGTTTCCAATGGAAGGTACCGGCCGGTATTGTCCAGTGGTCCTGCTGCAAGGGAGTCAGGTATAACGGCCTTGCGTATACCCGATTTGCGTGCTTCCACGGTGATGTCCGTCAGTTTTCTCGTTCGTTCCTGGAATGAAACAGCAGTCAGCCGCAATACATCGAGGTGTAACAACAGAATTAATACCAGCAAAACCAGCGATGCCAGGCGAGGTATGAATACTTTGGATAAAAAAACCGTTCCGGAGGCTCCGATACCAATAATGGCTGCTATGGGCAGCAATAACCTTTCATGGTAGATCCCGGCCTTGTCGAAATCCACGAACAGTCCAATACTGCAGATATAGACCATCACGGCCATTACAAGGAAAAAAGCCTGTACGG